>JALZEI010000012.1 GCA_030862115.1 Actinomycetota bacterium
GGTCGGCGCTACCCAAATCTGGACGCCCTTCTGATACAGCTCGTAACGAGCAAGGGGCATCCGGTTCTCCCAACAGATGAGTCCCCCGATCCTGCCCAGCTCGGTCTCGGCCACGTTCAGATCCGTCCCGTCTCCGGCTCCATGGAAGAGGCGTTCGTGCATCGTGGGGACGAGCTTGCGGTGTTTGGTCAACACGCCTGTGGGTCCCATCAACACGTAAGAGTTGTACAGAGAGCCGGGGCGTTCGATCTCTCGTTCGTTGATACCGAGAACGCAGTGGATCCCGCGCTCGGCGCACGCTGCTGCAACCTTGTCTATGGCAGGGCCAGGGACCTCGATCGAAGAGGCCCACAGGCGTTCCCACATCACGTCGAAGCCACCGAACTGCGCCGCTTGGTGGGCCCAAGCTCCGCTCGGATACACCGACACGAATGTCTCGGGAAAGACGGCCAGCCGGACTCCCTCGTCGGCAGCCTGATGCAGAAGACCAAGAGCTTTCTCTATGGTCGCTTCCGCGTCGAGGATGACGGGAGAAGCCTGGACGGCGGCCACCTTGACGGTTTCGAAGACCGGCATCGCGCCACGTTAGGCGACCTCATTCGAGATGGTCAAGACCGGACTAGGTCTTGAGCAGATCGGCGAGCGACTCCTCTGCGTCCTTGCGCCGCAGGATTCCAACGAGGTGCCCAGACGGCTTGGTGACGAGGATCGACTCGACACCGCTCTTCTGCATGCGCTCCACCAGATCCGGCAGGAACTCGTCGTAACGGACGGTCGTGGGTCCCGTTTCCATCACGTCTTCCACCGTCATTTCGCCATCGCCGTCCAGCGCCTTGCCGCGCAGGCGCCCCAAGACGATGCCGTCGTCGCTGGTAACGATGCAGACTCCGCCGTCCCCCGCACGCTTACGAGCGAAGGCCACGGTGTCTCTCGGCCGACACGTGGGGGTCTCTCGCGCTAGGCGACCGGGCCGGGGCAAGTCCGCATGAGTGCCTTCCGTCGGGAGGCCGCTCCCGGTCCAGTCGGACTTCCCGGCGGCATAGTCATAGACGGCGCTGAAGCCGAGACTCTCGAGCCGGCACGCGGCTCGGGGGCTCATGTCTCACAAGAAGTCGTGACAGTAGACGACGACCGGTCGAGAGCGATCGAGGACGGCGACGGAGTCGGGGGTGAGTTCCTTCAACGGCACGTTGATCGCCCCCGCGATGTGCTCTTGCTCGTACTCCTGGTGAGGTAGCACCTCGACCAGCTGCGCGCTCTCCTTATCGAGCAGCCGCCGGACCTCGTGTTGATCGATGGACGTCGGCATCGCTATACCTCCTCACCCGCCGGGACATCGCGGCGGGTGAACGAGAACCACCCCGCCCCGAGAACGGCCCCGAACATCACGTGTTCGATCGTAAAGGTCGTCCAGCCCACCATCTCCGGCATGTCCGCAATCGGGTCTCCACCGTCGAACAAAGCCGCAGCGACGGGAAGCCCGACGAAGCTGCTGAAGAGAAGCACCCCGATGCCGAACCCGGCGCCCGCCGCGACCGCAGCGCCGCCCGACAGCCGCAGAGCACGCGCAACGAGTGCGAATACGACGCCGTAGATCGAGCCCGTCACGAAGTGGATCACCATGCCCACGACCGCGGGGCCGAGCGCGAAGTGGAAGCTCGTCCGATCCTCCATCGCGTTCTGCATCGAAGTCATCATCGCGTTGGGCTCGATGACGGACGAAGCGATGTGGTACAGCGGCGTGAAGAAGCCGCTGTCGAGGTACGTAGCTCCCGCGACCATCGCGTACATCGCCATCACCGCCGCAGCGACGATCCCCCACAATGCCCCGGTGCGAACGGCCGCGCCCAGATCGCCTCGTTCTTCGACCAGGCGCCGGCCTGCAGTCGCAACTGCCATCGCGATCACCTCCACATGTCGACCTGCTCACGTGGAATAGGACGCAATACCTGCGCTGGTGATTGCGGGCTACGGACGAAGCGCGTATGCCGCGAGCTCCACGTCGTGAACATCGTCTCCCACGACCAACGATGGCTCCGGTTCGTTGAGGCAGATCATCACGAGCTCGCCCTTCTCGGCCAGCCACGTCTCGCCCGAGTTGTCGTGTTCGGCCCCCACTGCCACCGGCCACTCTTCCTCGGCGACGTAGACGACGACCTCGTCACCGGACCGATCGACGTAGGTGTGGGCGACGGCGTCGCGCCCCTCCAGCCGCATTTGCGTCGCACCAACCAGCTCCAGCTCCGACAGACTTTCCGGAAGCCGAGGATCTGTCGGCGTCCCGACGTTTCCGCTTCGGAACGAAGCAAGGACCTCCTCGATCTCGCGAGGCTCACGTTCCGGGATCAGCACCATCACGGAAACGACGACGGCAGCGATGGCGGCCACTCCTGCCCCTAAGATCCAGCGGGGCCGACGGCGGCGAGGTCGTACCGTTTGGACCGCGGCGCGGACCCGCTCGCGCAGCGCTTGGGGAGCAATCTCACGCCCCGCCTCTGCTACCGCCCGGCCCTTGCGCCCGAGGTCGACCTCGCGCCAGCAGTCCTCGCAATCGACCATGTGGCGCTCGAACATCTTGCGGCGAGCGCCCTTCAGGAGGCCGCCCAGGTACGCAGCCGCGTTCCGCTCCGGATCATGTCTCAACCTGGTCCACCTCCTTCTCGAGTATGCGTGCGAGTCTCTTGCGGCCGCGATGCACCCGCGCAAGGACCGTTCCGCGTGGTGAATCGGTGATCTTGGCCGCTCGAGACGCGGTGAACCCGTCTAGGTCCATCAGGGTGATGGCGATGCGCTGCTCCTCGGGAAGCTCCCAGAGGGCCGCGTGAACCGCCTCCCTGCGAACGTTCGCAACGGCATCGCCGGCCACATCGTCCCCTGCTGCCAGCGTCGGGTCGGGTTCGGTCGGAAACTCCCGCCGGCTCGATGCCCGCCTCAGCAAGCTCCGACCCGTATTGAGGCAGATCGTTGCCAGCCATGGCTCCACCTTGCGCGGAGGCCGGCCTGACGACCACGCGTCGAAGGCACGCGTAAACGTCTCCTGCACCACGTCCTCTACGTCATCGGGGTCCACCAGGCGGCGCGCGAGGTTGTAGACGAGGTCGAGGGCAGGCAGGGTCGCCTCGAGGAACTCGTCGTGGGTCCTCCGGCGGATGCTCATGGATCCCGCGCGGGACCGGCCTCGTCGCCGGCGCGTTCACGTTCGTCAGTCATGGTCTTGGCTCGACCTCTCGTGGATGCAGTCTCACCGCAATGGACTCTGCAACGACCGACTTGATTGCCGATACAAGCGATCCCGGGGGGTCGATTCGGACTCGGGGTCCTGGCATCAGCGCTGTACGAGGAAGCGTCCAACGCACTTGACCATGCTGATGTGAGGGGACGCTACCTGCGCGACAGGCGGTGGTCGCGGTTGACGTAAAGCGCCTGGTCCGCCCGCTCGACGAGATCGGCGAGAGAGTCGCCGGCGCGCATCTCCGCGAGTCCTACGGTGATCGAGGCCTCCAGGTCTTCGAGCTTCGCATTCACCGCCGCGAACCGTTCGGCAGTCTGGGGCATGCTCACTTCGATCAGAGCGCAGACGAACTCGTCACCTCCGAAGCGGACGATGAGGTCATAGGAACGAAGGTTCGCGCGGATGCTTTCCACGGCTTCACGAAGAAGCCGGTCACCGGCGACGTGCCCCAGCGAGTCGTTCTTCTCCTTGAGATTGTCGACGTCCACGAAGGCCAGGACGAGCGATTCACGAGGGAGGTTGGGGGAGCCCAGGATTATCCCGGACTCCCCTGCGACCCTCTCTATTCAGAGTCCGCCCTCATAACGGCCTCACTGTCCCGTCACCGGGTGGCAGTACCCGAAGGAGCCCCCACAGGCCGGCGCGGGTGAAGGGGAAGCGGTGATCGAGGTACAGGTAATCGCCGGGCGAGGCGAGGGGCCCTCCTGCACCCCCCACCAGGAACGCGTCGAGCGACTCGCCCGATGTGATCGTGCGTGTGCTGATGATCTCGGACCCGCCCAGGAACGGCTCGAGCGGCCACGAATGCCCCTCCAAGGAGAAGGCATGGACGTTCTGCGACACGGGGACCGCTACCCGTATGCGGACCGGATCGCCCGCGTGGGCGCGCAGCACGGTGGTAGATGGGTCACCGTGCGCGGCCGAGCTGAACACCGTCCCCGGCCCGCCGCCGAGACGATCGGCGAGCGGAGCCACCTCGTAGTTGAGCGACGAGAACCCGGAGACGTCGCGCGGGTACGGCATCGTGTTGCGCCCGATGTGAGCATCGCTCGCGTGGAACAACGCGGCGAGCTCTCGGAAGTTTCCGTTCGGGCCGTGGACGTCCGCCACCGGTCCCGATTCCAGGGGCGCGCCGGTCGTGGGGTGGGTGTAGGTCGAGCCCGGCGGCTCGATGATGAGCGCGCCGTAGGCACCGTGCATCTGCGAGGACTGGTCCCCCCAATTCAAGAAGAGCGACGTCCCGAGCTCCTTGTCGGCGTAGAAACGGTAGGTGTAGGTAGCGCCCGGAGCGACCGTGGAATCTGGGTTCAGCCCGATGGCGGCTCCGTAGGACCCCTGGGGATCGAAGAGCACCTTGGCGGGGCCGAACCCCGCACGCTTTTGACTGTCGTTCCGCAAGGTGACCTCGATGCAATCGCCCCGGTTGGCGCGGAGCACGAGCGGACGCGTCGGCTTGGTACCGGCCTGGATTCCGGCCTTGTCGGCAGACAGTGAATAGATGATCCCGCCGGAGTCCTCCGAGCCCCCGAGCGGAAGTGGTTGTCGGAATACCGAGACGTTGAACGCCTTCGTAGGCGCCCCGGGAGGACAGGGCGTTCCGGGCCCCGTCGCCGGGGGCGGAGAGCCGCCGGTATGACCGAGCTGCGGGAAGCCCGAGCCCGACGGGGGCGGATTGTCCGGCAACGGCTTCAGGTCCGGCTTCAGCTTGTCGTGGACGCGCAGGATCCCCCACGCGCCGTTGGCCAGCTCGAAGTTGCGCGTGCTGTAGTAGAGGTAGTCCCCGGGGAAGCGGCCGGGTCCACCGGCCCCTCCATCCAGGATCAGGTCGAAGCGCTCCGAGATCCCGATCGTCGCCGCGTCGCTCAGCTCTCCGGCCGAGTTGAAGCGCTCGACCGCGAAGCGATGGCCGGTGAACCGCAGCGCTTCGACGCGTTCTCCCAGCCCGACCCCGCGGATCACGAAGTCGTCGCCGACATAGGCCCTCGGGAGGGGGGTGAAGGGATCGCCGTACCGCACCGACGAGAAGATGTTCGGGTCGTCGGTGTCCTGTCCCGGACACCCCGGGTTCACGATGGGGTCCCCGACGAGTAAGTCGGGTGCCAGCGGGTCACCCCCGCCTCCTCCGCCGCCCCGGCGGTCGAAGGGTTCGGCCCGCAGGTTGATGCTTCCGTACTCACAGCTCACCGGCGCGCCGGGACCACGCAGGTTGTTGTGCAGGAACACGACGAACTCGCGGAAATCACGGTCGGCACCCACTCCGACGTCGCCATTCGTATGGATGTCGACGATGTTGCCGCTGCGAACCTCCTGGCCGGTCCTCGGATCGTGATAGGTGGAGCCCGGTGGCTCGATGACGTGCACCGCGAACAGACCATGGCCCCACGAGTGGATCCCGTCGACGTGGTCGTGCCAGAAGACACTTCCCGAATCGACGTCGGAGTACCAGCGGTATTGAACGAACTCGACGCCGACGTTCTCTCCCGCCACGTGCGCCTGGTTCAGTCCGCGATCGAGCGTGATCTGCCTGCCGTTGCGCGAGATCGCGGTGATCTTTCGGATCTCGATGTTCGGCCGGCCCTGACCGACGGCGATCGAGATGCCCACGCGCAGCCTGTTTGCCTGGTCGACGCGGATGACCGTGCTTCCCGCGGGAGCGTTGTCCGTCAGCGTGCGGTTCTCCTCCGCGAACGGATTTACCGACTGCTCGTACGACATCCCCGTGATGACTCCATCCGACGCCTGCGGATCGAACTGCACGAAATGCGTGTGCATGTTGACCTTGGAATGGAACCCGTTCTCGGCGTTGTCTACGAGTTGACTGGACAGCGTCAACGCGACGCAATCCCCCACATTGGACCGGATGGCCAAGGGTTCGGCCGGCTTCTGCCCGGCGAGCACCGCGGCCCTGTCTTCGTTCAACACGAAGATCTGCCCGTTCTGGTCGACGTCACCGTTGTCCGTCTGCGTTATGGGGAGCGTGATGGCCGTGATGTTGTACGTGCGCACCGGCGCCGAGGCAGGACAGAGTCCACTCGGTTTCTCCGCGGTCTGGGTTTCCCCCAGCCACGGAGCGCCGCTATGGCCGTTGGGTGAGAAGGGCGGACGGTCCCCGAGGTGAGGCCGGAATAACGGCCACGCGTACTTGCCGCTCTCGGGATTGAACTTGATCGCCGGTCTGACGCCGGGCGTGGAGGAACAGAAGTTGGGCCAGCAGACCGTATCTTCGGGTTCGCCCACGTAGAGGGGCGCATTCGTGCTTCCTTGCTTCTCCCAGTCCCACACGGTCGCGTCTTCGTGGTCGATCGGCACCCCGCGAGGCGGAAACTCCGACTCCACGAGGGTTTCCAGCGCGATCTGGGTCGCCGGATTGGTGAACTGCGATTGCGGCACGACCGTCTTGCCGTTGATCGTCCGTCCGATCAGTCCCGTCGAGTCGACGGCCTGCGGAGGCGGAGGCTGGCCCGGCACCGTGGCGAGGTTGTCCTGTCTGGTGTCGAAGACACGCCAGAAGCTCCACATCCCTGCGATGTAATGCTCGGCTATGTGGCAGTGGTAGAGGAAGTCGCCTGCGGCCGCCTGACAGCCGCCCGCGCCACACTCGTGCTCGAGGCTGTAGGACTCCATCGGGCTGATCGTCTGGGAGTCGAGCCGGATCGATTGAGCGTTTTGCGCCGGCACCTTCTTGGGGCACGATTCCGTGGCGTTGGGATCCGCGTCCGGGTTCCTGCGCCACCTGATCGCACCGCCGTGGAGGTGATGCACGTGTGCCTGCTCGCTGCCCAGATGCATGAGACGCGTCTTGGCCGGCTCGCACACGTAGCTGCGCGGGATGGGCGTAGCGGGATCCCCGAACGCGTAGGAGCCGTATCCCTGTGACTTGTCACCGTCGCGGTTGAATGCCTTCTGGACGGTCTCGAGTCGCCGCAGGAAAGGCTCGGCGCGGTAGTTGAGGGCGCGCGTCGCCGGCCGGTAGGTCTTGGTCAGATCGTCGACCTGAGGCGGCGGAGCGTATTCGAAGTTGCCGTCGTTGATGTCGGGCTCATGGTTGTCGGGCAAGAACGTCTCGTCGCCGACCTCGTGGTAGATGATCGCGAATTCCCTGAACGCCGGCTCGGAGGGTGGCTGGATGATCGCCTCCCAATTGCTACCCGCGAGCGGCGCGCCGGTCTCGGTGTCGAAATACGACGACCCGGCCGGCTCGGCGATGATCGTCCCGAAGAGCCCGTGTGCGGTCAGTTGCCGGCTGTCGCCGTGACTGTGGAAGACCTTCCCGCCCTCGTCCAGCGACGGATCGATGAAGAGCTTGTAGGTCGCGCTGCCGCCCGGGGGCACGAGAGAGCTCGGGTTGTCGCCGACCGCGCTCCCCGCACTGCTCGTTTGGTACGCGACGCCGTGCACGTGGATCGAAGCCGCCGGAGGCGGAGCGACCTGGCCGCTGGGCCCGAGGCCTTCGGTAAGCCTGTTGCTGAAATTGATCGTGAGGCAGTCCCCGAGATTCGCTCGCAGGACCAACGGCTGGATCGGGTCCTTACGCAGCCCCGTCGAGACCTGCTGCGTCCTCTCCTGCGCGCGCACGTCGCCGATGTTCTCGTCCAGCGCGTACATGAAACCGAGTCGATCCACGTCCCCGAACTTGTTGTAGGTGATGTCGACGTTGATCGCGCTGACGTTGTAGGAGCGCTGCGGGGTTCCCGGCGCGCTGCATGGATCGCTCCCGGTCTGGGCGGAGGCCGGTCTGATCCCCTCCGTCACGGGAAGGCCGATCATGGCGAAGGCCACGACGAGGCCGACGGTGGCGAACCGCCTCCCCAGGCCCGAGGTGGCGGAGCGTCGAACCGTGCCCAGGAGCGAGGCGGGCAACGCCAGGACGAGCAACGCGATTGCGAAGGCAACCGGCTGCGCGAGCAACGCATCCCTGAGACCGTGGAGCGCGTGTCCTGCGATGGTGACGGAGCTCTCGAGCCCCGCGGCGTGCGTGTGTACGCCCCCAGCGAGGAATTGGTCGACGTAATGGTGAGCGGCGACGCCGGGCACCGTGAGCAATGCGAACGTCAAGGAAGTCGTTGCCGCCTGCGTGGACGGCGAGCGGCCCGGTCGCCGCACGACCCCGAACCACGCCGCGAGTAGTCCGATCGGCAGCGCGAGGAGAGCATCGCGCAGCCAGTGCAACAGGTGGCCACCGGCCGAGTCTGCGAGCCCGAGCGTGTAGACATGGATCGCGTGCTGTGAGCCCACTACGCCCAGCGCGAGGCACGCTCCCACCAACACCACGAGGACACCACCCGAGAGCTCTGCCCTCTTCCCCCCAGACCCGCTGTCGACGCTCACATCGACCCTCCTACGCCCTAGTCCCCACCCCGCTGCATTGACTCCCCGCCTTTAGTGCTCGTGATCGGAGTGCTCGTGATCGGATGGCGCCGCGTCCAGGGCGAGCACCTCCGCCTCGCCGCCTCTCCTCCACACGAGCTCGAGAGGCGCGTCCCCCTCTGGAACGTCGAAATAGAGATCCAGCCACACGACGTGCTCGGGGTAGAGGGCTCGGCCCGCGTGACTTCGATCGGTCGCGGGCCACAGCTCTCCTCGCGATCGGATCGTGAACTCGCGAGCACCCAGCGAACGCGGAGACTCACTTTCATTCGTGAGCTTCAGCTCGACGTGTACGCGCCGACGTCCACGTTCGGGAGTTCCGGGCATCATCGCAGTGGGCATCTGGAATCCCTGCGAGTGATCGTGACGGGTCTGGTCGTGATGGTCTGCAACCAGCTCGAAGCTTTCGAGGTTCAGCGCAAGCCCCTGCAGCCCCGCGCTCGATGCCGAGCGTCCATCTGCGAGAACCCCGGCAGCCGTGAGCCCGAGGGCGACGGTCCCTGCGAGAGCCGTCACGATGGCGACCGTGATCACCGGAGAGGCTCGGCGCGCTGTCTGACGACGCGCGCGCGACCACGCCGCAACCTTTCCCCACGAATCCGCCCTACCGCCCGTAGTTCTCTCCCCACCGCCCGGTTGAGCCGAGCGATCCGCCAGGTGCCCGCCGATCAACCCTCGGAGGGATGAAATACATAACTATCGCTCTGCGATCCTCCCGAGGCAGAGCGAATTAAAGCATTCGAGCCGCGAACGAGTCAAGACAAAAGATCGATCCGACGAACGCTCACGGGACTCGAAGCGGATGCTCTTGGACCCTGGGATGGGCCGGTCCCACCCGGATGCGCCGTGGGAGCGATCAGTCGCCGCCGAGCGTCCGGATGCGATCCCGTTCCGCAGTCAGTCTCTCTTGGCATCGAAGCCCGGGAGAGCGCGCCCTCAGTCTTTCCGTCGCGGGGCCACCACAGGTTCGGCCAATCACCTATGGCCCCGGCTATCATGTCCGTCATCATGAATCGCGCATGAACAAGCCGCGCATCTTCCTCGGGTCGTCGGGCAAGCAGGCCAAACTGATCGAGGCGATCGCGCGCGGCCTCGAGGACGTCGCCGCCGTTGAGCCCTGGAC
>JALZEI010000074.1 GCA_030862115.1 Actinomycetota bacterium
CGATAGCGCGGATGCGGTCCAGGTTCTCGCGCACGACCGGAAGGACGCGTCCCAAGAAGTCGGCGCTTGCCTCCAGACTTTTCGGCGCCTCCAAACCCTCGATCTGCCCCTGCCCCTGTCTGCAGATCTTGTCGACGCGCGCGATCACGTCCGCTTTGGTAACGGTTTGCGGGGCGGACCCCTTGTCGTCGTCGCTGCACGCGGCCAGGCCCGCCGCAGTGAAGAACATCGCGATCAGGAGTGGGGTTCTCGCTGCTCTGGGCAAGAGACCGGAACGATCCAAACAGCTAGGTCAGTTTGGCAACAAGAGCGATCGCAAAGATGACCCCCAGAAAAACGGCAGCCAGCAAGGCCCGCTGTTTGAAAGGTGGTGGCGAGTTTCGGGCTGAACGGGATCCCTAGTCAAAGGCGGATCGTTTATGCCTTCGTTGTAACCCCAATACGTCACGATTTCAGAGTAGCACCCAGCTTTGTTTCCGAGGGGGCATCAATTGCCGCGGGGGCGGGCGACTTTCACAACTACTTTGCCGGCCTCCGTGTTGTCTAACTTCAAAAAGCGGGAGTCGTTGCGAGACACGACCTTCGCGGGCCCTCGATCTCGACGGAGTAGCACCCAGCTTTATTTACGAGGGGTCATCAATTGCCGCGGGGGCGGGCGACTTTCACAACTACTTTGCCGGCCCCCGTGTTGTCTAACTTCAAAAAACGGGGGTCGTTGCGAGACACGACCTTCGCGGGGCCCTCGATCTCGACGTCGTAGTCGCCCAGGTAGTGACGATTCACGGGAACGTAAATGACCGTCGGCGCATCGATCGCCGGATCGGTTTTGTAGACGAGCTTGAAACGTCGCCGCTCCGAGTAGGGGCGGAAACGGAACCTCGTGGGATCGCCGGCCACCGCTTGCGGATAGGTACGAATTAAGACGCGCGCCTTTCTCTTCTTGAGACTGTCGGGACGGTCGAGGTCGTCCTCGAACATGCCCTGGGCACCGCCGGTTCCGGTGGTGGTCGGGTCCTTCCATTCGCCGTAGTGCCAGTAATGCCACGACACCATGTGTTGATCCGAGAGCCGAGCGACGCGCCTGATGTCCCGCACGTCGTCGGAGGCACCGAACTCGGTGAGGAACAACGACGACTGATTCCGCTCGGCGGCGGCGTCCTGGTTGTCGAAAGCAATTGGTTGGCTTTGCCCACAGCTCGGATCGTCCCCCGGACGGATGCCCGTGGAGGGACTGCCCGCGATGCAATAGACATGGAACGAGATGCCCTGGTTCTTCGCGGGGTCGATGGGATCGTTCAGGCCGACATTGTTCTTGGCCCCGCTGTTGGTGATGACGTTCGCGTCCCACCAGATAATTCCGTTCGGGTCTTCCTCGCGCATGCCGGCCATGACGTGCTCGAAGAAAGGCTGAAGTTTCTCGGTGTCGAAGACCGGACATCCCTCGGGATTCGCGCAGGTCTCCGCCTGACTGCCCGGCCACGGCTCATTCAACAGGTCGTAACCGATGAGGTTCTTCGCGTCCTTGAACCTCGCCACTGTATGGACCCATGCGTCGCGGTACTCGTCCCACAAACCGTCTTTGTTGTCCCAGAGGTTGTCGAAGGCCCGACGAACCGCGGGGGTGAAGTAGTTGCCGGGAAAACCACAGCAGTTCGTCGGGGGAACACCGTCGTCCTTCACGGACCACGTCGGAAAGCCCTCGCCCTCGAACCGTTCGTGATACATGTCTTGATGGAAGTCCACCATCACCGTGACCCCGTGCTTGGCGAGAAGGTCCGTGATGCGGCGAGTCTTCCTCAAATAGGAGTTGTCGAACTCGCCGTGTTTGGGCTCGACACCGGCGAAAAGGACTCCAAGGCGAACGCTGTTCAAACCGCTTCGAGCCAGGAAGCGCGCGTCGCGCGCGTCGAAGTAGCTCTTTGACTTCTTCGTTCCGAACAGGGTGCTCGGCGGGTAGTAAGGATCGAGCTTCCACACCGCGTTGACTCCGTGAAAGAAGCGAGCCCTTCCTTGTTTGTCGCGTATGAAAGGCGATTCGACGTAATAACCCGAGCCGAGGGTTCCGGCCGAGCCGAGGGTTCCGGCCGAGCCGAGGGTTCCGGCCGAGCCGAGGGTTCCGGCCGAGCCGAGGGTTCCGGCCGGGCCCTGGTAACCC
>JALZEI010000084.1 GCA_030862115.1 Actinomycetota bacterium
TTCCCGCCGGGTTCGACCTTCAAGGTCGCGGTCGCCGCCGCCGCGCTGGAGTCGGGTCGCTTCAACCCCAACTCGACCTTCAGAGACCCGGTCGAGCTCAATCTCCCGCTCACCGAAGACACCCTCACCAACTTTACGAAGACCGCCTGCAACGGGGGCACGCCGATCGCTCTCTTCGAAGCGCTCGTCGTCTCCTGCGACACGACGTTCGCCATCCTCGGCCTTCAGATCCCCGACGAGATCCGGGGTGTTGCGGAAGACATGGGGTTCAACAGCGAACTTCCCTTCGACATCGCCACCGGCATCAGCGTCTTCCCGGACGTCCCCGACGATCAGGAGCCGCAGCGGGCCTTTGCCGGGATCGGACAGGGCGATGTCTCCACGACCCCCCTTCAAATGGCGCTGGTCGCGGCCTCGGTCGCGAACGGCGGCGGGACTCCCAGGCCCCGGCTCGTGCGCGAGATCACAGATCCCGAAGGGGGCATCTCCGAGCGTTTCTCGCCGGAGACGATCGGCACCGCTTTGTCGTCGGCAAACGCGGAACAGGTTACGGAGATGATGGTGGCGGTCGTCGAACGAGGCACCGGCACCGCCGCGCAGATCGAAGGCATTGAGGTCGCCGGGAAAACTGGGACGGCCCAGACCGTTGAGGGCGCGGATCCGCACGCGTGGTTCATTAGCTTCGCTCCCGCAGACGATCCACAACTCGCCGTCGCGGTACTCGTTGAGAACGGTGGAACGCTCGGATCGGAGGCCACCGGAGGCGAAGTCGCCGCTCCCATCGCCAAGGCGATCCTCGAGAAGGACCGAGAACTGCGGGGATGGTAGAGCCGGACCGTCTCGGCGATCGCTACCGGATCAAGAGACGTCTTGCTTCGGAGGCAAACGCCACGATCTATCTCGCAGAAGACGAACTTCGAGGATCGCCGGTGACAATCAAGATGCTCCACGAGGACTTGGTGTCCGACCCAGACGTCCGCAAAGACCTTTCCAAGAGGGCTCGAGCGGTCGCCGCGCTGTCACATCCGAACATCGTGAGAGTTCTCGATCACGGCGACGAGGATGGGCGTCAGTTCATAGTTGTCGAACACGTCGAAGGACGCACTCTGGATCGGGTCCTCGCCGAGGAGGGTCCGCCGGCACCGATGCGGGCGGTCGACATCGCCGTGCAAGTCTGCGACGCGCTCGCTCACGCGCACGCGGCGGGAATTGTCCACGG
This sequence comes from Actinomycetota bacterium, assembly GCA_030862115.1. Taxonomy (GTDB): domain Bacteria; phylum Actinomycetota; class CADDZG01; order CADDZG01; family WHSQ01; genus JALZEK01. The sequence continues at coordinate 1,220 of JALZEI010000084.1, forward strand.
CGGTTTGAATCCAACCGGTGTTTTTGTAACCAACGACGACCGCGTAAGAGTCTCCGGGTTCGAAGTCGGCCCCGGAGGTCACCGATCGCCGGATCGGCACCGATCGCCCGAGAGCGCCGCAGGAAAACGGATCGGTCCCGAGACCGATCTGTACTCCCTCGGCATCATTCTCTTCGACCTCCTCGACGAGGCCGCTCCCGATAAACGGGACGGTTTCGACTCGGGAGGCGCGCCCGCCGGGATCTCACCGGGGGGCGTCCCGCCCGCGCTCGTCGAGGTCGTTCGTCGCGCCACCGCGACAAGAGCCGACAATCGTTATCGGAGCGCGGCAGCCTTACGCTCCGCACTGGAGGACGCGCTCCTCTCTCCCGAACGGAATGCGTCGCGTAAGGCTCTGGAGAGCTCCGCTTCTTACGGGAGCCAAAAGACCCCAGCGGGTGCTCCGGGCGGCGACCAGAAGCCCCCCTGGCCTCTTCCCGCCGATCGATACGATGCCGAAAGCCTGGGGAAAAGGGTGCTGGCCGGCTTCCTCGTTCTCGTGCTCGTCGCCCTCGGCGCTTTTTTCTGGCGACTCCGGACGGAGGTAAGCAGGGACGATCCGGGCGGTGGAAACGGCGGGCGACCCACGGTTTCCGGGTCCGCCGGCCAGGTCTCCATCCCCGATGTCGTGGGAATGGAGGGCTCGGCCGCCGTCGAGTCGTTAGCCGATGTCGGCTTCGAGTCCGATATCCGGGCCGTACCGAGTCGCGGGAGCTCGGGAATTGTTCTCGATCAGAACCCGAACGCGGGAACCGAGGGAGTGACTGGTTCTCGCGTTATCTTGTTCGTAGGAAGAGAAGTTGGGGGCGCGGGAGACGGCCCATCGGATCCTGTGGATCCTTCCGGGCCACCATCCCCGAGTCCTTGATCTCTCGATTCTTTGTTCCCTAGCCTCGGAGTAGTGAAAAGACAGGTGCCCAAGGTATGAGTTCGAGCGACCAAACCTTCGGAGGCCGCTATTCGGTCATCGAGAGGGCAGGCACGGGTGGCATGGCCGAGGTTTATCGCGCTAACGACAACCTGCTGGGCCGGGTGGTCGCGGTGAAGGTCCTGAGCGCCCGGCTGTCGACGGACGAGACTTTCGTCGAGCGCTTTCACCGGGAGGCGAAGGCCGTAGCGAATCTGAACCATCCCAACGTCGTCTCGCTCTACGACTTCGGAGCCGACGGAACCACGTACTACATCGTGATGGAGTACATCGACGGTAAGTCGCTCGCCGACATCATCCAGGCGGACGGACCCCTGATGCCGGAACGCGCCGCTGAGATCGCAATCGATGTCTCCCGCGCGCTTGAGCGCGCGCACCAGGCCGGCCTTGTGCATCGGGACATCAAGTCCAGCAACATCATGCTGAATTCCTCGGGGCAGACGAAAGTCACGGACTTTGGAATCGCGCGCGCACTCAGCCGCGACGGCGAGCAGGACATGACCCAAACGGGCATGGTGATCGGAACTGCCGCGTACTTGTCGCCCGAACAAGCGCAGGGCAACCCCGTAGACCAACGCTCGGACGTTTACAGCCTCGGTTGTGTCCTTTACGAAATGTTGGGGGGACGACCCCCGTTTACCGGAGACACTCCTCTTTCGGTTGCCTACCGTCACGTGCGCGATATCCCGGACCCTCCGTCGCACGCCAACCCCGATGTGCCGAAGTCGATGGACGCGATCGTCATGAAAGCGCTGGCCAAGAACCCCGATAACCGGTACCAGTCGGCAACGGATTTCCGCGAGGACCTCGAGCGCTTCCTGGCAGGTCAAAAGGTCATGGCCACGCCGTTGCTTCCGCCTGCCGCGGCGACGCAACACGCAGGGACGCGGGTCATGACCGAAGACCGGCAGCCCCCTTACGAACCGGAGGGCTCGAAGAAATGGCCCTGGATCGTGCTGGGCCTTCTCGCGCTGGGTGGTCTTTTGGCGTTCTTGTTCCTCGGCCCCCTTGCCTCACAGGGCGTGGAGGTGCCCGAGTTGGTGGGGTTGTCGCGCGAGGAGGCGGCCGACGAGCTCGAGCAGCTCGACCTCACCGCCGAGTTCAAGAGGCGTCCCCACCCGAAAGCTCCCGTCGGGGAGGTCGTCGACCAGGACCCGGATGCCGGCGACGAGATCGAAGAGGGCGGAACGGTCACGGTCTTTCTGTCCAGCGGACCCAAACCCGTCCCGGTCCCGGATCTGACGAACGAGACGCTCAAGGATGCAAGGAAAATCCTCGAAGAGGCCGGGCTCGCCGTGGGGGACATCTCCAAACAGCCCCACGAAACCGTTAAGGAGAACCGGGTCATCTCGCAAAGCATCGATCCCGACGAGAGAGTCGACCCGGCCACGGAGATCGACCTGACCGTCTCCGAAGGCCCGGCTCCGGTCTCCGTTCCGGACGTGATCAACCAGACGCAAGATCAAGCTGAGACCAACATCGAAACAGCCGGCCTGGCCTTCGAAGTTAAAGAGGAGTTCAATGACGAGGTGGCGGAGGGCCTGGTGTTTGACCAGGACCCCGATCCCTTCGAGATGGTCGAACCGGAAAGCGTCGTGACGATCTTCGTGTCTCGAGGTCCGGAGCCTTTCCCGATGCCAAACGTCATCGGCGAGGAGGCG
>JALZEI010000090.1 GCA_030862115.1 Actinomycetota bacterium
GAATACGCCTCGAGAAACTCGACCCGCAACCCGTGCTTTTTCAGTTTGTGCCGTGCGTCGGCCCGCGACATTCCGGCCACCTGCGGGACCTTTACCGGGGGAGGACCTTTGCTCACCACCAAATGAAGGGTCGATCCCCACTGCATCTCCGACGAGTTGGGTATCTGCTTGAGAACGGTCCCCCGCTTCTTGCCTGAATAGCGTTCGATCACACGGCCTATCTTCAGGCCGTATCCCTTGATCCGGGTGCGCGCCATAGCCAGGGTGCTGTTGGCGAACTTGGGAACGGCTACGTCGGGTGGACCCTTGGAAATAATAAGAGATACCCGGCTCCCCTCGACCAACATGCCCCCCTCGGGGCTTTGCGACAACACCTCCCCTTTTGGCGCATTCCGATCGAACCGTTCCGCGACGATGGCTGCGTCGAGTCCCTGGTCGGAGAGCGCGGCACGCGCCTCGCTGATGTCCTGCGACAGCACACGTGGTACGGCGACCTCTAGGGGGGCCGACACATAAGAGACGCCTCGATACGTACCGAAACCCAGGAGACCCAACAGGATGATGACGAGCAAGATACGGCCGAGCCGAAGTCGCAGGCGTGGCTCCGAGTGTCGCCCCGTCACCCCTTCTTTGACGAAGCGAGCCGATTCGACCTTCGGTATGTCGAGCTCGACCGCGTCCGCCAACAACGAGCGTAAAGGTGGTGCCTCCGGAACGGACCGCACGGCGGCGCGACGCAGAGCCGCGGCCATCTCCGATCCGTCGAAATACCTTTTTGCGGGATCGAGCGCACACGCTCTCAGCACGATGTCGTCCAAATCTCGCGGCACCCTTGAATCCACCTTCGAGGGGGGGACGGGCTGCTCGTGCGCGCGCCTCTCGAGCAGAGCCGTACCCGCCCCCTGAAGGGGAAGTCGTCCCGTAAGCGTCTCGGCGAGGATGGCCCCCGCGGCCCACACGTCGGAGGTCGCACTCGGCTCGAAACGCAAGGCCTGTTCGGGAGACACGTAACGAATCGCCGCGGACATCCCGCTGCTCGTGATCTCTTCCAGGCCCGTTACCGCTCCGATTCCGAAGTCGGAGACCTTCACCGTGCCGTCGTTGTCTATCAGGATGTTCTCCGGCGTAAGGTCCTTGTGCACCAGCCCCCTGGCATGCGCGGCCCCGAGGGCATCGCAGACCTGAGTGAGTATCTCTACCGCCTGGCCCGCCGCTAGCGAGCCGTGCATCACCAGGAGGTCTCGAAGGTCGGTCCCCGGGATGTGCTCCATCACCATGTAGTAGGTGCCGCCGTCCTCGCCCCAGTCGTACACCACGACGGCGTTCTCATGGGAGAGGCGGGCGGCCGTCTGCGCTTCGTATCGGAAGCGCTCGACGACGGCATCGTCCGTCACGAGGGCCGGGTTCAGAGCCTTGACCGCGACCGGCCGATCCAAGAGCTCGTCGCGCGCGCCGTACACCTCTCCGAGGTGGCCGCCGGCGAGACGGACGGTCAGGCGGTAGCGGCCGGACAGGGTGCGCCCGACGAGGTCGGTGATGAGCTGCAAAACGGCCTCCGGTGCAAAGATGGGGCGTCAGAAGTTAACAAAAATCACACTAATTAACAAGACTAGGAGGTGTTCCCGGGCCGGTATTACCAGATTTGTCCAGCTATTCGAAGGGCGGGTCGGGCACGGCCACCTCGGCGAGCAGCGGCACGTGGTCCGAAGCATCGCTGGTAACCGTGGTCGTCGCTGCCAGGCGGCAGCCCGGCCCGGCCAGCACGAAGTCGATCTGCGCGCGGAGCGCCGAGGGCGTATGGGTGTGCTCGGTCTTCCGACCGAGGTCGAACCCGGACCGGCGAAAGCCGCGCAGCCCCCATCTCCCCTGGTTCAGATCTCCGACCACGACCACCGGCGCCGGGAGATCGGAAGCCACGCGAAGGAGTTCGTCGGTCTGCAGCCGGCGGGCCCCCCGGTCGGTAGACAGGTGCGTCGCCACTACGTGGAGGCCCCTCCAGCGAACGGCCACCGCGCCCCTGGGTTCCTCTTCGGCGCGCCGTGGGAGGTCATGCCACTCCCCCGCGAGCGCGACCTCGCAGGCGACCGCGAAGCCGTATTCGCGGCCGGCTCTTCGAACCGTGGGCCAGAACGTCACGACGAGACCGGACAGCTCCTGGAGGGCGGCGGGTTGATCGATTCCCCCGGATCTTTCGAAACCGCGGTCGAGCTCCTGAAGCGCGATGAGATCGGCGCCCGTGTCGGCGATCGCCGTGGCCGTGCGCTTGAGATCGACCGCGTCGTCCAAACCCCGACCATGGCGGATGTTGAACGTTGCGATCTTGTGTATTTGCACATCTCCAAAATACGCGTACGGCTGTGCGACGATTGGCCCCTATGGATCCCCGCGCCCCGGGATCGTCCGAGCAGGCGATCGAAGACGCCGAAACTTACTGTTACGGACACCCCAATACCCCGACAAAGCTTCGCTGCTCGCGCTGCGATCGGCCCATATGCGGGCGCTGCGCCATACCGGCTTCGGTCGGACAGCATTGCCCCGAGTGTGTCGCCGAGGCGCGGCGAAGCGCCCCGAAGGTGCGCACGGCAATCGCCGCGACCGCGCCGGCGGTGCTGGGGATCATCGTCATCACGGGGATCTTCTTCATCCTGCAACAGATGGGCGTGGGCAACCTCACGGGCAGGTTTCCCTCTTGTCCGGCCGCAATCCAGAACGGGGAATGGTGGCGTCTCTTAACCCCGGTCCTCGTGCACGCAAACGCGATTCACGTGCTCATGAACATGTTCGTTCTTTACATCTACGGCATGAATTGCGAAGAGGCATTCGGCAGCGTGAGGCTCGTGATCATCTACGTGGGCTCGGCTCTCCTCGGTTCCGCGCTGTCGTACGCAACTCACAAGGGGGTCCCAAGCGTCGGCGCATCGGGGGCCGTGTTCGGCGTCGTCGGAGCCCTGATCGTTTACCTGTATCGCAGGAGGTCGTCGCAGTTCATCCGGCAGCACTTAAGCGGAATGATGATGTTCCTTGCACTGAATGCCGTGCTGGGGTTCCTGTTGCCCAACGTCGACGTAATGGCTCACTTCGGCGGCCTCATCGGCGGAATGATCATCGGCGCCTCCTTCGACCGCCGGCACATCGGGGCACAGGCGATGTCGCCCGCGCTACTTCAGATAGCCGGCGTGGTCGCCGTCCTGTCCCTCTCGATCGGCCTGGTGGCCTGGAAGTCGAGCACGAGCTTCTTCGCCTTCTGCTAGCGGCGTTACAAGGCCTTCAAGCGTGGCATTAATCCCGCCTTGCAGGGTTCTTTGGAGCCAGACCTACGCTGAGCGCTCGATTAGCTCCAAAGAACGTTTGCGGAGACCCGACCGCCAAGAACGTTAGGCGTCGGCTATCTCTACTACTCCGTTCTTTATTACGGCGGCGCCGTCGGGGTTGTAGGTCTCGAAACCGAAAGTGGTGGTTCCGGCCCCCGCCTCCTCCTGCCACAGCTTGGTGGTCAACTCCTGACCGGGAAGCACGGGCTTTGAAAGTCGGACACCAACTCGCTTTATGCGCGTGGGATCGCCGCCGGCGAGGCCGTTGACGGCGGCCTTGGCGGCAATGGCCATCGTGCACATGCCGTGAAGGATGATCCCCGGGAGCCCCGCCATCGCGGCGGTGTTGGGGTCGAGGTGGATCGGGTTGTGGTCGCCCGAGGCTTCGGCGTAGCGATGCGTTTGGTCATCGTCGACCTTGGTGGTCTCCTCATGGACGATCTTCCGTGGCGAGTCCGATGTCTCGGTCGAGGCGGAGGACTTGCCCTTCGTTCCGGAGCCGCGGATGAACATCGTCCCGCGGACCTCGGCAACTACCTCGCCGTCCTGGGTGGTCTCGGTGGCCTTCACCGTGAAGGTCTCGCCGGTCTCTTTCTTGTCGACGGATTCGAGTACGGTCGAGACGCTGAGCCTGTCGCCCGGCCTGATCGGCTTGTACAGGACGTGCTCCTCGGCCCCGTGCACCAAGCGCAGGAGGTCCGCCTCCAGCTCCGGATCCATGCCCGCCTCCATGAACGAGTTAAAGGCCGGGACCACAGGAAAAACGGGGGGCGCGACGACATCCTCGCCGCTTAGATAACGCTCGTTCTCGTCGTTCGTGGCGCGTGCGTACTGCTCGATGGCGTCCGCGGTCACCTCGAAGGTCGAGCCGCCGTACTCCTTGCCTACCAAGTCACTGTTCAGACCCACAATGCCCTCCGTTTAAGACTCAGGAAGCTCGATATCGGCTTCTCCGACGATTGCCGTTTCCTCTTCGGGCAGGTCGAGACCCTCGGGGGACGCCCCTCTGCGCCGAGCTTCTACCGTGACCTTGACCAAACCGCCCTCGATCGCGGTGATGCGCCCCGAACAAACGACCTCGTCTCCGGGCCACACCCGCGTCGTGAATCGAACCTTGTACCTGCGGATGTGATGGGGGCCGCCGAACCAACCGGACAGAGCGGTCGCCAGATAACCCGCCGGGAGCATTCCCATGGCAAAGACCGTCGGAGCGCCGCTCTTGCGCGCGTAGTCCTCGTCCTGATGAATGGGGTTGTCGTCTCCTGAGGCCTCCGCGTATCTAACGATGTCGTCGCGTGAGACGGGACCGAAAACGGTCTCCTCGAGATCCATCCCCGGCGTTATGCCCTCGAGGGTCGCGCGGGTCGGAAAGACGTTTCCGGTGTCGATTCTCCGTTCGCTCATGAGCCCGGATCCTTCGCGGTCTGGATAAGCGTATAAAGCGCGGTGAGCACTTCGTCGCCATCGGTATCGGTGAACTTCGTCTCGTAGGTCACAAAGCGCATCGACCCCCCGCGCTTGCCCTCCTTCTCGAAGTCCTTTGCTATGCGCATAGTTCCCTTCAGAGTCTCTCCCACGAGGGGCAGCCTCTTGATCGAGAACTCCTGCTCCCCGTGCAGAACGCGCGAGTACTCGAGGTTCGCGCCCAGCCGGCTCTCTCTCGAATCTCGCGGCACCTCGAAGATCTGGGTAACCGCGAACGTCGGGGGGGCGATGGCCCCGGGCATCCCCTGTTCGAGACCCGCCTCATCGTCGTAATAAAGAGGGTTGTTATCCCCTACCGCCATTGCAAAGGCCCTGACGCGCTCGGCCGTAACCGGAAGATCGAACTCGATCTGGGTGTCAGCCAAGTTGCACGCCCTCGCCGCCGGACGCCTTGACGAGCATTGGCATCATGCCCTCGGGCGCTGCGCCGTTGGGAAGCTTCTCGGTCAACCGCTGGACGAACTCGTCCGGCTCCCACTTGGAGTCCTTGGTGATCGCGATATCGAGGTCCCACGGCTTGAGAACGTTCACGACGCCGCCGTAGACGAACAGACACTGGCCGGTTATCTGCTGCGCCTGATCGCTGCAAAGCGCTACGACGATCGGCGAGATGTTGGCGGGGTCCATCGGGTCGAATTCGCCCTCGGGAACGGGAATGTCACCGAAGGTCTGCTCGGTCAACCGGGTACGCGCGTTGGGGGCCAGGCAGTTGACGGTGACGCCGTAGCGGCCGAGCTCCAGCGCCGAGATGATCGTGAAGGCCGCGATGCCGGCCTTCGCCGCTCCGTAGTTCGTCTGACCCACGTTGCCGAAGACGCCGGACGGGCTCGATGTGTTGATGATTCGGCCGTTGATTTGGTTGCCGGCCTTTGACTGCTCGCGCCAGTAGGCGGCCGCGTGACGGGTCGGTGAGAAATGGCCCTTCAGATGAACGGCGATGACCGCGTCCCACTCGGCCTCGGACATATTTACGAGCATGCGGTCGCGGATGATCCCGGCGTTGTTGATCAAGATATCGAGGCGCCCGAACTCGCCTATCGCCTGCTTTATGAGGTTCTCGGCGCCCTGGAAGTCGGCGACGTTGTCGAAGTTGGCCGTCGCCTCACCGCCGCCGGACTTGATCTCGTCGGCCACTTGCTGCGCCGGAGCGGCGTCCTGTCCCTCGCCCGCCGACGATCCGCCGAGATCGTTCACCACGATCTTGGCGCCCTCGGCCGCGAGCGACAGGGCGTGTTCGCGACCGATCCCGCGGCCGGCCCCTGTGACGATTGCGACCTTGCCTTCCAGTAATGCCATCCCTCAGCCTCCCTTTCGGTTTGCCTCCTAATCTAGTCTTCCCAGGACCTTGCGGCTGATGATCACCCGCTGGATCTGGCCGGTGCCTTCGAAGATGTCGTAGACCTTGATGTCTCGGAACCACTTCTCGACGAGATGCTCCTTCGAGTACCCCTCCGGCCCCATGATCTGAATGGCGCCGATGCAGGCCCGGAGCGCGGCTTGAGGCGCGTACGCCTTCGACATCGACGCCTCCTTGGAGTTCGGGACCTTGGCGTCGGCCATCGATGCGGCCTGCCAGATGAGCCCCCGGGCGGCCTCGAGCTCCCGCCTCATCTGCCCGAGTTTCTGCTCGACGAGCGGGCGCCGCCGCGACGAGGCCGGTATCTCCGAAGCCGCCCAGTCCCGTGAGTACTCGTAAGCGGCTCGACCTATTCCGAGTGCCATGGCCGCGACCGAAGGGCGGGAGGAGTCGAACGCTTTCATGGTCCCCTTGAAGCCGGAACCGGCGGGTTCGAGCGCGGCCTGCCCTCCAAGGATGTTGTCGAAGGGGAGCCGGCAGTCCTCGAGCGTGAACTCCGCGGTCTCCGATGCAGTCAGACCCATTTTCTTTTCGATCTTTCCGATCTTGAAGCCGGGCGTTCCCTTAGGGATGACGAAGAACTTCTGTCCCTCTCGTCCCAGAGACCTGTCGACCGTCGCGTTAACGACGACGATTTCGGCGCGCGCCGCGTTCGTGCAATAGATCTTCGCTCCGTTCAGGACCCACTCGTCTCCGTCGCGCACCGCGGTCGTCTGGACGTTGGAGACGTCGGAGCCCGCTTGAGGCTCGGTGACGGCGAGCGCCCCGAATCTGGGTTCGTCCGTCTGCACATTGAAAATGTCGTCGAGGAATCGCTTCTTCTGGTCGGGCGTCCCGGCCGCAACAATGGACGGCGCGGCGAGTCCCGGGCCGGGAATGTTCAGAAGAACGGCGGGGTCGCCCCACGCGAGCTCCTCGGAGCCGACCACCGCCAGCATGCTTCCGATGGACCTGCGCGATTCTCCTCCCGGTGCTTCCTCGGGCATGACCGACGCTCGGTTGCCCGCCAGCTGCCCCAGTTGCTGAATCGTCTCCTTCGGGAGCTCACCCTTCTCGTCGGCCTCTCGAGCAAGAGGTCGAAGGGTGTTCGCCGCAAACCCGTGGACGTAGTCTCGAATCACTGCGACTGATTCGTGCAGTTCGAAATCGATCGGCATCTCTTGCTCCCTACGCGGTGACGCCGCGCGCGACGATCGAGTCGCCGAGCACGTCGGGGGCGTCGAATACGGACAGCGTGACCGCGTCGCGGAACCACTTCTCGACGGGGTGATCGCGGATGTAACCGTGGCCCCCGAGGATTTGCACTCCGTCGTCCCCACAGCGAACCGCGGTGACGAGAGCTTGGCCGACCGCTTCCGCGAGATCGGCCGGGCTGGCCTCGTCGCGCGCCAGCTTCCAGGCCGCCTTCCACACCGCCATGCGAGCGGCGTCGACCTCGATGGCCATGTCGGCGATCTTGAAAGAGATCCCCTGGAAGGCCCCTATGGGTTTGCCGAAGGCCTCGCGCTCGGTCGCGTATTGCGTCGCGTACTCGAGCGAAGCGCGAGCCGTTCCCACCGCGAGCGCGCCGGTCAGAAGCTTCGACCACAGCGCGGCCCTCAGCGTTCCGCGGGGATCGGTCTGGTCGCCGGCCACATCGAAACGAACCACCGAGGTCGGCGCCGCCTCCAGGCCGAGCTTGTCCTCGGACTTGACGATCTCGTAACCATCGTCCGTTTCGACGATCACGGCACCGATTCCGTCGCTCGAGGTTCCGAAGACGACTCCCACGGCCGCGTCTCCCGCGTTCAGGACGCCGTACTTTTCGCCCGAGACCTTGTCGCCGTCCACGGTGGTGTCCAGGAACTCGAGATCACCGGCGGCGAGCTTCTCACCGACGGCGACGAACGAGGGCACGGGTTCTTCGGCGGCGAATCGCGGGAGCAGCCGCTCCTTCACTTCGGGGGCCGCCGCCTCGGCGATCGCGATCGCGGCGAGGCCCGAGCCGAGAGCCCAGAAGGCGATACCGGGGTCTCCCCACGCGAGTTCCTCCGCCGCGATGCAGTAGGTGATCGGGTCGAGCTCGCCGCCCCCGCCGAACTCCTCGGCCACCGGGGCGGTCACGCCGATCTCGTGGATTCCCCGGGCGATCTCCGGGCTCACCCGGCCGGCGCTCTCGCAGTCGCGGGCGGCGGGCCGCAAAACGGACTCGGCGAAGTCGTGCAGGGTCTCTTTCAGAGCGCGCTGCTCGTCACCGGGCTGCAGATCGAACGCCACCGCGGGCCTCCCCTCGAGCTCGGCTGCGACTTGACCGAGCGGTCAATTACGGGGTGCAGTATAGCCGCCCGCTTGCAACAGCTAGCGGGCCGCGCGGCCGGAATCACGGGGAAATCGCGCCTGAAAAGTGCATTCCGTAGCCGCCCGATTGTGGTTTGATATCGGCACGTGAGAAAGGAGGTGGTCCTAACTTGTTACCTAGTTCAACCGGACCTCACGAGGTGAGCGGCTGCTAGTGGCCTGACTCACTTGCGATTCTGACCACCTTCGGGCCACGGGCAGAATCCCAACCGGCTCACCGACCGATCCCGTCCCGGAGTGGTCCCCCGGGCGCAAGAGCGAAGTGCGGGAGAAGTTAAAAGGCCGAACTCGACACCGGCGCGGGCTAACAACCCGCGCCGGTTCTTTTTTTCACGCCGAGCGGTGCGCGATGCCGGATTATTGCGCGCCTGACACCACTCGGCGGAAGGCGGGTTCGTCGAGAATCTCGGTGCCGAGCTTTAGCGCCTTGTCGTACTTGGAGCCGGGGTCCTTTCCCACGACGATGTAATCGGTCTTCTTCGACACGCTGGACGTGACCTTTCCACCGCGGTCCTCGATCGCGTCGGTCGCCTCCTGCCGCGAGAAATCCTCTAGCGATCCCGTGATGACGAACGTCTTGTTGGACAGCGGCCCCTCCTTCTTGCGCGCGGGCGGGGCCGGCGCGACCCCCCCGGCTCGAAGTTTGTCGACTACCTCGCGGTTCTTGGGCTCGGCGAAGAACGAGGCGATCGACTCGGCGATGATGCGACCGATGCCGGGAAGGGCTTCGAGCTCGTCGGCCGTCATGTCTTGCAGCTTGTCGAGATCCCCCACCTCCTCGGCGAGTAGGTCCGCGGCGCTGCCTCCTACATGAGGGATGCCGAGAGCGATGAGGAAGTTCGCTAAGGGTCGCGTGCGCGACGCATCGATCGCGGACATGAGATTGGAGATCGACTTCTGGCCCCACCCCTCCAGCTCGGCGAGTTGCTCCGGCTTCAGGAAGTAGATGTCCCCGAGGTCACGCAGCCATCCCCGATCGATCAGCGTGTTGATGGTCTGGTATCCGAGCCCTTCGATGTCCATTCCCCCGCGGGAGGCGAAGTGGAACAGGCGCTCTCGTCGCTGCGAGGGACATTCGTAGATGTTCAAACATCGCGTCGCGGACTCGCCCTCGTTGCGAACGAGCTCGCTCCCACAGGAGGGGCACTTCTTAGGCATCCGCCATCGCCTCGTGCCCTTGGGACGCTTGGAGGTCACCGGACCCACTACCTCGGGGATGACATCTCCGGCGCGCCGCACGACGACCGTGTCGCCGGGGCGAACGTCTTTTCTTGCCACCTCGTCTTCGTTGTGAAGCGTGGCGGTCGTGATGTTGACGCCCCCCACGAACACCGTCTCCAGATTCGCAAACGGAGTCACTACCCCGGTTCGGCCGACCGAAGCAAAGATGTCGCGCAACAGGGTCGTTCGCTCTTCCGGTGGGAACTTGTACGCGATCGCCCACCGGGGCGCTTTAGAGGTAAACCCCAACTCGTCTTGCAGTGCAATCGAGTCGACCTTCACCACGACGCCGTCGATCTCGTAGGGCACATCGTGGCGGTGCTCCTGCCAGCTCGAGCAGAAGTCGTACACCTCGTCTAGGGTCCCGAGGCTTTTGTTCTCCTTGTTTGTCGGAAGACCCCAGCTGCGGACCAGGGCCAGTGCTTCGGAGTGCGACGACAACCGCACCCCCTGGACGAAGCCGATCCCGTGACAAACGATGGATAGGTTCCGGCTGGCCGTAACGGAGGGATCCTTTTGGCGAAGGGAACCGGCGGCCCCGTTCCGAGGATTCGAGAACATCCGCAGCCCCTCGCTGCCGAGACGTTCGTTCAATCGTTCGAAGTCGTCGGTGCGCATGTAGATCTCGCCGCGTATCTCGGCGACCTTCGGAGGATCGCCTCTCAGCTTTAAAGGGACCGCCCGGATCGTCTTGATATTCGACGTGATGTCCTCGCCGGTGTAGCCGTCGCCGCGCGTCGCACCGCGCACGAGCTCACCGTCTTCGTAGGTGAGGTTGACGGCTACGCCGTCCATCTTGAGCTCGGCGACGTAGGCGTCGGGAGTCCCGATGTTGCGCTCGACCCTTTTACCCCACGCCAGCAGCTCCTCGAGCGAAAAGCAGTTGTCGAGCGACATCATCGGGACCCTGTGTGGGCTCGGAGCGAACTGGTCCGACGGCGGTGCCCCCACCCGCTGAGTGGGCGAGTCCTTCGTGACGAGGTCGGGGAACTGCTTCTCCAACTGGATCAGCTCGGCCATCAGCGCGTCGTATTCCGCGTCGGCGACCTCGGGATCGTCGAGAACGTGATAGCGATACGAATGGTAGTCGATCTTTTCGCGCAGCTGGGCCAGACGAGCGCCGGCTCTCTTCTTGTCCGTGACGGTCATGGGGCCCATCTTCTCAAGCGGGGACGACGTTTACCGACCCCTCAGCGCGGGAAGCCGGCCCGCTCTGCCAGCAGCATGATCCGCCGGCGTGTAAAGACGTAGTCGTCGCCGTTCGGCCTGAAGTCCATTCCGGTCTCGTGACCGAACTTCTCCACAAACGTCCTGACTTTCTCAATCCGGTCGGCCGGGAACTCGGTCGGGGCCATCCATTCGGCCAGGCTCTCGGTCTGTTCCGCGATTCTCTCGTTGACGATCTCGAGCCCTGCGGCCAGCAGGATGACCCGCATCGCCGACGGCGAGCGGGAGACGGCGTGGGACGGGTCCCGCAAC
>JALZEI010000107.1 GCA_030862115.1 Actinomycetota bacterium
GGCCGCGACTTCGGCGTCCGGCGCAACCACGACCCCTCCCGAGTTGGCGTCGTGATCGGGCGCGCGGTAGTCGCCTTGCAAGGCGTCGATGTTGGCCCGCAGGTACTTTTCCGGAGTCCCGATGTCCATCCAGTAACCGGGTTCGTGGCTCGCGTATAGAGCTCCTGTGGCAACGAGATCGGGAAACAGCTGCCTCTCGGCAGACCAGACCTCGCCTCGGGGGACCATGTCGAGTACCTCGGGTTCGAAGACGTACACCCCCGCGTTGATCAGATTGGTCGTCGCTTCGCCCGGAGGTGGCTTTTCGACAAAGCCCTCGACCCTGCCGTCGTCGTCGGTCGGAACCACTCCGTAGATCGATGGGTCCTCTACCGGCTGCAAAGCAATACTGGCCCCGGCTCCCCTGCGCTTGTGGAAGTCCACAAACGCGCTCAGATCCATGTCGGTGAGGATGTCGCCGTTGAAAACGAGAAACGTCGAGTCACCGACGAAGTCCTGGGCGTTCTTGATAGCTCCGGCGGTGCCGAGCGGCTCCTTCTCGAACGTCGTCTCGACCGCTAGCCCACGCTCGCGCGCTCGATCCATAACCTCTTCGAAAGCATCGGCTAGATAAGAGGTGAGCAAAACGACGTCGGAGACGTCGTGGTTCAACAACAGATCGAAGACGTGTTCCAGGTGTGGCTTATTGACGATGGGAAGAAGATGCTTGGGGCGCGTATAAGTCAAGGGCCGAAGCCTCGTACCAAACCCACCGGCGAGGATGAGCGCTCTCAAATCTCCGCCGAATAGCCCGGCCGTCGTACCTCGTGGCGCCAGAAGGTCAGGACCTCACGCAAGGTGTCCTCCAGGCGATGCTGCGGTTTCCAACCGGTGACGCGATGCAACTTATCGGCGCTGCCCTGCAAAAGAGGAGGATCGGCCGGCCTGAATTTGGAGTTGTCCACGCGCACTTCGATGTCGACCTCGGCAAGCCCGATCAAGATCTCGAGAGCATCTCGGAGCGGCCGGGCGTCACCAGTCGCCACGTTGTACGCCTCGCCCGCTCGTCCCTCCTCGAGCACGAGGCGATAGGCGTCGACGACGTCTCGCACGTCGCCGAACTCCCGCTGTAAATCCAGGTTGCCGACGCTTACCGACCGATCGCCGGCCCCCACCTCTGCGAGTGCGATCTGGCGCGCCCAGTCGCCGGTTGCAAACGAGGGCGGCTGCGCGGGACCGATGTGCATGAACGCCCGCGTGATCACAACGGGCAATCCGTAGCCCTCGAAGTACATGCGCCCCACGGCCTCCTGGGCCATCTTGCTTGCCGCATAGGGCGACACGGGGCGTTGGGGAGTCTCCTCCGTCACGGGACAGAGCTCCGGCTCGACGCGACCGTACTGATCGCTCGTGCAGGGAAGTAGTACGCGCGCCTGAGGAGCGTGTCGCCGGAGCGATTCCAGCAGGTAATGCGTTCCGGTGACGTTCACCTCGTAAGTCAAAGCGGGTTCCTTCCACGACAATGCCGCGGACGATTGGGCGGCGAGGTGGAACACCCGCTCGGGTGGATGGGCGGCGATCGCGTCATCGATTGCGCGGGGATCTCGAACGTCGACCGTCAGAAAATCGTCGGAGTCGGTTGAAGTGCCCACGACGTCCTCGCCGTCCGACCGCAGGGCTCGCACGAGATACGAGCCCACGAAACCGGACGCGCCGGTCACCAGTACGCGCATCTGCCGCTAGACGCCTGAGGTTGTCTTAAAGGACAGACCGATGATCCCGATACCGAGCGCCACCACCGCGGCGCCGATCCACCGGATAGTCGGCACGTGTTCATGCAACACGAGCTTCGAGAAAGCGACGATCAATATGTAGGACACGCCGACAATCGGATAGGCAACAGACAGCGGCACTCGCGAGAGAACGACCAGCCAGAAGACCGCCGACACGCCGAACAGAAACAAGCCGGCCCACAGACGCGGCTCCTTCACGGCTCTTCCGATGGTGTCGGCAGGGGCCGAGACCTCCTGCGCGCCGATTCGCCCGATCTGCTCCATCGCCGACTTCAGTGTGAGCTGCCCCGCGATGGCAAACACAACGCTCACGACCAAGAGCGCCATCGACACGGCCGACACGACGGGACGGGGGCCCGCAGCGATCTGTTCGGGCAGAGCCTCGGGTGGTGGTACTTCCAGAGCCATGAGCGCAGTGTATTAAGAGCACGCGCTTTTTCCCGGGAAACTTGACGGTCAGCGCGTGACGTCGACCCTGAACAGAGTGTCTTTCAAACCGAGCGCGGACTTGATCTGCTGGCCGCTGGCCCTCACGGTGCGAGCGGAACCCACGATCCGGGCACCGCCCTTATCCGGCCCCAACACCGGCGTTACGCGGCCCGAGGCGCCGAAGGGCGCCAGAAGCTTGAAGCTCTGTAGCGATCCGGTGGAGAAGTACGCGTTCAGCCGGGAGGAGAAGTCGGACCAGCTCATCGTGACGCGCCAGCTGTGATTCGAGTTGGCGGCGACGGCGTCGGCCCGGTCGCGCACCCCTCGCAGGTAGGGAAGAGGAGTGCCGCCCCATACATCCTCGTTGTCCTCGGTGTGACCCCCCGACGACGACATATAGAAAGCTTGGATAACGTTGCCGTCGTAGGTGACGCCTATCTTTTCGGTGGCGAGGACCGCCT
Organism: Actinomycetota bacterium; assembly: GCA_030862115.1. Classification (GTDB taxonomy): domain Bacteria; phylum Actinomycetota; class CADDZG01; order CADDZG01; family WHSQ01; genus JALZEK01. The sequence continues at coordinate 2,663 of JALZEI010000107.1, forward strand.
TTTTCCATGGGGGCCAGTACGCACCCGCCTCGACCCGACGGTCGTCGCCTATGTAAACCTGGTCGTAGGAGCTGTCGTACACCGCACAGTTGCAGTAAGACTGGTGCTGACCGTTGTTGAGGATCTCGTAGGCGGCGTAGGTCCGCGCGATGATCGCCTGTGTCTTCAGGGACTCCACGGGCCAGTACGGCGGAACTTCGGCGATACCCAGTACGTATTCCTCGAGCGGGACCTCGACGACGAGTCGAAGACATTGTCCTCCCGAACAAGCTCCCGGGTAGGTATCGATCTCCAAGAAGCCGTGCTTGTAGAAGTTGTCTTTTTCGGCCACCCGAACCGAGGTACGGAACTTCGAGTAAACGAGGCGTAAGGGCTTGGAGTTCGCAAACACGCCGACCCCGTCGTTGACGACCTGCCGGCCATTTTTGAACAAGCGAACGCCGCCGCTCGCGGCGGGCTCCACCCGCCAGGAGGCGCCCCCACCACCGGTAGCAATTGATTCCTTCACTCCCGGAACCCGGAAGGCGACCGCCCCCCCGGCTTTCGTAACCGGACGAGCTCCGAAAGAAATGGACGAACGGGCCTGCAGTAGTCCCACCCTGATCGAGGAGGGAAGATTGACGGTCTTCACGGCAACGCCGGTGTAGTAGTGCCGCAGAATCTGCTCCGCCGTGTCCCCGTTCAGTGCGCGGCCGTAGGCTCCCCATTGCGAGAGCCCGAGGCCGTGCCCCCAGCCCCCGCCCTTAATGACCACATTGCGCGCCGCGCTCGCGGGGGCGGCCAACTGCATGAGCAGCGCGAGGCCGAGAAGGGCCGCCGCCATCGCTCGAAGGGTTAGGCCGACACCGCCTGTTCGTAGACCGCCAGGGTTTGAGAGGCCGCTTTGTCCCACGTGAAATGGGTGGCACGAGCCCGTCCCGCCAGGGCCAGCTGCTGCCGGAGAGAGCGGTCCGAAACCAGCTCCGTGAGAGCTTTGGCCAGCGCCTCGACGTCGGTCGGTTCCACCACTCGGGCGGCGTCGGCCAGAACCTCCTCCGAGCAGGAGTAGCGACCTGCCACGACGGGAGTCCCCGCCGCCATCGCCTCGAGCGGCGGTAACCCGAAACCCTCGTACAGCGAGGGATAGCAGAAGATCTCGGCCGCGCTCAAGAGACCGGGCAGTGTGGAGTCTCCGACCCAGCCGGTTAGCACCGTGTTTTGTGTTCGCGGAAGTTCGGGCCCCCAGCCACGAGGCCCGGCGATTACGAGTGTCCATCCTGCTAATTCGTCGGCAGCGAGACTCCACGCCTGAAGGAGCCGCGGCAGGTTCTTGCGGGGTTCGACCGTGGAGGCCGCCAAAACGTAGGGACGGCGGATCCCCATGCCCTCGAGCGTGCTGTCGGCGAGGGGGCCGGAGCCGAAAAACACCGGGGCGACGCCCTCCGGGACCACGGTCGTCGTCCACTCCGACCGAGGCCACCGGTCCGACAGCTCGGCCGCTATTGCCCGGGTCGGAACGATGACGCGCGCCGCCCGTTCGAGCGACCACGGCACCAGTGAGCGAAGCCTGTCGCCGCCCGGGAAGGTGTCGGAGCGCAAAAACGAGAGATCATGGACGGTGACCACCCCGGGGACCCCAGCGAGAGCCGGCAACACGAAGTTGGTCCCGTGGACGACGTCGATCTCTCCGGTCAGCCCACCGATCCCCGGTTTTCCGAAACGTCGCCAGGCCCATTGGGCCGTCCGGGCGGGGAGCCGAAGCCGTTTGATATCCGATCCGGCCTTGCCCCGCAGAGCGACCGCGTAGCGTCTTACCTCTACACCCTGGGTCGCAAGGGCAAGCGAGAGCTCGCGCGCGTACCGGCCCACGCCGGTGTGGGGCTCGAGCAACGGCCCCGCGTCGAACCCGACCCTTAAAGGCACGCGCGCCCTAGGGAAGGTGGGCGCCGGACTCGGCCGCCTCCCGGTTGGCGAGATACCAATCGATCGTCTGTTTCAGGCCTTCCTCGAGAGTTACGCGCGGAGAGAACCCGAACGACTGCATCGCGCGCGACGCGTCCACGCGCCGGCGCGGTTGGCCGTCCGGTTTCGCCGGATCCCAGGTGATCGATCCCTCGAATCCCGTGAGCTTTGCGATCGTGGCGGCGAGATCCTTGATCGCCACCTCCTGGCCCGATCCGAGGTTCACCGGCTCTCCGGCGTCGTAGTGCTCGGCGGCCAGCAGCACCCCCTCCGCGGCATCATCGACAAACAGGAACTCGCGCGTCGCCCGACCGGTGCCCCACACCTCGACGGCGTCTGCACCGGTCTCTTTAGCCTCTACATATTTTTTGATGAGCGCGGGAATGACGTGGCTCACGCCCGGATGGAATTTGTCTCGGGGACCATAGAGGTTCGTGGGTAAGACGAAGATCGCGTTCTGCCCATACTGAAGACGGTTGGCCTGTGCGTGCACCAACAACGCTTTCTTGGCGATGCCGTAGGGAGCGTTGGTCTCCTCGGGATATCCGTCCCACAGCGATTCCTCCGAGAACGGCACGGGGGCGAACTTCGGATAAGCACAGATGGTTCCCAAGAGCACGGTCTTGGGGACCGCCCGACGGCGTGCCTCCTCTATCAAATAGGTACCCATGAGGAGGTTGGACACGTACAGATCGGCGGGCCGCTCCATGTTCATTCCTATGCCCCCGACCTCTGCCGCGAGATGCAAGACGAGGTCGAACGACGCGTGAGCGAACAGCTTTTCGACATCCTCTCGCTGGGTGAGATCGAACTCACGGCGCGAGGGGGAGAAGACCTTCGTCGCCCCCCTCTCTGCCAGCTTGAGGCGAACGGCCGAGCCCAGGAAGCCGCCCCCGCCGGTGATGAGAATCGACTTGTCGATCCAAAAGGAGGACATTTGGACATCGTAATCTCCACCGGTGCCCTCCGACCGCAAGTTGCGCGTCGCAATGACCCTCGAGCAATGCTGGCACCGCGTGCCGGGAGGCACCGCGGTCGCCGCAATCGAAGGTGCGCGTGCCCTTTCTCATTTCATGGACGTCATCGGAGTCTCGGCCCGTCACCGCGCCGCGCCTCCCGCGCCGTGGACCCCGCCGGTTCCCGTCAAACCCCTCCCGCTGCCGCGCGTCGCGTTGTACGAATCGTGGCATCGGTTGAGAGTCCCGCGTGTGGAGACGGCAACGGGCCGCGTCGACATCGTGCACGCGACCACTCTCGCCATCCCCCCACGTTCGGCTCCCCTGGTCGTGACGATTCACGACCTTGCCTTTCTCACGTACCCGGAACACTTCACGGCACGGGGTCTGCGTTTCTTCACGAAAGGCCTCGCGCTTGCTCGCCGCGATGCGGATCTCGTCCTGTGTTCCTCGACGGCCACGCTGGAGCAGTGCCGCGATTACGGCTTTCCGGCCGAGCGGTTAAGACACGTCTCCCTCGGGGTGCGGGTGCAGACGGCCACCGAAAGAGAGGTCGAAGAGGTTCGGGTCCGGTACGGTTTAACTCGCCCTTACGTCATGTGGACCGGAACGGTCGAGCCACGAAAGAACCTGAGAGGCCTGATCGAGGCCCATTTGTCGCTCGACTCAGAGCTAGATCTGGTCCTGGTGGGCCCCCGCGGATGGAACGAGGACGTCGATCGCATGGTGAAGGGACGAACCGAACACATAAAGCCCCTGGGCTTCGTCCCGGGATCCGATCTAGGCGCGCTGTACGCGGGGGCCGAGGTCTTCTGCTACCCGAGCCTGATGGAAGGCTTCGGCTTCCCCGTCCTCGAGGCGATGGCGCAGTCGACGCCCGTCGTCACATCGCGCGGCACCTCGACCGAGGAACTTGCCGGGCCCGACGCCGTTCTCGTGGATCCGCACGATCCCGCCTCGATTGCAGCCGGGCTTAACGAGGTTTTCTCGAACGACGACCTGGCGACTCGTTTGGCCGAGGCCGGCCCCGCGCGGGCGGCGACTTTCTCCTGGGAGCGCAACGCGCGAGACACCGCCGCCGCCTACCGCGAGGTGGCGGAGTGAGAAAGGTCGGCATCAATTTGTTGTGGATGGTGCCCGGCATCGTGGGGGGAACCGAGACCTACATGGCCAGGCTCTTGAGCGGGCTGGCCGAGCGACCGACCGAGTTCGACTACACGCTGTTCGCTCTCCCCCAGTTCAAGGAAGCTCATCCCGAGTTGTCGCAGACCTTTAAGACCGCCTACGCCCCCGTGCGCGGACGACGCAAGTCGTTCCGCGTTGCGGGGGAGAGCACCTGGCTGCTGGCGCAGTGCCGGATACGCAACATCGATCTGGTCCACCATGCCGGCGGCGTAATACCCCTGGTGCGGACGAGTCGACCACTGCTCACGATCCACGACCTGCAGTTCCTCGACTACCCCGAGTACCTCACCCGCACCAAGCTCACCTACTTGAAGAAGATGGTGCCGCGCTCCGCCGAGGCCGCTCGGTTCGTGATGACGCCGAGCGAGTTCACCAGACGACAGGTCATCGAACGGCTGAATATCGATCCAAGTATCGTCACCGTCGTCCCACATGGGATCTCGCCGCGCGAGGGTAAGGAAGCGGCACGCGAGGTGCGCGGGCGCTACGAACTCGACGGTCCCTTCTTCTTGTACCCGGCGATCACCTATCCCCATAAGAACCACCTCGTGCTTCTCGAGGCCTTCTCCCGGCTTCTGAAGGTGCATCCCGAAGCGCAGCTCGTGCTTACCGGCGCCAAGGGGTCTATGGAGGTCCGAATCGCTCAAGAGGTGCAGCGCCTGGACATCGACAAGAACGTAAAACGGCTCGGTCACGTCCCCGCGCGGGATCTCGATGCGCTGTATCACGACGCCGTCGCACTTGCGTTTCCGTCTCGCTTCGAGGGTTTCGGGGCGCCGGTTCTCGAGGCGATGAGCAGGGGCTGCGCGGTAGTCGCCGCGGACGCGACTGCTCTTCCCGAAGTCGTGGGAGAGGCCGGCATCCTTATCTCCCCGGACAATCCCGAAGAGTGGTGTCAGAGCATGTGCGAGCTGCTGGAGGACGAGAGCACCAGAGAGAACCTCGCTAAGGCCGGACGGGAGAGATCGCGCGGATTCACGTGGGACAGCGCGGCCGACACTCTTGAGGATGTCTATCGCACGGCTTTGGAGACGGCGTTATGAAACTCGTCGTCGTTTCGCCACACTTCAGTCCCGACCTCGCGCCGACCGGCGAGGTCATAACGCGCGTAGTTGAAGAGCTGGCCGCGCGTGACCACCGGATTGAGGTGGTGACCTCGCTCCCCTGGTATCGCGAGCACAAGGTCGAGGCCGGATACGAGGGTCGGCCGTGGCGTTACGAGGACACTCCGTGGGGCCGGATCACGCGCATCCATCCCTTTCCGGCCTCCGACAAGCGCAATCTCTTGAAAAGGGGAGCGGCGTTTGCGGGATTCAGCGCGCTTGCGGGGGCCCTCGGGGGACGGGGTGGCCGTGTCGATGGAGTGCTCGCCGTATCTCCCCCGTTAACGTTGGCGGCCGCGGGGTGGGCGATCGCAAAGAAACGGCGCGCCGCCTTTGTTTTCAACGTCCAGGACGTCTATCCCGATGTCGCGATCGAGTTAGGGGTTCTCCGTTCCGGTCGCGCCATCGCCGCCGCGCACCGGGTCGAGCGCTGGTGTTACAAGCGCGCCGACGCGGTAACAGTCTTGAGCGAGGACCTGAAGAGAAACGTCGCGCACAAGACCTCGGAGCCCGACAAAGTTCGGCTTATCCCGAACTTCGTCGATACCGAATGGATCACGCCGGGACCAAAAGAGAACGCCTATCGTCGGGAGTTCGGGCTGCAGGGGAAGTTCGTCGTGATGTACGCCGGCAACGTCGGACTGTCGCAGGGGCTGAATGCCGTCGTGGAAGCGGCTTCCGCGCTCGCATACGAAGAGCAGCTCGTTTTTGTCGTGAACGGACAGGGCGCCGAGAGAGACAAACTCAAGCGCGCCGCGCGGGGTCTTCCGAATATCCGTTTTGTCGATGTGCAGCCGGTGGGACGCCTGCCCGAGGTTCTTGCGGCGGCGGACCTGCACCTCGTCACCTTGAAGAAAGGTCTCGCTCGAACGAGCGTGCCGTCGAAGACCTACTCGATACTCTCCGCCGGACGGCCGTTGATCGCCAGCGTGGACACCGCCAGCGAGGTGGCCAACGCGGTCGAGCGAGCGGGGGCCGGGATCGCCATCCCCCCCGAGGACCCCGAGGCACTCGCGAAGGCCGTCCGCCGGCTAATGGACGCCGGCTCCGAATTGGACGACATGGGGGCGCGGGGGCGTTCATTCGTCGAGGCATGGGCCTCGCCGGCGGCCGTGGCCATCGCCTACGAAGAGCTCTTTAAGGAACTGCTCAGCCTGCGTTCTCCTCGCGGGGCACGGCGCGCGCCAAAAGATCCCGCAGCTCGTCGATAAACGCGGGGTCAATCGAGTGCATCATCTCGGACTCCCGATACGTCACATCTGCTCCCGCTTTTTCGAGAGCCGCGCGCGCGGCTCGGCCGAAGGAGACCTCGATAACCGGGTCGTGGATTCCGTGACCGATCGCAACGGGTAGACCCGACGCGGACCCCAGGTTCAGCTCGAGGCCCTCGACCGCAGGAATAAAACCGCTGAGCGCCAAGATGGCCGCCGGTCGTGGCCGCTTCGGACCAAGCGACAGCGCGTACGACATCACCGCCCCCTGCGAGAACCCGGCGAGCACGGTGCGTCCGGGTGTGATCCCGTGGTCTGCGAGCACCGCATCCAGCCAGGCCGAGGCTCGATCGAACGTGGGCCAGAACGTCTCGGGATCGGGGAACCCGACCCTGCGCACGACGTACCAGTGCGCTCCGCCGGGCGGAAGGTTGAGGGGGCCGCGCGGCGCCAGTCCCACCAAGCGACGGTCGGGATCGAGCATGTCGAACAGCGGATAAAGGTCACTCTCGTCGGCGCCGCGCCCGTGAAACAGGACGAGGGCTCCGATCGGATCGCCGGCCGCCGGTCGCGTGCGGAAATGGAGTAGGTCGACAGCGGTTTTGTTCACCGGCATTCCTCCGGAAGCTCTGTCGGTTTCGGGATGGGGATGGGAATGATTTGGGTGATGTGCTTGGTGTCGAAACGCTTGCCGACGATCACCGCGACGTCACTGCCCGTCGGCACCTTGCCCTTTTCGATCTTCGAACCGGGTAACGCCGCCGACACCAGCTCCGCCTTGTCCTCGTCGGCCTCCTTGGATCCGTAGACGACCACGGTTTTCTTGTAGCTCTGGCGCGGCGCGTCGGCGATGGTCTCTATTGCCACGGAGCCGTCGGCCGTCGTCGTCGCCGCCCGCAGGTCGTCGGCGGCGCGATCGGCAGCGCCGTCCTCTCTCGTTCCGTTTAAGACGGCCGCGGTGATCTTCTTGGTGGCTATATCGGGGACTCCGTCGGCCTCGCCGGGGGACTCGTTGTCTTCGATGGCCTCGAACATGAGCTTCATCGCCCGGGTGTCCGGTAGGACGACGCTGGCCAGCTCTCGGCCGCCGATGTCGACGCCCCCGGTGCCGAGGTTAGGGACCGTGTAGGCCTCGTAGTTCTCGGGATTAAAAGAGCGGAACCGCTGCAAGATGTCGTAGAGACCCTTGATGGTCGTCCCCGGGTCGAGGGTGACGTTGTCCCGCGCCACGTCCATGACCTCTCGAATCCGGTCGGGGCGCAAGAACGTACCGATCGAGGTCAGCTCGTCGATGGCTGCGGCCAGGAACTTCTGTTGGTTCTGGATTCTCTGGAAGTCACCCGTTGCGTAATTGCGCGAGCGGACGAAGCTCAAGGCGCGGTCTCCGTCGAACTCGACCATCCCCACGTCCTCGGGGGTGACCTCGATACCCGTCTGCGGATCGAACGGGATCGGTTCTGCGATGCATACCTCCACCCCACCAAGTTCATCGACGAGGTCGCGGAAGCCAGCGATGTTGACCTTCGCGTAGTGGTGGAAGTCGAGCCCCGTCACCTCCTTGACGGTCTCGATCAAAAAGTCGTCGCTCTTGTTCAGCGTCTCGTTGATCTTGGAATGCCCACCGTTGGGCGTCGGGACGTAGAGATCGCGGGGGAACTGCACCATGGTGACGTGGTCGGCCTCGGGATCGATGTGTCCGATGATCAGCGTGTCGGCCCGTTCTCCGACCACCTCCTCGGCCCCCAGACGCTGCTGTTCTTCCTCGGTCAGGCCCTCGCGCGAGTCGGAGCCGATTAGAAGAACGTTGAACGGTGGCTCGGCCCCGTCCGCAGGAGGAGGCGGAGGGGGAGGATCGATTTCGCCGATATCGGGGTCCTGGATGTCGTTTTGCAGGTCGTAGTAGAGGTACAGGCCGTAACCGGCCCCGGCTCCGAGCACGACCACAACGATCCCGGCGACGACGACCCACTTCTTGCGCAACCACGCGAAGCGGTGCGGCCTGTCCCTCTGGCTCCGGATGAGACCCGCATAGCGGTCCTCGATGGAGTGGCGTCCTCTTTTTTTCCGGAAGGGATTGCGCATGGGGTGATTATCGGGGAGCGCGCCGCACTAAGACGTCTCCGGCACGCGATCTCCTCAAAAAAAGGACGCCGTTAGCGGCCGGGGACTCCCGGTTCGGTCATGGGCGTCGGGTCGAGGACCTTGTCGAGCAGGTCGGGCTCCATCGCGCCCTCGGCCAAGACCACCTCGCGGATAGTTTTGCGTTCCTCGACCGCTTTCTTCGCCAGACGGGCGGACTCCTCGTATCCGATGTAGTCGGTGAGGGCCGTGACGCTCATCAACGACTGCTCGACGAGCTCCCTGCACCTCTCCTCGTCTGCCTGGATACCGTCCACGCATCTCTCGGTGAAGGCCCCGACCCCGTTCCGCAGGATCGTCATCGAGAACAGCAGGTTGAATCCGAACGAGGGCCAGAAGATGTTGAGGTCCAGCTGCCCGTTATGAGCGGCGAGCGAGCAGACCTCGTCGCATCCGATGACCTGGAAGCAGACCTGGTTCATCATCTCGGCCATCGACGGGTTCACTTTTCCCGGCATGATCGACGACCCCGGCTGGACCGGAGGCAGGATGATCTCTGCGATGGCGGTGCGTGGACCCGATGCCATCAGCCGGATGTCCGATGACAGGCGCGAGATTTCTACGGCGGCGTTTCTAATCGCGCTCGAGAGGTGCGCCATGTCCCCACCGGACTGCGTCAATCGGAAGAAGTTCTCGCCCTTCCGAAGATCGAAACCGGTCAGTTCCCGCAAATGGTTGATGATCCCGTCGATGTACTCCGGCTCCGCGTTGATGCCCGTCCCGGCGGCGGTGGCTCCGATATTGAGTTCCTCGAGAGAACGGCCGGCCTCCTCCACTCGATCCGTCGCCTTGCTTACGGCGGCCGCGTAACCGGAGAACTCCTGACCCAGCCGGATCGGGACCGCGTCCTGGAGATGCGTGCGCGCGGATTTGACGACGCCGTCGAACTCCTCGGCTTTGCTTTGCAGCGAACTCTGCAGGCCGCGCAAGGACTCCACGAGCCCGGGTAGCAGTCTGAGAGCACCCAGGCGCACGGCGGTGGGGTTGGTGTCGTTCGACGACTGCGCCATGTTCACGTGATCGTTGGGGTGGACCTTGCGGTCCTTACCTCTGTTGCCTCCCAGGAGCTCCGAGGCACGATTGGCCAGTACTTCGTTGGCGTTCATGTTGTGCGAGGTCCCGGCCCCCGCCTGCCATGGATCGATCACGAAGTGCTCGTCCAGGTCTCCCGACAAAGCCTCGTCCGCCGCTTTCGCTATCGCCTCGGCGATGTCCGCGTCCAGCCGGCCGGTGTCGGCGTTGGTGAGGGCGGCGGCCTTTTTGATCATGACCATTCCCCACACGTAATCCGGCTGAGGCGGGAATCCGGAGATGGGAAAGTTCTCCCGCGCGCGCTGCGTCTGCGCTCCAAATAGAGCGCCTTCGGGGACCTTCACCTCGCCGAGCGTATCTTTCTCGATCCGGTACTCCGTCATCGGCACCTCCTGTGGGAAGTCATGGAGTCGTGGACGAGGGCCCGCCGCATAGAACGGGGACGTTGCACCCCCCGGGCCCCTCGACCGCTCGGGTCAGCCCGATCGAAGTAAAAAGAGCACCGAGCACCAGAGCGGCGGCCCACCACAGCAGCGCTCGCCGGCGACCGAGCTCCTCCGGCGGAAGATCCCGGGGGGACGCGTCGAAGGCGGGAGCCGTCCACGAGATCTCGGCCAGCACGATCTTGCCCTCCTCGAGCTGCATTCGCCGGACCAGGATCGTCACCGGCGCCCAGGGATTGGACCCTCCGTACATCCAGGCCCCCGGCGCGGATCGATCCTTGACCGTGCGCGCCTCGATACCGGCCTCGGACAGGCGTCCGGTCAAAAGATGTGCCTCGATGTCGTCGCTCGCCGTCAGCAGCTCGACCCAGTCGCGCCCTCCTCCATCGCGCGGGATGATCGCGGGCGGCGTGGGCTTGTCGACCCTGACCGTCATGGTCTCAACCTCTCCCGAAGATGGTGCGGGCAATGACGACGCGCTGTATCTGGTTCGTGCCCTCGTAGATCTGCGTGATCTTGGCATCGCGCATGAAGCGCTCGACGGGGTACTCGCGTACGTACCCGTAACCTCCGAGCGCCTGCACGCAATCGGTCGTTACGTCCATTGCGGTGTCCGACGCGGTGCACTTGGCAATCGCCGCCCAGTACGACACGTCGGGGTCGGCGTCGTCGACGGCCTTCCCGGCGCGGTATACCGCCATGCGCGCGGTCTCAATCCGCATCGCCATGTCGGCGAACATGAACTGCATTCCCTGGAAAGACGAAATCGGTTTGCCGAATTGCTGACGCTCGCCGCAGTACTCGACGGCGAAGTCGAAGGCTCCCTGGGCGATCCCGAGTGCCTGTGCGGCAACCGTCGGACGCGAGAAATCGAGCGTTCGAAGCGCGATCTGAAAGCCGCGATTGACCTCGCCGATGACCCTGTCGGCGGGGACGCGACAGTTGTCCAGAATCACCTCGCGCGTGGGCGAGCCTCTGATTCCCATCTTGTCTTCCTTGCGACCAAGAGAGAAACCCGGCATGTCTTTCGAAACGAGAAAGGCCGTGATGTTCTTGCCCTTAACCCCTTCGGGATCGGTGACCGCAAAGAACGTGTACAGGTCCGACGCGCCGGCCCCCGTAATGAACCGCTTCGATCCCGTGATGACCCAGTCGTCCCCGTCTTTTACGGCGCGACTACGCATGGCCGCGGCGTCGGACCCCGAGCTCGGTTCGGTAAGGCAGTACGACATCCGGTGCGTTCCGTTCGTGATCCCCTCGGAGACGAGACGCTTTTGTTCGTCGGTGCCCGCCAGGAGAACCGGGATCGCCCCGAGCTTGTTCACCGCCGGAATCAGTGCGACGCCACCCGACCAGCGGGAGATCTCCTCGACCAGCAGGCAGAGCTCCACCGCGCCGCCGCCGGCCCCTCCGTACTCCTCGGGATACGAAACGCCCGCAAAACCCGCCCGCACGAGCAGCTCGTCGATATCCCAGGGGTACTCGTCGGCCTCGTCTATCTCGGCCGCGCGCGGGGCGATCTTGTCCTCCACCAGCTGCCGGACGGATTGGCGAAAGGCTTCCTGTTCCTCGCTGAGCTTGAAACTGAGTCCCTCGGTCACGACATCCATCGTAAACCGGCCTCCACCGTCGCCGACTGCTCCGATACCGGCGATATGCGCCGCTTTTGGAGCAGTCGACGGGAGGGTCGACGTCCGCATTAGGCTCCTCGACGTCGCAAACAACTTGACCAACGAAGGAGAAGCAGTGGCCGGAGCAATCGATGGGATTCGAAACGCGATCCTTGAGGGCGCCGCGGGCGAGGACATCGCCGGACTCGAACTACCGGAAACCGTGCGCGCCGCGTTCGTGCGCCGTGACGAGCAAGAGATGTTCCAGGGCATCGATGCGATCGAGAAAGATCCTCGTAAATCGTTGCACATCGACGAGGTGCCGCTCCCTCCTCTGGGACCCAACGAGTGCCTGATCGGGGTGATGGCCTCGGCCATCAACTTCAACACGGTGTGGACGTCGATCTTCGAACCCCTGCCGACGTTCCTGTTCCTCGAGCGTTTCGCCAAGGAGGGAGTGCTCGGCGCGCGGCACAACCTCGACTATCACATCGTCGGTTCGGATGCCTCGGGCGTCGTCCTCAAATCTGGGCCGGGGGTTAGTCGATGGAAGCCCGGAGACCGCGTGACCGTACACTGCAACTACGTCGACATGGAAGCGCCGGAGGGCCACGACGATTCGATGATGGATCCTGGGCAGCGCATCTGGGGATTCGAGACGAACTTCGGCGGGCTCTGCGAGATAGCCATGGTCAAGGCGAACCAGCTCATGCCCAAGCCGGAGCACCTCACGTGGGAGGAGGCCGCCTCCCCCGGACTCGTGAACTCGACGTCGTACCGGATGCTCGTGTCGCCCAACGGCGCCAACATGAAGCAGGGAGACGTCGTCCTCGTCTGGGGCGCGACCGGCGGACTGGGTGGCTTCGCCTGCCAGTACGTGCTTAACGGCGGAGGCATCCCGGTGGCCGTGGTGTCGTCCCCCGAGAAGGCCGAGCTGCTCCGAGCGATCGGCGTCGAGCACGTTATCGACCGCAAAGAAGAGGGCTACAAGTTCTGGGACGGCGACCGCCAGGATGCCAAGGAGTTCCGTCGTTTCGGAAAGAAGATCAGAAGCCTCGTGGGTGAGGATCCAGACATCGTCTTCGAGCATCCCGGTAGGCAGACGTTCGGAGCGAGCATCTTCGTCACCAAGCGCGGGGGCAAGGTCGTGACCTGCGCGTCGACTTCGGGCTACCTACACGAATACGACAACCGTTATCTGTGGATGATGCTGAAGTCGATCACCGGCTCGCACTTCGCCAACTACCGCGAGGCGTGGGAGGCGAACAGGTTGATCTCACTCGGCATGATCCATCCGATCCTGTAGAAGACCTACTCGCTCGACGAAACCGCGGAGGCCGCCTACCAGGTCCACCAAAACCTGCACAAGGGCAAGCTGGGAATCCGTGTGCTGTCTCCCGAAGACGGTCTAGGTGTCACGAACGACGAGCTGCGGGCCAAGCACGCCGACCACATCGAGATGTTCGGCCGCTTCAGCGACTAGGCCTAGCCCACAACTTCTTTGGAGCCAGATGTGCGCTGAGCGAATGTTTAGCTCCAAAGAACGACTTTCTTTGCTCCCAGCTTCACGATTATCGCGACGTTAGCCGGAAAGAGCTTTGGAAGTGCGTGAGTTTTAGGCGGGGACGTTGAAGATGACGGCGTCGCCTTGGCCTCCGCCTCCGCACAGGGTTGCTGCTCCCAGTCCTCCGCCGCGTCGCTTTAGCTCGTGGATCAAAGTGACGGCCAGGCGCGCGCCGGTGCAGCCGATCGGGTGACCCAGCGCGACCGCTCCGCCGTTCACGTTGACCTTGTCGTCGCCCGAACCGTTGAAGAGCATCTTCGTCGAGTGCAGCGCCACGGCGGCAAAAGCTTCGTTGATCTCGACTAGGTCGAGGTCGTTCGCCGACATGCCGGCCTTCTTCAGCGCCGCCTGCAGCGCTAGTGCGGGAACCGTGTGCAGGTAGGGCGGCTCCTCGGCCGACATCCCGTGCGCCACGATCTCCGCCAGCGGCTCGAGACCGAGCTCGTCGGCGCGCTCTTTGCTCATCACGATCAACGCCGCTCCGCCGTTCGAGATCTGCGACGCGTTACCGGCCGTGATCGTTCCGTCCGACTGGAAGACAGGCTTGAGCTTCGCAAGAGACTCCGTCGTGGTGCCGGGGCGAATGCCCTCGTCGGTGTCGAAGACGATCGGGTCGCCCTTGCGCTGCGGAAGCTCCATCGGCGCGATCTCGTCGCGGAAGCGGCCCGACTCCGTTGCGTCCTGCGCGCGCTGGTGCGACCTCGCCGACCACGCGTCCTGCTCTTCGCGCGATACCGAGAACTCCTTGTTGACGTCGTCGGACTGGTCGCCCATGTGCTTGTGGTTAAACGCGTCCCAGAGTCCGTCGTAGATCATCGAGTCGACGATCTTGCCGTCGCCCATGCGGTATCCGGTGCGCGCCTTCGGCAGAAGGTAGGGGGCCTGATCCATCGACTCCATGCCGCCGGCGATGACCACCGACACCTCGCCGGCGCGGATGAGCTGATCGGCCAGCGCTATCGCGTTGAGGCCCGACAAGCACACCTTGTTGATCGTGATCGCGGGAACGGAGGTGGGAACGCCGGCCTTGACCGCCGCCTGCCGGGCCGTGATCTGACCGGCCCCCGCCTGGAGGACCTGCCCCATGATCACGTAGTCCACCTGCTCGGGCTGTATGCCGGCGCGCTCGACGGCGGCCTCGATGGCGTGCGCGCCGAGGTCTGTGGCGGGCAGTCCTGCGACGGCTCCACCGAACTTGCCGACTGCAGTGCGAGCGCCGGAGACGATGACCGAACGACTCATGGGGGAACCCCTTTCCTAAGTGGGATGGCTCCGAAGTGATTCTATTGTCGCCCGTATCAACGTAGGCGACCTCCTCCCTGTTCCGGGCCGCCGTCCCTTTAGAGTCGAGGCCTCATGACCACCGTCTCGACTACCACACACGGCGCGGTCCTGGTGGTGTCCATCGACCGACCCGAGGTCAAGAACGCCGTCGACGGGCCTACCGCGGAGGCGCTGGCGGAGGCATTTTGGTGGTTCAACGACAGCGACGAGCTGTCGGTCGCCGTCCTCACCGGCAGCGGAGGGACCTTCTGCGCGGGGGCCGACCTCAAGGCGTTGGCCTCGGGCGACCCCGACCGCGTTAACCGCGTCGACCCGGATGGGGACGGGCCGATGGGGCCGACCCGCTCGATCCTTTTGAAGCCGGTGGTCGCCGCCATCGAGGGTTACGCCGTCGCCGGCGGGCTCGAGCTCGCCCTGTGGTGCGACCTGAGAGTGGCCGCGGAAGACGCGGTGCTGGGCTTCTTCGATCGAAGGTGGGGCGTCCCGCTGATCGACGGCGGCACGATCCGCCTCCCCCGGTTGATCGGCCACGGACGCGCCCTCGATCTCCTTCTGACGGGCCGGGGCGTTCCTGCCCTCGAAGCGCTCGACATGGGCCTCGTATCAAGGGTCGTGCCCTCCGGCGAGACACTGCAGAGAGCGGTCGATCTCGCGGCCGACATTGCGCGCTTTCCGCAGACGTGTCTGCGGACGGACCGAATGTCTTCGTATCAACAGTGGGACCTGCCGCTGGACGAGGCCTTCCAAAACGAGCTGCGTCTGGGAATGAAGGCGATCGAGTCGGGAGAAACCGAGCGCGGCGCCGCTCGGTTCGCGTCCGGTAAGGGACGGCACGGCGACTTCGACCTCCATCTAAGGGCTGCGGAGTCCGGAAACCCGCAACTTAGGATCGCCTCCATGCTTCGCAAGATCGAACACGTGGCGGTCGCGGTAAACGATCTCGACGCGACCCTGGCCCACTACCGCGATGCCTGGGGGATCGAGGCGGCCCACCGCGAACGCGTCGAGGACCAGGGCGTCGAGGAGGCGATGCTTCCGTTGGGGGACTCTTATCTGCAACTCCTCGGCGCGACCGGACCCGACACAACCGTCGGCAAGTTCCTTGCGAACAGGGGCGAGGGACTTCACCACATCGCCTACGAGGTAGACGATCTCGAGGCGACGCTACGCGAGCTGAAGGAACAAGGCGTCCGGCTCATCGATGAGGCCCCGAGACGAGGGGGACGGGGGCACATGGTTGCCTTCGTTCATCCCAAAGACAACCAGGGCCTTCTCGTTGAGTTGATCCAGGCGCCGCCGAAGTGACGGAGAAGAAGCGAGACACGGCGGGGCCTGGTTCCGCCGTAGGTGACGTTCCCGAGGTTCCCGGCGCTCCCGATCCCGGCACGGAAGAGGCACCTTCGCCCTGGGCCGTTCCGGAGTTCCGGCGGCTGCTGCCCATCGGACTCAGCGTCGCCGTCGGGTTCAGCCTCGTTATCCCCGTCCTCCCCGCCTTCGCGCGTTCTTTTGGAGTGGGACTTGCAGTAGTCGGACTCGTTCAGTTCGTGTTCGGGTTCACGCGCTTTTCGTTCGGGATCGTCGGAGGGCTCGTCATCGACCGCTTCGGCGAACGGAATGCAACGGTCGCCGGCATCCTCGTCGTGTCTGCGTCTTCGTACGCGTCTGGATTCGCGCAGTCCTTCTGGCAGCTGGTTATCGCACGGGGCATCGGTGGAGCGGGATCCGCCTTATTCATCGGAGGTCTGATGAACAGGATCCTCAAGATAATCCCGCCGGGCTCAATGGGAAGAGCGACCGGCATTTGGCGATCCTCTTTTCTCATCGGCGCGGGAATCGGCCCCCTTATCGGCGGGACGCTTCGCGACCAGCTCGGCAACCGCGCGCCCTTTCACATCTACGCGACCGGACTGTTGCTGTCGGCCGCTATTTCAATGTGGGCCATGCGAGAAAAGCTCGCCGGTGCCGACGCTCCCCGACGCTCTCCGATCGAAGCGCTGCGCGCGGCGCGGCCTATGTTCAAAGACCGCCGCTACGTCGTCGCTCTACTGGCGACACTCGTCGGCTGGTGGACGCTGTCGGGGCCGGGCCAGCAGATCGGAACGATCTTCGCCGACGAAAGGCTTGGTTTCAGCGGGACGAAGTTGGGCATCGCCTTTACGTTGCTCGCGGCAGGCGAGATCGTCGTTGTGCTGTTCATCGCCGGACCGGCGGCCGATCGCTATGGACGACGCGCCGTTCTGGTTCCATCTCTTGCACTTACGGCAGCTGCGACACTGGGGATCGGATTGATCGAGGACGTCCCTAACCTGTTCTTTCCGCTGATGATGGCCGTCGGTGCCGGGGTTGCCGCCGGCAGCGCGGCGGCCGGCGGCCTGCTAGCGGACGCGCTCCCGAAAGGGGGTTCCGGCACGGCGGTCGGCGTCAACCAGATGGCCGGCGACTTCGGCTACATGCTGGCCCCCAGCGCGATCGGCGCCGTCGTCGAGGGGGCCGGTTATCCCGCCGGCTACGCGGTCGGAGCTCTTCCGGCGGCGGCCGTGTTCTTCGCCGCGCTGACCCTTCCCAAGGCGAGCATTCCGAAGCGTGCGAAAGAGCCCGAGCCCCAGGTCGACCCCCGGACGCAGGCGGAACTGGAGCTGGGAACCTCCGACGCCTAAGGGTGAGCATCGAGGCGGGTCGCGCCCCATCGCCATCCGCCCGAGTTGAGGCAGGGTCTCGCGGGGGAAGGGTCGAGCCCGCGGTGCACCGCGGTCGGACGGGCCCGCTAGAGACGGCGGATCTTCAATCTGTAGCGGCCGGAGCTTTTCCCGAAGTTGCTTACGTGGAAGAAATAATCGCCTGCGGTTGGGGCCGTAAAGGTGACGACCTTGCGCCGCGAGCGGTCGACGACCGAGTCGACCAGTTGGCACGAGCCCTCGACGCGTCTACAACCCCTTTCCCACTGCCAGATGTCCGTCGTGTCGGGCTTCCACACGTGGAGTGCGAAGTCTTGGGATCCCTCGAGCACAACCTTCGCCCGCCGGCCCGCGCTCAGACGCGACCTGAAGACGTCGTTAATGTCCTCCGGCCACCCCAGTTCACCGTCTGCGGTCCAGGCGATGGCAGTCGAGCCCCTAATGGTCCCGTTCGACGGGATCTCCCTTCGGTCCGGGGAGGCGTTCAGGGCACGCGCCGCATTGAGACGGCCGCCGGTCACGGTGAAACGGCCGAAACCTCCGACGAAGGAACCGAGTGCCTCGGGACGGTCGACCGAGTTGAGCAGGGCGTTCTTAACCTGCAGCGGCGACCACGTCGGATGCCTCGACTCGACCAACCCCGCGGCGCCGACGGTATGAGGCGTTGCCATGGATGTGCCGTCAAGGGCTTCAAAACGACCAAACAACACGGTGCTGAGAATCGCTACACCGGGGGCCGCTAAGTCCACCGTTTGCGCGCCGTAGTTGCTGAACCCGGCGTATTTATCGCGATCGGTGCTGGCCGCCACGGTCAGAGTCCCGGGGATGTCGTACGACGCGGGAAAGGAGGGATCCATGTCGAGATTCGAGCGAATGTTGCCTGCGGCTATAACGGGAAGAACGCCGACCCGCACCGCGCTGGCAAATGCCTCGCGCTCGAGCTTTGAATAGGTCGAGAAGCCGAAGCTTGCGTTCAAAACATCGGCGCCGTTCTCCTGCGCGTAGGCCAGGCCCTCGAGAAGAGCCGACAGCGGCAGGTTCATGTACTGGGGATCTCTGATGGGAACGGCCCGGCTGATCTTTAGAACCATGATCCGACACTCGGGACAAACGCCGGCGACCCCTATTCCGTTGTTCCTCTCCGCGGCGATCGTCCCGGCTACGTGAGTCCCGTGATCGGCCGCGGCGATTCCGCGCCGACGTTCGACGATCGAGTTGTCCTCTTCGGCGAAGTCCCACCCGTGGACGTCGTCGACGTAACCGTTACCGTCGTTGTCGATTCCGTCGCGGGGTATCTCCCCGGGGTTGTCCCAGATGCTCGCATCGAGATCGCGGTGATCGGTAGCTACGCCGGTGTCCGCCACGGCGATCACCGTCGAGGGATCACCGTCCTCGACGTCCCAAGCCCGCGTGGCATCGATGTCGGCGTCGGGGGTGCCCCGTCGACCGAATGATTGGACGTGAAGCTGACCGACGTTGCGGAGCCCCCACAGATCGTTGAACAAAGCGTCGTTCGGAATCTCAAGCGGGTACCTCAAGAAGTTGGGCTCCGCCACATCTACGAAAGGAGAGCTCGCGTAACGAGCGACCGCGTCCTGCACCCCCACGCCGGGCGGGGTCGAGACGACCTGGATGCGGTACGGGGCTATGGAGGCTTTGACCTCGCCTCCGATGCGCGCGTGGGCGAGCGCTCGGTCTTGTGGCACGACCGACCTCTCGAAGCGGACGAGAAGTTCGCCGGGGACCCACAGGGGAAGCGCCTGCACCGGGGACACGCGGCTCCCCCTTGACACGCGAGCTCCATTCGCCAACGAGGTTGAGACAACTACCAGCGCTATCGCCGTCGCCAGCGCTGCTCTCGTCCTCACACGGTTCGTTCCTTCCTAGTTCCGGTGTCGAGAGGGTACAGGGCCCGAGGCGGCGGCGGGAGGTACGGTAGCCATGTGATCGACGCGCCCCAACCCTCGTCTCCCGATTATCGATCCGCGGGGGTGAGAGGCCAGGAGGAGGCACTCTCGTCGGTACTGCGCCACCTCGGCCCCACGCTCTCGTTCCCACACGGAGCCGATGTGTTGACCAACTTCGGGCACTACGCCGCAATCATCCGGGTGCGTGAGGACCTCGCCATCGCCGTGTGCACCGACGGGGTCGGCTCTAAGACCGTCGTCGCGTCGGCCCTCGACCGTTACGACACCATGGGTTTCGACTGCATGGCTATGAACGTGAACGACCTCATCTGCGTCGGCGCTCGGCCCCTCGCCCTCGTCGACTATCTGGGAGTCCACACGCTGGACGCTCACCGAACGGACCAGATCCTCGAAGGGCTCGCTCGGGCGGCGAAGGAGTCGGGAGTAGCGATCCCGGGCGGGGAGCTCGCGCAACTACCCGACGTCATCGGTTCCGACGGCACGGGCCCGGGGGACGAGAGGTCATTCGACCTCGTCGGCACCGCCATCGGAACGCTCCATCCACGTGACTTCATCTCGGGCGACGCCGTCGTGGCAGGCGACGCGCTCATAGGGCTGCGTTCGTCCGGTCTCCACTCGAATGGGTTCACCCTGGCTCGCCGCGTGCTGCGCGACGCCGAGATCGGACTCGAACACGAGGTCTCCGAGTTGGGTTGCTCGCTGGGTGAGGAGCTTCTGCGACCGACGGAGATCTACGTACGGCCGATCCTCGGTCTGTGGAACGAGGGCATCTCCACCAAAGGTCTGGCGCACATCACGGGAGACGGGCTGCTGAACCTCTGTCGCCTTAACGATCGGGTTGGCTTCGAGATCGACGACCTCTTCGAACCACAGCCGATCTTCGGCTTGATCGCGGGATTGGGAGCGGTCGACAAAGCGGAGATGTTCAAGGTGTTCAACATGGGCACCGGCTTCGTCATCGTAGTGTCGCAGGATGCCATCGACTCGTGCAGTGAGAGCCTGGCGGCGCACGGGATAGAAGCGCGCGTCATCGGACGCGTCACGGGGGAGGCCGGTATGGTTCGACTTTCTCAGTGGGGTCTCGCCGGGAACCTGGAGCGAGGTTTCAGCTCGGTCTAGAGGTATCTATCAGTCGAACGGAAGGTCCTGAGGGACATCGAGGCCGTCGTCCGAGCCGCCTCTGTTGTTCCGCCTCTTGTCGTCGCCGCCGGTCTCGTCCTTCTTGCCGCCGCCCCGTGCGGTTTCTTCCTCCTGCGCGGGCTCATCGGAGGGAGACTCACTCGGTTCTGCTGACGCCTCTCCAGAAGACGCCTCGGCTTGGGCCTGTGCGGCCTTACGCTTGACTCTGGATGCGAGCATCTCGGCGGTGTCCGCGGCGCCGTCACCGGCCTTGTCCACCGCGGCGACGACTGGACTGACCGTCGCAGCGATCCTGCTGGCAACCTCACGAGCCAGACCGGACGAAGGCAACACCTGCGTCAAAAAGTTCTGCAACGCGTCCACGTTCACGGAACCGGACGTCAGTTTCTGAAAGGCTAGGAGTTCGGCACGCGAGAGGTTGAGATCGACTCCGGACTTGGCCAGCACCTTGCGAACGCGCCCGTCGAGTTTTCTAAGGTTTTGTCTGTCGCCGGAACCGTTAACCGAACCGTGAAGAGCGCGGCGCTGAGCGAGCGCGTTCTGCCGCGCCTGAGCGTCCTCGCGGTCCTGAAGGAAGCTGGCGGCGGCCATTCCGAGGGCCGAAAAGCCCATAAGCATGGCTCCGGCCATCGACACGCCGACCATGCGGGCAAGTCGCTTGCGCGAGAGCTGGTAGCCGCCGGACGTCGCGCGCGCCACCTTTACTTCGTTAATCGTCTCGATTAGCGCGGCCTCTTCGGTGCGAACTTCCTGTTCGACCTCCTCGAGGAGGCGGTTGGCCGCATCGACCTCACCGGCCCGCATCAGCGTGGCCGAGAACGACAGCTTGTCGTCCACGACGCCCTTGGTGCGCCGGGAGAACTCCCGCGCGGAAACGGCCAGCTCGTAGCTCGCACGTTCCTCTTCCTCGCTGCGGCGGGAAGACAGCTCCCTAAGCTCTCGGTGAAGCTGGGAGAAGTCGCCCATCCAGTGTCGAATGCCCATGGTTATGTGGTTCGACCCCCCTACGGGCTTACCTGCACCCCTTTGGGGCGATTCACCCCCTTTTCCGGGGGGGGACCCAGGCCCCCTTCGTCGGTACACTCCGGCCATGACTTCGGCCGAGCAAAACCCTGTGGAGGCGGAGGCCGCGGCCCCCGAGGCGCCCGGGCAACCGACCCCGGGCGAGCCCGTCCACCCGCTCGCCGAGCGTACGGCGGATCTACACGACAAACTCGAGCAGGCCCGCCTCGCCGGCGGCGCCGAGGCGATCGAAAAGCAACATTCCAGGGGCAAGCTCACCGCCAGGGAGCGGATCGAGAAGCTGCTTGACCGCGACTCCTTCGTGGAGACCGACCAATTCGTCAGGCACCGCTCCCACGGCTTCGGCATCGAGGATCGCCGGCCCTATTCCGATGCGGTGGTGACGGGCTGGGGAACGATCGACGGCCGGAAGGTCTTCGTTTTCGCCCAGGACTTCACGGTCTTCGGAGGATCTCTCGGCGAGGTCATGGGCGAGAAGATCTGCAAGATCATGGACCTCGCCCTTGCCACGGGGGCACCGGTCATCGGTCTGAACGATTCCGGCGGCGCGCGCATCCAGGAGGGGGCCGCGTCGCTGGCCGGCTACGGCTACATCTTCGATCGCAACGTCCGCTCGTCCGGAGTGATCCCCCAGATCTCGGCGATCATGGGTCCCTGCGCGGGAGGAGCGGTCTACTCACCCGCCATGACCGACTTCACGTTCATGGTCAGCGAGACCTCGCACATGTTCATCACCGGTCCCGATGTGATCAAGGCCGTGACCGGCCAGGAGGTAAGCCAGGAGGAGCTTGGTGGAGCCATGAGCCACGCCACCAAGTCCGGCGTGGCGCACTTCGTTGCCGGGACCGACGAGGACTGTCTCGCGCAGATCCGTTTCCTGATGTCGTTTCTACCCGCCAACAACTTCGAGTCTCCGCCCTACTACCCGCCGACCGACGACCCCTCGCGCTCGTGCGACGAGCTACTCGACATCCTTCCGGATTCACCGAACCAGCCCTACGACATGCATGGCGTCATCGGGTCCGTCTTCGACGACGGGGAGTTCCTCGAGGTGCATCCCCACTGGGCGCAGAACATCCTGTGCGGCTTCGCGCGCCTCGGGGGTCACCCGGTCGGGATAGTGGCCAACCAACCCCAGGTGCTCGCAGGCACTCTGGACATAACTTCGTCGACAAAAGCGGCGCGTTTCGTTCGCTTCTGCGATGCGTTCAACGTCCCGCTGGTCGCCTTTGTGGACGTGCCGGGTTTTCTTCCCGGAACCGAACAGGAATACGGCGGTATCATCCGGCACGGCTCGAAACTTCTCTACGCGTTCTCGGAGGCCACGGTGCCGCGCATGACCGTAATAACGCGCAAGGCGTACGGGGGTGCTTACGTCGTTATGAACTCCAAACACATCCGGGCCGACGTCTCCTTCGCCTGGCCCTCGGCACAGATCGCGGTCATGGGGGCCGAGGGTGCGGTCAACATCATCCATAGGCGGGCAATCACAGAGGCGGATGATCCCGCCGCCAAACGTGCAGAGCTCATCGAGGACTATTCCGAAAAGTTCTCGACGCCGTACATAGCTGCCGAACGCGGATACGTCGACGCCGTCATCGAGCCGCAGGACACGCGGTCACGATTGATGCAATCCCTCGACATGCTCCGCTCTAAGCGCGAGACCATCCCGCAGAGAAAGCACGGAAACATCCCGCTGTGAGCGGCGATCGGCCGCCGCGCGTCGACATCCAACGCACCGGCGGAAATCCCACCGAGGCGGAGCAGCGGGCGATCATCGCGGCGCTCGAGATGCTCATAGAAGAGGAGCGACGGGGAGCAGCTTCGTCGCTCTGGAAGCGGGCAGGACGCGCGCAGGGCCGGCGGCTCGGGATGAGCGACTACCGCGACCGCTTTTCCCACGAGGACGCGTGGCGACTGTCGGCTCGTTTTCCCTATGGGGGCCGCGAGTACCCCGGCCTGCTCGGGCGCGGGGACGCGCGCTAGAAACTACTCTTCCACGAAGCGATAGATCGAGTCCGGGGTCAGGAAGTAAAGAAGGCCTTTCGGACCTTCCGAGACATCGACGATCTGGCTGGGCGAGTCGTACACGATCTCTTCTTTGACGACGTCATCGCCGTCGGGACTGAGTTGGAACTGGTGCAGCTTGCCGGCCCCGAAGTCCCCCATGTACAGATGTCCCGCGAGCTCCTCGGTGACCCCCGAGTAGAACCAGAGGTCGGTCGGCACGATCGGCGGGGTCCAGCTCACGAGCGGCCCCCGAGGGCTCGGCCCCAGGCCCTTCGAGCCGCACTCGTAACCGGCCCCCCACCCGTAGTTCACGCCCTTCTCGATGACGTTGAGTTCGTCGTCACAATCGGGGCCGTTGTCGGTGGCGTAGAGGCGTCCGGTCGAGGGGTCGTATCCGAGACCGAAGGGATTGCGATGACCGAAACTCCACACGGGACTGGGGCCGCCGTCCCCCTCAAAGGGGTTGTCCTCGGGGATCGACCCGTCCAGGTTGTAGCGCAGCACCTTGCCGAACAAACCGGCCTGGTCTTGAGCGAGGTCGGGGTTCGTGTAACCGTCGCCGACCGAAACAAAAAGCTTGTCCCCCACGATCTCGAGTTGTCCTCCATTGTGGAGCGTCGAGTCCAGCGGCGCGATCGTCACGAGCGTTTTCGGAGCCGTGCAGCGATCGCCTTGCACCGTGAAGCGCACGACCCGGTTCTCTTCCGGGGCCGCGTGCGTGTAAAAGACGTAGAGATACCCGTTGTTCTCGTAATCGGGGTCGAGGGCGATTCCCAGGGTGCCCCGCTCGCCCTCGGCGCTTGTCGTCAAAGTGGCGCACGGTTCCGAAACGAGCTTGCGACCGTGCATCACCCGCACACGACCGGTTGCCTTCTCTGTAAAAAAGATGATGTTGGTGCCCGGCACCCATGCCATGTCCACCGGGAAGTCAAGTTTTCCGTGATAAACGGTTGGTTTGATAGTTGTGGACAACGCTCCACACGTCTCCACGATCTTGTCCACCCCGGGTGGCGTTTCACTTCCGAAGACGTACCGATAGAAGTCCTCGAAGCTGTTTTCTAAAGCGCGGTTGAAACACCGGCGGAGATCTTCCAGGCTCTCGTCGACACTCGCGTCCAGGGTCGTCCCTCCCCCACCGGTCGTTGCGGCCGCTCCGGGGGCACGCGGTCGCGCGCCGAGATCCTCGACGTCCGAGCGCAGATCGACGACTAAAAAACCAAGGATCACTACGGTGACTACGAGCAGAGCCACCGCGCCGACTAGAGACTTGACAAGTCGATCTTCGGATCTGTGCGACATAGGTCGCGCAAACTACAACGCCGCGGCCTCCTAGGTTCCTTCGGTGTGAACTAGCGGGCAGGCCGGGGCGCAGGCTCGTCGAGATCAGGACCCGGAAGCACCAGCAGCGCCGAGGCCACGGCCCTCTCCCCCGAAGGATCCGAAGGGATGTTGATGATCCGGTCCTTGAGCACCATCGTCGTAGAGCCGCCTCCGTCGAGATTGAGCGCCTCGCTGGCTCCCAGCCACTTCATGAACAAAGCGAATTGGACGATCGTCAACCCGTTTGAATCCGCCTGCCGGCCGTCGGCCGTCACCAGCAGGATGTCTCCCGCGGGGGTGATCCCAACGCCGGTACGAGGATGTCTCTTGCAGACGTAGGCATCGCAGGGCTCGATCACGATTTGACCTTCGTTCAGCATGACCGGACTGCCCCCGAGAACGTCCATCACTCCCGGCCAACCGACCGACCATCCCATGGTGACCGTGTCCCCTCGTTTTGCCTGTTTGATCTTTTCGGCTCCGATGCTGTTCGTGGCCGCGGCAAGGACGACGCCGCCCCGAAGCGATAGGCGATCGTCGTCACATCGTTTCTGCGCGACGACGTATCGCCGCCAGAGACCGATGTCGTTGCGTCCCCATTGCATGCGCGTCTTCGGCTGTAGGCGAACGGAACAGGAGTAGCGAGGAGGCGGTACCACCTCTCCTCCCGCGGCCGTGTAACCGGCGATCCTGTCGCGGTTGGGGTACTGATCGTTCCAGTCCTTGATGAACCACTTGGTTCCGGTCCGCTGGTTACGGACCGCGATGGTCAACTCGGGATGTCCGATGTGAGCACGAGTCTCGGCCCTGTCGATCGCGAAGGCCCCTCCTTCGGCAATCGGACTGGACTTGAGCGACCCGTCCTCGGCGAACACCCCGAGGGGCCGCCCCCACGACAAGCCGAAACTTGCGTTGACCGCCGCGAGTGCACCGTGACGAGCGGCGATGGACCGGGTCGTCTCACGCTCGGGCAAGACTCCGTTCGACAACCCCACATCGAGAGTCAGCGCGGAGGAGGGATCGATCTTGAGGACCTTGATCCGGGTCCCAAGCACGTTGTCGTAGATGCGAATGAGCCGAAGCCCATCGACCACCTGACGTGACTTCTTCCGGTATCGCTTCGCGGCGGAAACGTCCGAGACCGTTGCGACGGACAAGCTCGACGCCAGCAACGCTAGAGAAAGGGCGAATAAGGCGCGTCGAAACAGCCCGCCGTGGTTCGCCCTGCGGCTTAAGGCCAACTCCGAATCCTCCCAGCCCCTGCAAGTGAATGAAGAACTCACCGTACGGGAACTCTGCGAGGATTGACCTAGAGCGAAATACGTATCTTTCGCTACAGCTTCGGCTGCGGCTCGCCCTCATCGGGCCCGGGAAGCACCAACAGAGAGGACACGACGGCGCGCTCGCCGCCGGAATCGGACGGCCGGTTGACGACCTTTCCCTTCAACACCATCGTGGCCGACCCTCCTCCGTCCAGGTTGAGCGCCGCCTCGGCCCCCAGGTACTTAAACAGCCGGGCGAGCTGCACGACCGTCATGCCGACGGAATCGGAGCGCCGGCCGTCGACGGTCACGAGCAAGATCTTTCCGGTAGAGGTGAAGCCGACCGCGGTCCGGGGATGCCTACCGCACACATAGGCGCTGCAGGGCTCGATAACGATCTGTCCGTCCTTCATGAGCACCGGGCTTCCGCCGATGGCGTCCATCACGCCGGCCCACCCCGTCGACCACGCGACGCGGACGAGCTGACCGATCCGCGCCTCCGCCAAAGCCGCGGCTTTCTTCGTGCCCCTCTTGGCGGCGAGAACGATGCCCTTGGCCGGGCGGAGCCTGTCCCCGGAGCATTGGACCTTGTCGACTCGATAGGTCTTGCCGACTCCCATTTTCAGAGGTTCCCAGAGCAACCACGATGTCCGGGGCACGAGTCGAACCGCGCAAGTTCCTCCCGGGGGCCGAACCATGCTGCCGCCGGCCGACGTGTAACCGGCGATACCGCCCTCACGCGGGTACTGCTCGTTCCAGTCCAACACGTTCCACGTCCGGCCCGACGTCAGGTTACTAGCCACCACCGAGAGGTTTGCCATACCGATGTGAGGGGTCTTCTCGTCCTGCGACAGTGCGAAGGCTCCCCCTGGGTTCAACGGGCTGGTCTTGAGCGAGCCGTCGACCCCCAATAACCCCAGCGGACGGCCCCACGAGTTGCCGAAGTTGCCGTTCACCGCCGCGATCGCGCCGTGCCGGGCGGCCATCGAGGACGTCGTCTCTCGCCCCGGCAACTCGTCGTTGGCCAGGGCCACGTCCATGGTCAGCGACGTCGACGGATCGATCTTCAGAACCTTTATGCGGTTGGGACCCCGGCTGTCGGTGATCCGCATATAGGTGAGACCTTTGCGAATCTGCGTGACGCGCTTGGTGTAGCGCGATCCGGCCGAGACCGGCGACTCACCGCCTAGAGGCAGAAGCGACAGGCCGAGCAGAAAGGCCACGACGGCGGATGCACGCCGCAATCGGGAAGGGGACGAGTAGCTCGCTGTGTGCAACATGGTTCCGCCTTCGCGTCGAGGGGCTGTGAGGCGGCCGGCGGGGCTCAGCCCTGCGAGTCGCTCTAGGCGGTGTATCGGCGCAACTCGCGGCGGAGTTGATAGCGAACTACGTAAGAAGACGTATATGCACTATGGCCCGGCAGGATCTACTAGTTAGGGATCGGAAGGGTCAGCCGGGCCTCACACGTTGGGGTGGATGCCGGTAAGACGCGGCCTAGACGGACGCGAGGTCTGACTTACTCCAATAGCGAGCGCAGGTCGTCGAGGGCTCCTTGCACTTCCGTCGCGTCGGCGCCGTCCTCCATCAGAGCGACAACCTCGTCATAACCCTCGTCGATCGCCGCGATTCGCTCGGGTGCGAGCTCGTCGAGGGCAGCGCGCACGTCCGATAGCTTCGAGCGGCTGCTGCGCACGGCGGCGAGAGCGCCCTCGTACTCGCGCGCTCGAATCACCTCTCCGTCAACAACCGACTCCTCGTATTCGACGGCGGCGACCTCGAGCGAACCGGCGGCCGAGATCAACGAGGTTCGTATTGCTCGGACCGAATCCGTGGGGTCGGGAGGTTTATCCCCCAGCAGGTAACCGACGCCAAGACCCACGAGAACGCCGAGGGCTCCGGTCGCGATCGCCAGAGGCCAGCGCGGTTTGGGCGGCCGGTAGATCGCCACGCTAATCCCTGGTTAGAAGCGCAACGACTTCCTCGTCATAGGCGAGCGCGCACTCGGCCAGCGCGGCCTCGCGGGCCGCGTCCGGGTTCGACATGAGCGTGAGGTCCACAAGACGCGGCCCCCGAATCACTCGCACCGCCGGTGCGACGGCGACGGGTCCGTAGTGACGAACGAGAGCTGGGATGCGCTCGTCGAGCCTCGCCGAGACCTCGGACCCCGAGCCGGAGATCACCTTCCCATGGCCCTCGAAGGCCACGGCGCCCGTTCGGTCCACCACGGCGAAGGATCGGTCGTCACCGGAGCCGGAGACGTAAACAAAGAAGAACTCGTTGCCGAACACGAGATGTAAATCGCCGGCCAGCACGGAACGAGCGGCCCGCTCCGCTCTCCCCGCGTCGGCGCCAATGGCCGACGATCCACTCTGAAGTGAGACCGCTCCATAAGCGGTTACCCGCAGCGCCCCGCGCTCGGGAACGGACCGGCTCTCGAGCTGGATTGTCCCCGGAGCGGCACCGGCCCTCAGCGCGGCCTCTTCGGCGTCGGCGTGGACCCGGGCAACCTCCTCGGAAGAGGCCCGCGCGAGCGTTCGCTCGATCTCGACCCTCACCGCGGATTGGGCGTCGCCCAACGACGAGATGACCTCGGCATCCGGCGGGATCTCGTAAGCGGTGGCAAAGGCGCGGGCAACGGCGGGGACCAGGGCCCCCGCACCTCCACCGAGCCCCACGACGAGGGGACTGCGCAAGTCCTGCTCGGCGATCCCCTCTCCTACGACGGCCGCCACCTTGGCGGTCGCAACCTCCAACACCTTGCGCGCGAGCGTTTGTCCGTCCATTCCGAGAAACGTCCCGGCGACCGCGAACGCGCTCCGCGCCGCCGCGGGATCTCCCGCCGCATAGGCGTTGAGGGGAACCTCTCCCAACGCGTTCGCCGCGCACGTCAACGTCAGCCCGATGCGCCGGCCTCGGTCGGTTTCTAGAACGAGATAATCGGCCGGGTCTCCCGTTCGTGGAGCGACCAGGCGCGCAGCAGACCCGTCGATCTCTTCTTGCGCTTCGAAACAGGCGTAGGGAAGCCCCACGATATGGGCCGAGCGCGGGCCGACGTCGGCGACGCGAAGGCCGCCCATCCTTTTAGCGACGCGCACCAGGCTTCCGCCGGCTACTCCGACCACCCGCACGTCGAGACTTCGAACGCACGTGACGTGATCCAAGACGCGGACGTACGACAGCACTGGTCGCCCGCCCTTGATCACGGCGACGTTGGAAGAGGTGCCGCCGACCTCGATCACGACCGCATCGTTTATGTGCACCCTTTGAAGAGCTCCGGCTACCGATGCCGCCGGTCCGCTGAAAGCGGTAAGAAGTGGGTGACGTTTCATCACCTCGAGGTTCACCACCCCACCGTCGCCGCGCATCACTAGCAGCGGGACTCCCGGGGCCTTGCGATCGGCGGCCTCCTGGACGAGTCGCGCGGTCTTAAGAGCCGTTGCGAGAATGCTTCCGTTCAGCGCGGCCGTGACCGTGCGCATCTCGAGGCCGTACAGACCGGTGAGTTCGTGGCCGGCGCACGCCGGCACGCCCATCTCTGCGGCGATCTTCAAGGCCAGCCATTCGCCGCGCGCGTCCTCGACTCCGAAGGCCTCGGAGGCGGCGATCACATCGGCCCCCTCCTCGACGAGCTCGTGCATCGCATGTCTCACCGCGGCTTCCTCGATACCTGCGGTGATGTCCAAAAAACGGTGGCGGGTACTCAGTCGTCGTCCCGGCGCGAGCCTTATGTCTCCCACCTCGGTGCGCTTACGAGCGCGCTTCAGGTCGGGACGGCGGCCCATCCCGAGCACTCCAACCGTCGCCGTGTCGCCCTCGAGCAGAGAGTTCACCGCTTGGGTGGTCGAGTGGGCGACGAGTTCCACCGGTCCGCGCTCCGCGCGCGC
>JALZEI010000115.1 GCA_030862115.1 Actinomycetota bacterium
ACGGCCCTGCGCTTGTTGCAGCTCGCGGGCGTCGTAGCGTACCAACCCTCTTGCGACGATCTCGCCCTCGGGTCCGACCACGTCGACCGAATCGCCGGCCTTGAAATCCCCTCGCACTTCCGTGACGCCGACCGGGAGAAGGCTTCTCTTACCCTCGGTGAGGGCCCGGCGCGCGCCCGCGTCGACGACGACTGCGCCCCGTGGTGGCTGACCGAAAGCGATCCACAAGCGGCGGGCGGAAGCCTTACTCGGGTGCGGATGAAAATAGGTGCCGACGCGCTCGCCCCCGACGACTCTGTCGATAACCGAGTCCTCGGCCGCGTCCGCCACGGTGACTCCCACGCCGGAGAAAGTGGCCACCCAGGCGGCGGCTATCTTCGACGCCATCCCCCCGCTGGCGAGTTCGGAGCCCCGCCCCCCGGCCATTGCCTCGAGTTCCGGCGTGATGCGTTCAACCTCATCGAGAACGGGGGCATCCGGATCGATCCGAGGATCGCGCGCATGCAGGCCCTTCGCGTCGGTCAATAGAAGAAGCATCTTTGCTCGCGTGATATTCGCTACGAGTGCGGCAAGCCTGTCGTTGTCTCCGAAACGGATTTCGTCCACGGCCACCGTGTCGTTCTCGTTGACGACGGGCACCGCACCGAGGCCGAGAAGACGGTCGAGCGTGTTACGCGCGTTGAGATATTGCTGCCGGTGCATGAAGTCATAGCGGGTTAACAACACCTGGGCGGTGGTGATCCCGTGGGCCGCCAGTGCCTTTGTATAGCGATGCAGCAAAACACCCTGCCCTACGGCGGCCGCGGCCTGGAGCGAGGGGATGTCGCCGGGCCGAGACCTGAGACCCAAAGGTCGGAGCCCCGCAGCGATGGCGCCGGAGGATACGAGCACCACGTCGATATTTCGATTTTTTGCGATGGCCACGTCGTCGCACAGCGACGTCACCCGAGCCTCGTCGAGCTCCCCGTCGGGACCGACCAGCGAGGCGGTTCCCACCTTCACGACGAGCCGGTCGTGACGCCCCAGCTCAGGCCTGGTCAACGACCGCCCCCTCTTCGGGTTCGTAGTCGAATGAGACGGGTCCGATTCGGACTTCATCGCCGGCCCTCGCCCCGGCGCGGCTCAACGCTTTCTCGACCCCCATAGAAATTAGGGATCGCTGCAAGCGGGCAACCGCCTCGTCGTTGTCAATGTCCGTCGATGCAACGGCGCGCTCCGGCCGCTTGCCTTTAACGCGCCACGCGTCGTCTTCCTTTTCTACGCGCACCGGATCATCCGGGGTGACGTGGCGGATGTAAGCAGGCGATCGAGGAGACTCGAGCCGCGATGTCCGGACGGCGTCGGCCAGCTTCCGCAGAAGCTCCTCGATCCCCTCGCCGGTGACGGCGGAGATCGCGAACGCGCCGGGATTGCGAGCCAGGACCTCGTCCACTCTCTCTCGTCCTGCATCGACCTTTGAGGCAACCACGAGCGAGGGCCGCGCGGCAAGGTCGGGATCAAAAGCGGCAAGCTCGGCCTTAAGTACTTCGACATCCGCGGCCGGATCGCGGTCCTCCGCGGTGAGATCGATCAGGAACACCAAGACGGCCGCGCGACTAACGTGTCGCAGAAAACGGTGACCGAGGCCCTTTCCCTCATGTGCGCCCGGTACGAGACCGGGGATGTCGGCAACAACGAAGTCGTCCTCGCCGTGGCGCACCACTCCCAAATTGGGGGTCAGGGTGGTGAAGGGATAGTCCGCGATCTTGGGACGAGCGGCGGAGATCCGCGAGATCAAGGTGGACTTGCCGGCGTTGGGGAATCCGACGAGCCCGACGTCGGCGAGCAATCGCAACTCGAGTCGTAAGTCCAGACGCTCGCCCGTTTCTCCTTTTTCCGAGAAACCCGGGGCCCGTCGCGCCGCGGTAGCGAACCGCGCGTTGCCACGGCCTCCTTGACCTCCCCGGGCGGCAACGAACTCGTGGCCGGCAGTCGGCAGATCCGCAAGTAGCCGGCCGTCCTCGTGGAAGACGACGGTCCCCTCGGGGACCAAGATGATCGTGTCCTCCCCGTCGGCGCCGTGTCGACGCTTGCCGGATCCGTGCGCTCCCCGTCCGGCCTTGATATGAGGATGTTGTCTTACGTCGAGTAAGGTGCCGACCGACTTATCGGCTCGGAGAATGACGTGTCCGCCCCGGCCCCCATCGCCGCCGTCGGGTCCACCTTTGGGTTTGTAGGGCTCGCGATGAAAGGCGACGCAGCCATTACCGCCGTCACCGGCGGACACCTTTACGCGGGCTTCGTCGACAAAGGCCATGCGGCCGTGGGGATTTCTCTACGCGTCTTGGAGAACGCTGACGACCCGACGGCCGCGCAGCTGGTGAAACTTGACGGTGCCCTCGGCCTTGGCGAAAAGCGTGTCGTCGCCGCCCTTACCGACGTTGACACCCGGGTGCACCTTTGTTCCCCGTTGACGGATGATGATCGCGCCGGCCTTAACGGTCTGTCCGCCGTACGCCTTGACCCCGAGTCGCTTCGACTCCGAATCGCGACCGTTGCGAGATGAAGCTGCGCCTTTCTTATGCGCCATTGTCGGACTCCTTGTCCGTGGACTTCTTGGTCCGTCTGCTCGACAACTTGATACTGGAGATTTTCACACTTGAGTAGCGCTGTCGATGCCCGTTCGTCCTGCGGTAGCCGGTCTTGTTCCGGTACTTGAACACCCGGACCTTTGGCCCCCTGCTCTCTCCGACGACCTCTCCGGTAACGCTTGCCTTGGCCAGCGACGTCCCGCCGGCGTGCGTTGTTCCGTCGTCATCCACGACGAGAAGGGGTGTTAGATCGACCTTGGCGCCGTCGGTGAGATGCTCGATCTCGATGACGTCGCCCTCGGCAACCTTGTACTGTTTGCCGCCCGCGCGGATGACTGCGTACACAACTCTCTCCTAGAAAGAAGGAACGGGGTTCGTTT
>JALZEI010000133.1 GCA_030862115.1 Actinomycetota bacterium
GCCATATGGATTGACGATGTTTGCGGCTCAAGCGTTGGCCGCGACCGAGACGGGAAGCGCGTAGATAGTCAGCTTCCTTGCTAATGCCGTTGGCCTGGATGACATGTTCCCACTCCTGTTCATAGAACGATTGTGGCAGGCCGAGATCATCAGGGGCCACCAGTATGGCCTCTTGCCAATACGTCGAGGCTTGAGCAGAAGACTTACGGTTCGCCCATATTCAAAGTGGTTCGTGAGAAACGGTGCAAAGCCTTGTATACACCCGCGACGAGAAGCCCAACAGCTCCAGAATACGCTCTTGTAACGGGCTCAGAGCAGTCAAATGGCGATAGACCTGATGCGCCCCCTCAATCACCGTCAACGTCACTTCCTGAAACGCTTCGAGCAACCGCTCGGCTGTCGGACGAGCCGTTTCTCGCTTGGTATTACCGGCATACAGCCCCCCTAACGTGGCCTCTTCAGACGCCAACTGACGACGGACGACGAACTCGACCAGTGTCAAGACCCGCAAGGCGATCGATAACAACCGAATCAGCCCGGTGGCATGGTCGTCTCGCTGCACATACATCGGCCGCAAGGACAGCGGCCGACCCTTGAGTCGGCCCAGACTGCGTTCCACGAGATATTCACTGCGGTAGGCCAACACCGCTTGCTCAAGCGAGAGCTGCCCAGCGGGTTGATTGGTGCTGTAAATCCGCCAGCCCAATCGGCGCACTGACGACTCCAATGCCTCCTCGTCCACCCGCACTTCCACCGTGGCTTGGCGATCTTCCTTGTCATAGGCCGGCCGATCCTTATACGCGCGTACCGAGCGCGTCGTGGTGTGCTGGTCGTAGCGCAGCCCCAAGAAGTCCTCGACGTGGTGACGCTGGACAATCTCGTTCGCCGCCTGGCGTAAAGTCTCCATCTCTTCAAAGCGTTTACGGCCTCGACCGCGCTGGTTGAGCGCCTCGACTTGCGCCTTGGCCTTGGCCACGCGAGCCCGAAGGGCCGCCTCGGCGGCCTCGGCATGGCGCAGCGAGCGCCCCACCAAGCGGCGCTCCGTCCACTCGCGCCGTTTCCCCTCGACCTCCACGCTCATGGGCACTTCGGACTCATAGCCCTGCGCAATGAGTTGGGGCTTGCCGGGTTCGGGCTCTCGAAAGACCGAGGTCAGGGTTTGATCCCCGCTCCAAACCCGCTCGAGGGCCGCTTCCAACTCACCCTCGGTCAATTGCGTCTGAGGCAGCGGACACAAATAATAATCACCCGCCAACGCGATGAAGGCACGCGTGGCATGAGCCGCCCTCTTGCAGTCCCCAACGAATAACAGGCCGCTGCGGCCCAAACTGTCCTGAACCCGCTTGATACACGGGACCTAGAGGGGGTCGTCGGCACGCTCGCCGGAGACCACATCCGTGGCCAAGGGCATCGCCAGGGGATCGAGAACCGCCTGCATCACTTTGACTTGCGGCAAATCCGGACGATGATCCTTGCTGGGGCCAAACTGAAAGAGCCCCTCTTCGCTCACACTCGCATAGGCACTCGCGGTGGTGCTATCGACGTGAATGCGCTCTGTCGTCAGATCGTACACCCGCACGGTGTGCTGATTCAGACGGCTCTCGAACTGAGCCCAACGGCTATCATCACTGAGCTGCCGTAGGACAATTTCCAGGCGATCGTCGGTGAAATCGAGGCGATCGACATCTTGGTCGATCGCCGTTTCAAGGGTCCACAGTCGATTGGCCACCCAGGGCTCGACATGCGAGAGGCGGTGATCGCCTCGGGACAAAATCGAGCTGAGCCAGATGGTGCTGACCCAACCCAGACTGAGTCCTTGCCAGTGGCCATGGGCGGGAAAGTGGTAGTCAATCAACGTCGGTAGCTCCATCCGCTGCATCTGTTCGAGCAGCAGCGGAATGTCATCGACGCGCTCCGTGATAATATGCTGGATATCATTCATACCCAGAGCTTAGCGCAATCTTCGATTTAACTCCAAATTTGGGCGAACGGTAAGATAATGGATGGGAATACACCGAGAGGAGTATACGCATGAGCACCAAAACACGCGCCACGATGGAAGACCTCTACAAAGTCGACGGCAAGGCCGAACTGGTCAATGGGGAGATTGTCCACATGGCGCCAACGGGAGATGACCCGAGCATTGCAGGCTTTGAGATTGCGACAAGCCTGCGGGAATACGCACGCCATACTCGATGCGGACGGGCATATCCCGATGGCACAGGCTTCCATGTGAATCTTCCCCATCGCGAATCATTCTGCCCGGACGCGGCCTATCACACGGGCCCCCGCACTGGCATGCGTTTTCTCGAAGGTGCTCCCGTGTTTGCCGTGGAAGTGCGGAGCGAGCACGACTACGG
>JALZEI010000156.1 GCA_030862115.1 Actinomycetota bacterium
TGATCGAGAAGCCGAACTTCTCGTACATCGCTTGCGCAATCCCGTTAGTGATTCGCACCTCAAGCGAAACTCGCTGGGCGCCCCGCGCCATCGCTTCGGTAACGATGGTCAACAGCAAACGGCTGCCGATCTTGGCGCCGTGCCATTCGGGATCGACGGCGATATTGGTTATGTGTGCCTCGAAACCCGTGAACATCATGCCCGCGTATCCGACAACCTCGCCGCGATGTTTCGCAACTATGTAGCTGCGAGTGCCTCGCTGTGCCATCTCCGAGACGAACAAGGACATGCTCCAGGGGCGCGGATAGACCCTGCTCTCGATAGATAGAACGCGTCGCAAATGACGTCTACGCATGCGCCCGAACTCAATGGACGGGACGGGACGAGACTGAGGAAGTCTGGCAACGGCCATCTACGCGGACCTCGCGTCTCTGATCTTTTCCCATTGAATACGTCTGGCGGAACGTCGTAGGTACAAGGGTTTCATCTCGTAGAGCGAATCGAAGTCCTCGCGCAGGATCCTCGGCAACGCGAGCTCGACCAGCGATCGGGCGTCCGGAAAGGCGTGGCTCATCGTTCCGACCTCGACCACCGAGCCGAGGTCCTGGAAGGCCTCCCGGTACAGCAGGGCGCCGTTGCCCACAAGCAAGACCTCCTCCGGCCGAGACGCAAGACCTACGGCAAGTTTCTCCGGTTTTTCCACCTGGTACTCGCTCATTCGCTGGATTCCGCCCGGCGAGGCCTTGTAGAAGGCGTGGAATACCTCGCCCCGGCGGGCATCGAGCGCCGCACAGATCGTTTTCTGCGTGTGACGCACCTCGTAGGCGACCAGATCGAGGCTGCTCATTCCCACGATGGGAACCGACAGCGCCTGTGCCAGCGCCTTGCTCGTCGCCAGGCCCACCCGCATCCCCGTGTAAAGACCCGGCCCCAGGCTGGCGGCCACGCCCCCGAGATTGCGGAAACCCAGTCCGGCCTCGTCGAGACAGAAGCGGACGGCGGGGAGCAGGAACTCGTTGTGCGAGGCACCGCGCGACACCAGGGCGCTGGCGACGAGCCCCTGTTCGGAGCCGATGGCCACGCTCGCCTGAGGCGTCGACGTCTCGATTCCCAGTACCAGCACTTAACTCTCCAAGTCGTCGCGGTCGGGAGGTTGTCCATGCTCGCGCCCGGGCGACATAGGCACGACTCGGAACCTGGCCTCCTCGGCCTCTTCCGTCGAGGCCGCGTTCAGCAGGGCCTCGGCCACCTCTTTCATGGACTCCAGCTTCGCCACCCAGTGAGGTCCCGTGGGTCGGAAGACGACGGTGCGTTCCTCGGAGACCCCGGGTTCGCTCTGCGTGATCTCGATGTCGAGAAAGCGCCGGGGAAGTAGCGGGGCAACCGCCTCTCCCCACTCGATCAACAGGATGGCGTCCATGTTCATGAATTCGTCGAAACCGAGATCGAGGACCTCCTGGAATGAGTCCAGTCGATAGACGTCGACGTGGACAATGGGATATCGACCCCGGTACTCGTGAACAAGGGCGAAGGTGGGGCTCGTCACCCGTGTCTCCACGCCCAGCGCCCGGGCCAGGCCCTGGACGAACACGGTCTTTCCGGCCCCGAGGTCGCCGCTAAGGCTTACGACATCACCGGGCAACAGGACAGGGGCAAGAGACGCGCCGAGGATGCGCGTTTCGTCCTCCGATCGACTTGATACGACAAAGGCCCGCACGGGGCCGTCACCTTAGAACAAACCCAGCTGGTGGGTAGCGAGCTCCGCGGGGGCCGGCGCCTCGGCGGCGCGCTCCAGTTCGGCGGCTCGGGCCTCGTCCAGCACCTGTCGGACCACCTGGAAATCCTGCCGGATGGCGTCGACCGGGCTCAGACCCCCGAAGCGACCTCCCCGAAGGGCGGCGGCCGGGTGAAAGGTCGGAACGACGGTTGCGTTGCGCCTGGTGTAGCGGCGTCCTCTCGCTTTCGTGATCCCAATCGGTTGCTCGAGGATGAATTTGGTTGCGAAGTTGCCGAGGGTGACGATCACCTTGGGGCGCATATGAGCGAGTTGCGCCTCGAGATAGGGATGACAGGCCTCGATCTCCTCGGGGAGCGGGTCCCGGTTCCCCGGAGGTCTGCATTTAATGACGTTGACGATCGCCGACTGGGTTCGATCGAGGCCGACCTCGGCCATGAGCTTGTCGAGCAGTTGTCCCGCCGCCCCCACGAAAGGCTTTCCCTGTTTGTCCTCGTGGAAGCCGGGCGCCTCGCCAATGAATAAAACGTCGGCCTCGAGGTTGCCGTCCGCCCACACGACCTGAGTCCGGCCCGCCGCGAGACCACATCTCGTGCAGGTCAGGGCTCGGTCGCGAATGGCCTCGAACGAAAGTCCCGAGGTCGCCGAAGGGTCCGCCGTCATCGACATCCATCGAGGGTAAGGGGGGCCTCACGTGAGGGTCAACGTCTTGCGCCCGCGTGCTTTCGCGCTCTTCCGTTGTCGAGTGCTGAGATTCGTGCGATATATGCACAGCTTTTTCAGCAGGCGACGGTGAAACGACGGGGTTAGACGAGGATTTCGCCGTTCTCCATGAAGACCTCACCATCGGCGGTCAAGCGCCCCCCTTGTCGCAGGTCGCACACCATGTCCCAGTGGACGGCCGACTGGTTCAGGCCTCCGCTCTCGGGATATGACGAGCCGACCGCCAGGTGGATCGTGCCGCCGATCTTCTCGTCGAGAAGTGTCTCTCCGCTGAAGGTCTTGATGCCGAAGTTGGTTCCAATACCCAGCTCCCCAAGTACGCGCGCGCCCGGATCGGTGTCGAGCATGGCCAACAGGAAATGCTCGTTGGTCGAGGCCGACGCGTTCACGACGCGGCCCTCGGCGAACTCGAGCTTTATCCCCTCGACGACCTGGCCCCCGTACATCCCGGGAAAGCTGAAGCTGACGTGGCCCCTGGTCTTGTCCTCGAGGGGGCCCGTGAAGATCTCGCCGTCGGGAAGGTTCTCCTTGCCGTCGGCGGGAAGAAACGTGCGGCCACCGACCTCGAGAAACAGATCGGTCTCTTCTCCCTCGATGTGGATCTCGTTGCGGCCTTGCATCCAGGCAATGAGGCGACGGTGCGTATCGGCCACCGCGTGCCATTCGGCGACGGGGTCCTCGGCATCCACCAAGCACGCTGAGTAATAGAAGGCCTCGTACTCGTCCAGGCTCATCCCGGCTTCCATCGCGAAGGCCTCGGTCGGAAAGAGCGTGAGGTTCCAACGCAAGTGGCCGGCGGCAGCTCTCTCGTGGAATCGATCGCTAATCGTTCGGCGGGCGCGTGCCGACGTTGTCTGCTTCTCGGGGTCGACTCGCGACAGCTGACGGGTATTCGAATCGGCAAGCACGCTCAACGACACGTCGAGGTTCTCCGTGAACCACTTGTCGCTTTCCCATACGAACTCCAGTTGATGCTTTTCCGCCATTCGATAGAAGAGGGGAACCGAGCGAGGGAGATAGGGGCGTAACACCGGATGAGCCCCTCGCCTCAGACACCTTTCGTAAAGAGCAACCAGGAGAGGCTCCGCTACTACCGGACCGCGAATAGACACCAGTTCGTTTTCTTTTACCTCCACCGAGTAATCGACCACGATGTCGGCAAGACGTTCCGCTCGGGAGTCCTTCATTTCTTCTTCTTGCCGAGCGTGTCATCGAGGAATCTCTTGAGCAGGGCATTGAACTCTTCGTGACGCTCCATCATCGCCATATGGCCGCAGTCGTCGAAGATCTCCAACTCCGCTTTAGGGAGATTGTCGGCAATAAAACGCGACGCGGCCGGGACCGTGATCCGGTCGTGTATACCGGTCACGATGAGGACGGGCACCGTAATGTCGCTCAGCCGGTCCGTCATGTCGAAGTCCCGGTAGGCCTTGAACAGGTCAAAGATCGTGTCGCTTTTTGTCTCGGCAACCATGTCGTACGTGTAGTCGATCTGCTTGGCCGACGCGTGGGGGCCGAAGGCGATGAACGACACGCTCCAGAACAGGGCATCGGATGGACGCACGAGTTTGCGCAGGGTGTCGATCCGGCTCGATTGTTGGCCGAAGAAGTCAAAGGGCCTCCGAATCATGCGCTCGAGTCGCGCCAATGCAGCCCCTCCGGCAATGGTCTCCATCGGCACCGTGTAGGTGGCGTTGACGAGGGTGAAACCCTTGATCGAGTCTCCCAGAAGCTCGGGCTTGAGACCGCCCAGCTCGAGGGCGGTCATTCCTCCGATGGAATGACCAACCACCACTACTTCTTCGAGTCCACAGTCTTCGATGATCGCTTCTAGATCGCGTGCCAGTCGGGGTACCGAGTAGTCGTCTCGACCGGAGGGGTATGACCGACCATGACCGCGCATGTCGTAAAAGATGAGTCTGCGTCCCCCAAGTCCGGCCATCTGGTAGTACCAAACGTCGGTCCGCAGCGCCGACCCGTGGATGAAAATGACACCGCTCTTCGATTTCGGTCCGACCTCTTCAACGAAGATCTGAGCTCCGTCGTCGAGGGTGATCGTTCGCGAACGCTCGCCTCGTCTTTCCCCGAAACCGGCTGTAGCTTCGGGATCCGCGCGCCGGCGCCTTTTTACGACCGCTCTTTCGGCGGCAAGTCCGGCCGCGGCGACACCTGCGGCCGCCCCCGCAAGGGCAACGAGTCTCTTTCTCATGTGGCCTCGATGTCCACGTAGACCCTCGGGACGCGCGACGGGATGCGGGACGTGACCTCGTAGTTGATCGTGTCCGTCCACGTAGCGACCTCGTCGGCCGTGACACGTTCATCACCGTCCACGCCGACCAGCGTTATAACGTCGCCCACCTCGACGTGAGCGTCGCCCACGTTCACCATGAATTGATCCATGCACACGGTCCCCGACACTCGATACCTCTCTCCTCTGATGAGCACGTCCCCTCGTCCGGACAGCATCCGGTCGTATCCGTCTGCGTACCCCACGGGGACCGTTACCACTCGGCTTGTCTCAGGAAGCTCATATCGCAAACCGTAGGACAGGGAGTCGCCTTTCGCGACGGTCTTCACCATCCCGGCCCGAGCGCGCAGCGCGAGGGCCGGACGCAGGTCGGCCGTCCTCTCCAGAGCAGGGCCGGGCCACAATCCATAGGCGGCGATCCCGCAGCGAACGATATCCAGACGGCTTTCGGGGAGCGAGAGGGTCGCTGCCGAATTCGCAATGTGCTTATACCGAGGCTGCACGCCCGCTTGCTCGAAGACCGCGACGAGGTCGGCAAACAGCTCAAGTTGTTGTCGCGTGAACGGGTGATCGGGCACATCGGCCACCGCAAGGTGACTCCACACCCCCTCGATATCGAGGTGAGGGGTCAAGGCGAGCACCTTAACGGCGTCGTCGAGATCGGCGGGGGGAAGGCCCACCCGATGCATCCCGGTGTCGACCTTGACGTGAACTTTCACTTCCTTGCCGGCCGCGCCTGCCGCCTCCGACAACGTCTCGGCGTACGTCAGTGTGTAGACCGTCGCCGTCAGGTCATGATCGACGAGAGCCGCGGCGGCACGCAATGGCGGTTGCGTGAAGACGTGAATGGGCGCCGAGATCCCGGCCTCGCGCAGGTGGATGGCTTCGGCCACCCGGGCCACGCCCAGCCTCGACGCGCCCGCCTCCAACATCGCTTCGGCCGAGACGGGGTTTCCGTGGCCATAGGCGTATCCCTTGACGACGCCCATAACCTCGGCCGGCCCGGCGAGCCGCTTGATTTCCCGGATGTTGTGCCTGATGGCTCCCAGGTCAACCTCAGCCCACACGGGATGCCCGCGTTCCTCGATTTCCTGCATGGTCATCCCGGTCATCGTTTCGAGGTTAAACGCGGGCCATTTGCGTGGATCAACCGCGGCCCGGCTCCAGTTCTACGAGGGTTTGATCCCAAAGAGCTGGATCCGCGAGGCCGCCGGCCCTAGCGCATCGGCCACGTCGCCGGCCGCCACACCGGTGATGCCTCGGTTCGAGACGGCCAGCTCGCCGGCGCAACCATGCACATAGGCGGAGGCCCAGGCCGCCTCGAAGGGCTCGAGCCCCGCGGCCAGCAGCGCCGAAACGGCGCCGGTCAGAACGTCTCCGGTTCCGGCGGTCGCGAGCTCCGGCCCCCCCGTTGGGACGACTACGGCCGACCCTTGGGGGCCGGCAACGACCGTACGGAAACCCTTCAGAAGAACAACGCAGCCGAAACGCCCGGCCGCCCTTCGCGCGAAGCCGAGACGATTGTCCTGAATGGCGGCCGTCGTGACCTCCAACAGTCTCGCCAATTCACCGGGGTGGGGGGTAATCAAGGTAGGGGCCTCTCTTCGTTCCAGCGATTCGGTGCGCTTCGCGAGAATGTTGAGGGCGTCGGCGTCCAGGACCAGGGGAAGGTCCACTTGGACAAGAGTTGACTCCACGAGGGCGAGCTGTCCCTCCCCGGTCCCCAGGCCGGGGCCGAGCCCTAGGGCATCGGCTCTTCCAAGGACGCTTTCGAAAGACTTCAGGGAATCAGCGCTCAGCGCAATCTCGGCCACGATCGTGGATAGGACCTCCGGCAAGGAGGTGGCGACGACCTCGTCTACCGATCGTGTGCCTCCTACGGTTACGTAGCCCGCTCCCATGCGCGCCGCACCCTGTGCGGACAAGACCGCGGCTCCGGTCATGCCTTGCGAACCGACCAAGAGGGCGACCGAACCTCCGCTTCGCTTGTGAGCGTCTGGGCTGCGGCGAGGTAAAACACCGCGCACGTCGGCCTCTTCGACGACGTGCGTGTTAACCGGCGGGATCTCGATCCCGATATCGGCCACCTCGACCCGGCCCGCGTGAGTTGCGCCGTCACCCACGGCGGTCCCGATCTTCTCGGCCCCCATCGCGACGGTAACGGCCGCGCGAACGGCGGACCCCTCGGTCTTTCCGGTCTCACCGTTGACGCCCGAGGGGATGTCCGCGGCAACGACCGGCACCGTGCGCTCGTTGATCGATTCGATGGCGTCGCCGGCTCGACCCTCGACGCGGCCCCGGAAGCCCGTCCCGAAGATCGCATCGATGACTACGTCTGCCTCGTCCAGCGATTCACGGCTGAACGGTTCGACCGACACCGCTTCACGCCGCAGCAGCTCTAGGTGATGGGCCACCGCGCCACGGGCGTCGTCCATCGAATCGATCGCGGTGCACTTGACTCCGACTCCCTCGCGATGGAGCACTCGCGCAGCTACCAACCCATCGCCGCCGTTGTTTCCCTTTCCACAGACAACGACGACTTTCTTGCCGTAGCGGCCGCCCGTTGCCCGGATCGCGGCGCGCGCAAGGGCTCGTCCCGCTCGGTCCATAAGTAACTCCGCCGGTGTACCGGAGTCGATGGTCGCTCGATCCGCCCCGGCCATCTCGGCCGGCGTCAGCAGTGGTCTCATCGCCGCGCCCTCCGTCAAGTGCTCCACTGATTGCGGATAGCGCAATCAACGGAGCACTCGGCGAGGGTTAGAGCTTGAAGTCTCCCGAGGTCGGCTCGGAGGACGACGTCGACGGTGTCGACGGAGGAGGGGTCGAACCCTCGGCGGGGGCTGGGCCGGGACCCGCCGGAGTTGCCGGGGCGGCCGGCGTGCCCGCCTGAGCTTGTTCGGCGGCGGCCTCGGCCTGGAGCTCGGTGATCTTCGCTTCGAAACCCTGGATTTCGGAGACGCGGGTGTCGGCGTCGGAACCGGCGGGGGTGCCCTGTGTCCTCTCCCGGTAGATGAGGTAGCCGAGCTGCTTTGCCGACTCGTCCATCTTCTTGCGAACCTGGCCCTCTTCCATCTTCGTCTGCGCCTGCGACGTGGCCTTCTTGGCCTGCGTGGTGACGTCCTGTGCTGCCGACTTCACCTTGTCCATGAATCCCATGCTGTTCCTCCCTGGTTGCTCTGGTCTGAATGCTTACTCGACGGTAACGCTCTTTGCGAGGTTGCGCGGCTTGTCGGGCGACAATCCCTTCTCCTTCGCCACGTAGT
Source organism: Actinomycetota bacterium (assembly GCA_030862115.1). Classification (GTDB taxonomy): domain Bacteria; phylum Actinomycetota; class CADDZG01; order CADDZG01; family WHSQ01; genus JALZEK01. Next base: position 7,970 of record JALZEI010000156.1, read on the forward strand.
AGGCAAAGAGCTGTAAAGGCACAGTGTCCAGAATCGGGGTCAGGAGAGGTTTTGTGACCGGCAGTTCGAAGAACTCGTTCGCCAGATCCCTCGCCCGCTCATCAAGACGAGGTGCGAGGAGAATCGTGTCGGCTCCCCTCGCCCTTACCTCCTGCACGTTGGCCAGCATCTTGTCGTAACTGCCGGCCCCCGTCAGGATGGCCACGACGGGCACGCCGGGCTCGATCAGTGCGATCGCGCCGTGCTTCAATTCGCCGGCCGCGTAACCCTCCGCGTGTATGTAGCTGATCTCCTTCAGCTTGAGCGCACCCTCCATCGCCACCGCCATGCCCACACCCCGACCGATGAATAGGGCGTCGGTAACCTCCGCATAACGTTTGGCCGCGCGGTGGACGTCGTCGTGAAGGATGAGGGCCTCTTCAATCTGTTCCGGAAGGGCAAGCATCGCTTCGATCGTTTCGGCGATCTTGTCGTCGCTCATAGAGCCGCGCTGCTGCGCCAGGTAAAGGGCGAACACGTTCAGAGCGGTCAACTGCGCCAGGAACGTCTTGGTCGCGGCGACACCGATCTCCGGGCCGGCATGAGTGAACAAGACGGCGTCGGCGTCCCTCGTGATGGAGGAGCCCACGACGTTGGTCACGGCGACGACACTCGCCTTCATCTCCTTTGCAAAACGGCACGCGGCGAGCGTGTCGGCCGTCTCACCTGACTGAGCGATGCCGATTACGAGCGATCTCTCGTCGAGGACCGGATCTCGATAACGGAACTCGGAGGCGAGATCCAACTCAACAGGCAATCTCGTGTAGTGCTCGATTGAATGTTTGGCCGCCATCCCCGCGTGGAACGACGTCCCGCACGCGACGACCACAACCTTCGTTATGTCTCTGAGAATCTGCTGGTCCCAGTGGACTTCATCGAGGACGATGCGGCCGGTGTCGTTGAAACGGTTCCGCATCGTGTTGCGCACGGCCTCGGGCTGTTCGTATATCTCCTTGAGCATGAAGTCCTCGAAGCCACCCCGTTCCGCGGCGGCCAGGTCCCACTCGATGTGAATCGGTCTGGGCTTTACCTCAGATCCATCAAAGGTAAAGACGCGGATCTGGCCGGGTCGAACCTCTGCTACCTGACTGTTCTCGAGGGGGATGACGTCACGCGTGTAACCGAGCAGGGCGGGGATGTCCGAGCCCACCAAACCAACACCGTCGGTGGTTCCCACGATGATCGGAGGCTCCTGTCTCGCCACCGCGATCGTCTCGGGTTCGTCCGCCGAGATGCATACGAGGGCAAAGGCGCCTTCTAAGCGTCGGACCGTCTGCAACAGCGCCTCGGTTAGAGAGCCGGCCTCGGGCAGCAGCGACTCCAGCAGATGTGCGACGACCTCGGTGTCGGTCTCCGACGAGAACTCGTGTCCTTGTTTTTCGAGCTCGGCGCGGAGCGAATCGTGGTTCTCGATGATTCCGTTGTGCACGACGGCGATTCGACCGGAGCAATCCCGGTGCGGGTGCGCGTTGTGGTCGGTGGGCGCGCCGTGGGTGGCCCATCGGGTGTGGCCGATACCGGTGGATCCCGGAAGCCCGTGTGAACGAAGCTCTTTACGGAGCTGCTCGAGCTCCCCGGCCTTGCGTGCTACGGCCAACTCCCCGTCCGAGATAACGGCGACTCCCGCGGAGTCGTAGCCCCTGTATTCGAGCTTTGCCATTCCCTCGATAAGCACGGGAAGGGCCTTGTCGTCACCGACGTACCCGACGATGCCGCACATAGGTCCCCCCTTCCTGTTATGGCGCGCGCTTCACTGCCCGCGGTTTTAGCGAAGGGGTGCCACGTCGGGGCCGGTTTGTGCCCCGGGATCACTCCCGGGTTTTGTCGACACCGTGACGACCGTGGCAAGGCCGAGGGTCACCCGCCGAGTCGGAGCCTCAGGCTCCTTCCGAGATCCCCTGCCTCGTCGACTCACCGCCTCCTACGGCGAGTCCTGGCGCTAGATCCGAACTGTGTGCTTCCCCTTCACGATCAGTGTACCGAGCCAATTATTCGGCACCGACCGCCTTGAGGGCAAGACAAATCTTGGGAGCGGCCCTCGCCGAGTGCATGATGAGGGCGGACTATCCGCCCTGAACATGCACTCGGCGTGGTTTTTAGGAAAGGTGGGTGCGGACGGCCTCCGCCAGGCGCTCGGCCGTGGCCCGGGCCATGTGGGCGTCCGCAGCCTCGACCATGACCCTGACCAGCGATTCCGTCCCGGAGGCCCTCACGAGGACCCGGCCCTCTCCTCCCAGCTCGGCCTCGGCGCCGGCTATCTCATCCCAGAGCGCGGAGGCATCATCGAGGCGATCCTTGCCCTCCACCCGCACGTTCAGAAGAACCTGCGGGTAGGGCTTGAAGAAGTGCGCCAGCTCGGACACGACCGATCCCGAACGGCGCACGGCGGCCGCGAGTTGAAGTCCGGTCAGGACACCGTCGCCGGTCGTCGCGAGATTTCCGAAGATCACATGACCGGACTGCTCGCCTCCGAGGATGGCCCCGTTTTGCACCATGGCCTCGGCAACGTGCTTGTCGCCCACCGGTGCGGCGATGAAATCGATCCCTCGCTTCTCGAGCGCCTTGATAAACCCGAGGTTCGACATGACGGTCCCCACGATCAGGTTCTTATCCAACTTTCCGCCGTCCATCAGCCCGAGACCGATAAGGCCGATGATGCGGTCGCCGTCGACCTCCGCACCGAGTTCGTCCACCGCCAGAACTCGGTCGGCGTCGCCGTCAAAAGCCAGGCCGAAGTGGGCGTTCTCGCGGGTGACCACGTGGGCAACTTCACCCAACGACGTGGAACCACAGTCGACGTTTATGCGCGAACCGTCCGGCGTGTCGTGTATCGCGATGACATCGGCCCCCGCGGCGCGAAACGCTTCGGGCGCGACTGCCCAGGCGGCCCCGTGCGCGCAGTCGAGCACGACACGAAGTCCGTTCAGAGGCTCCTCTACCGTTCCCAGGAGGTGCTCTACGTAGTGCGCCCCGGCGTCTTCGAGATCGAATCGCCACCCGACATCGACCCCGACCGGTCGTTCGCTCTCGGCCGCCATCGCTTCCTCGATCGTTAGCTCGCGCTCCGCGGGCAACTTCACTCCTTCGGAAGAAAAGAATTTGATGCCGTTGTCCTCCACGGGGTTGTGTGACGCGGAGATCACGGCGCCGCCGGCCGCCTTCTTGGCAACGGTCAGTAGCGCAACCGCGGGAGTCGGGACGATCCCCGCATCGAGTACGTCGCAGCCGGCCGAGCACAGACCCGCCGTCAGCGCGCCCGCGAGCATGGGGCCCGAGACACGCGTGTCGCGGCCCAGGACCACGCGACCTCCTCCCAGCACAACCCCCGCCGCCCTACCGAGCGCGAGGGCGAGGTCGGGAGTGAGGTCCGCATTGGCGACCCCGCGCACACCGTCGGTTCCGAATAGCCTGGCCATAGAGGCCGCATCATCGCAGAAAAGGTTGCCGGCGATTTCAGGGACGGCGACGTACCGAGGGAGGACGAACACATGGAGCATCTGACCCACGTGCCGGTGGGGGCACTTCCGACCGACCGGTTCCAAGAGGTCATGGATCCCGATCGCTACCAGGACTTCGTTGAGGCGATCGCTCAGGCTCAGCAACTGTTCGAGGGCCGCGTGGTGTGGAACGTGAACTCCACCGCCAAGGGTGGAGGTGTGGCGGAGATGCTCCGCTCGCTTCTGGCGTATACGAGGGCGGCCGACATCGATGCCCGTTGGGTTGTGATCGACGGAAAACCGGATTTCTTTGGCATCACGAAACGAATTCACAACAACCTCCACGGCGCGGACGGCGACGGAGGCGACTTAGCCGAAGAAGAACACCGGATCTACGACGACGTCATCCGGGGAAACGCCGACGAGTTCGCACAGGTCGTGGCGCCGGACGACATCGTGATCATCCACGACCCCCAGCCCGCAGGTCTTATCCAGCACGTCAAGGACGTAGGGGCCACCGTGCTATGGCGATGCCATGTGGGTCTGGATTTCCCGAACGATCTCGCGCGTCGAGCGTGGGACTTCCTCATCCCTTATGTCACCCCGGCAGATGGATACGTCTTCTCACGAGAAGCGTTCGCGTGGGAGGGACTCGAGGAATCCAAGATCACGGTCATCCCCCCGTCTATCGACGCCTTCTCGCCCAAGAACCAGCACCTGGACAACGCAACCGTCGACAGGATCCTGCGCGCTTCCGGTCTCATCGGTGGAGCCGACGGAGGATCGCCGACCTTCGTACGAGAAGACGGGAGCCCGTCGCGCGTTCTCCGCAAGACCGTTTTGTACGACGGAGGGGATCCGCCCCCGCCCGAAGCCCGATTGGTCGTGCAGGTATCTCGTTGGGATCGGCTGAAGGATCCGGTGGGCGTGATCAATGGATTCGCCGAACACGTCCGATCGGTAAGCGACGTCCATCTCGTCATGGCGGGCCCATCCGTCGAGGCCGTTGCCGACGACCCCGAGGGGGCCGCTGTTCTGGAGGAGTCGCGGGAGGCGTGGACCGGCCTCTCGTCCGAGATGAAAGACCGCGTGCACCTCGCGTGCCTTCCCATGGACGATGGAGAGGAAAACGGGGCCATCGTCAACGCCGTCCAAAGACGCGCCGACGTAGTCGTGCAAAAGAGCCTGGCCGAGGGATTCGGTCTAACGGTGTCCGAGGCGATGTGGAAGGCGCGGCCGGTCGTCGCCTCGCGGATCGGCGGGATCCAGGACCAGATCGAGCACGGCGACAACGGCCTGCTGGTAGACGACCCCACCGACCTCAGTTCGTTCGGAGAGGCGGTCCGGAGCCTCCTGGAAGATTCCGATTCGGCGGCCCGAATGGGCCGCTCCGCGCAGGACCGCGTGCGCAATCAGTTCCTCGGCCCCCGCCACCTCATGCAGTATTTGAGCTTGCTCGAAGAACTGATAGCGGACTAGGCCGACACAAGATGGCGCGAACAAAGACAAAGAGCTAGCGCTCCTGCGCGAGCCCCCTGACTCGGGACGCGGCGTCCTCGAGCGAGATCCCACGCGCGACGGCCAGGCCGAGAAGATAAGTAGTCACCGGCGCGGCTCGCCTTTCCACCGCATGGGCGACATCACGAGCGACAAGCAACAGATTGTCGACATCGATGTCGTCGGTTAGGTCCAACTCCGAAAGAACCTCGTCGATCCAGTCGTCAAGCATTGCCGCCCAACCTTTCTCTCGCGCGTAACCGCGACTCTACGAGCGCGACGTCCTCGGGAGTGTCGCAGTCGATCCCGAGGGGATCGTGCACGTCGATGAGCTCCAGCGACCCCAGCGCGGAGCGCAGGGACAGACCGTCTAGCGGCCCGGCCCCCTCGAGTGCCCCCCTCAACGCGTCGGTTCGATAGGCACCGGTCGGCAGCTGACGGGAACCCTCATCGTCGACGAGGGCGGCCCCATCCCCCTGCATTGCCCCCACCAAACGTGCGACCGACACGCGGTCCAGCCCCGGCAGATCCACGGGGAGAACCGCCACGACGGGCGAGGTGACGTAGGGCATCGCCGCCGCAATGCCGGCGGCGGGACCTGAGCCCGCCGGCTCCTCCCGGGTCCACACGACCTTTCGGGTCGTGGACTTACGCGGGCCGACGACCACCACGGAGCGGGCGTCGGAAAGCGCCCCGAGCGTTCTCTCCAGAAAGGTCTCCCCTTGAAGGGTCGTGAGGGCCTTGTCGGATCCCATCCGCGTGCCGAGGCCTCCGGCGAGGACGATTCCGTCGAAAACCGTCATGTGCGAATCGTAGAAGGGTCTAGACGGCGGTCGCCACTACGATGCGAGGCGTGAGCGAACGCATCGACAAAAGTAACGACTCGGATTTCAACGACTCCTTTCTACGCGCCTGTCGGGGTGAGCCGGTCGAGCGCACTCCGGTGTGGTTTATGAGACAGGCCGGACGGAGCCTTCCGGAATACCGCGCTTTGCGGGACCGGTATTCGATTCTAGATGTCTGCCGGACACCGGAACTGGCGGCGGAGGTAACGATGCAGCCCGTTCGACGGCTCGGCGTGGACGCGGCCATCCTCTTCAGCGACATCGTCGTTCCGCTGCTCGCGATGGGCGTCGACCTCGACATCAAAGAGGGAGTGGGGCCGGTCGTTTTCGATCCCCTTAGGAATCGCGACGACGTCGACCGGATTCGAGATCTTCCTCCCACCGGCGTGGATCACGTGAACGAAACGGTGGCCACGCTGGTCGAACAACTCGACATCCCCCTGATCGGATTTGCGGGTGCGCCCTTCACCCTCGCCAGCTACCTGATCGAAGGAGGTCCTTCGAAAAACCACGCGCTGACGAAACGGATGATGTACGCCGCGCCGGACACCTGGAACGAGCTCATGTCGGTCCTCGCGCGGTCGGTTACCACGTACCTCAGGGGCCAAGTCGAGGCTGGAGCACAAGCGATTCAGCTCTTCGACAGCTGGGTCGGCGCTCTTTCCCCCGCCGACTTCCGTATGTACGTAAGGCCACACGTCGTGCAGATCTTCGAAGGCCTTGTCGACACCGGAGTCCCGCGAGTGATCTTCGGCGTCACCACCGGAGAGCTCCTGGCCGAATTTGCCTCCACCGGCTGCAACGTGATCGGGGTCGACTGGCGAGTTCCCCTGGACGACGCACGTACCCGCGCGGGCGGGATGCCGGTGCAGGGCAACCTCGATCCGACCGTTTGTCTCGGCCCCCCCGAGCTCCTCAAGGCGCAAGCCATCGACGTCCTGGAGCGAGGTGGAGGGCGAGCGCACGTGTTCAACCTCGGTCACGGCGTGCTTCCCGAGACAGACCCCGACGCCCTCGCTCGCCTCGTCGACGTCGTGCACGAGTGGAGGTCGCGTGGGTGAGCGTCGCGGGGTCCTCGTCATGGCCTACGGAACGGCGACGGGTCTTCACGATGTCGAGAACTACTACACCGACATCAGACGGGGGCGACCTCCACCCCCGGAGCTCTTGGAAGAGTTAACCGATCGCTACCGCGCCATCGGAGGCCGGTCGCCCCTGTTGGAGATAACAAAAGCTCAGGCTCGGGGCTTGCAGGAGCGGCTCGACATCCCCACGTTCGTGGGCCAGAAGCATGCGGCTCCGTTTATCGCAGACGCCGTCGCGCGCATGGTGACCGAAGGTGTGGAGGCGGCGGTCGGTCTGGTGCTGGCGCCGCATTATTCGGCGATGAGCGTCGGCGATTACGAACGGAGGGCCCGTGCCGCAGCGCTGGAGTCGGGGTGGGCCGGGCGTTTGAGCATGGTCGCTTCCTGGCATCTCGAAGCCGGTTACATCGATTTCCTTGCGCGCTCGGTGACGCGCTCGCGGGAAGCGCTCGGCGCCGACGCCCGTCGCAACTCCATCGTTCTTTTCACCGCGCACAGCTTGCCCGAGAAGATCTTGCAGAAGAACGACCCCTATCCGGACCAGCTGCGAGAAACCGGGGCGGCGGTTGCCGAACGAGCCGGCATCGAGCGGTGGGAGATCGGCTGGCAAAGCGCCGGACGTACCGAGGTTCCGTGGCTCGGCCCGGACATTCTGGAGGTCCTGCCCAAGCTCGCGGCCGACGGAACCAGAGGTGTCGTCGTGTGTCCCTGCGGCTTCGTCGCCGACCACCTCGAGGTTCTGTACGACCTGGACATCGAGGCCAAGTCCGCCGCCTTCGAGCTCGGCATCCAGTTGGAACGAACCGATTCCCCCAACGACGATCCCGACTTCCTCGACGCGCTGGCGGCGGTCGTACGTCGCGCCCTCGCCGACGCGGCTTGAGCCTCTACGACGTCGACGTTGCCGTCGTTGGAGGGGGCATAAGCGGGCTCACTGCGGCCCTGGTCATCGCCGACAACTCCGCGGCATCGATCGCGTTGTTGGAGGCCGGATCTGCGCTAGGAGGAAATATTCGCACGGAGCGCGTCGGCGACGTCGAGGTAGAGGCCGGTGCGGATTCATTTCTCGCGCGCTCTCCCGAGGGCCCGAGCCTCGCGCGCAGCCTGGGACTGGATGACGATCTCATCGAACCCAACGTCTTCGGTGCCTTGGTCGCCTACGACAAAGGCCGCGCGCGGCTTCCTGGGGGATCCGTTTACGGGATCCCCGGATCGGTCCGCTCCCTGCTCGCTTCCTCGGCCCTCTCGCCGGTGGCTCGGCTCAGGGCTCTGAGCGAGGTGCTGACGCCTCGCAAGCTCGGGGGGCGCGATGTATCGGTCGGCGACTTCGTGACGCGACGCTTTGGTAGACAGGTTCTCGACCGTCTCGTCGATCCGCTACTTGCCGGAACGCGCGCCGGAGACGTTCGCGACATGAGTCTGGCGGCCGCGCTACCCCAGGTGGATGCGCTGGCGCGACGTCACCGCAGTTTGCTGCTGGGGATCGGTTCCGAAAGACGCCGGGGTTCCATACAGACCGGCACACCTCCGTTCCTCAAGATTCGTTCCGGTATGAGCAAGCTGATCGAAACGCTGGGGAACCGACTCGCTCAGAGAGTCGAGCTCCGACTCGACCATCCCGTCGAGCGACTGCAACCAAGCAACGGGGGAGTCGTGCTCGAGAGTCTCGAGGACATCCGCGCTCGGGCGGTGATCTTCGCCGCGCCGGCTTATGCCGCGAGCTCGGCGGTCGAATCGTGGGACGAAGATGCGGCGGAACTGCTCGGTCGCATCGGTTACGCATCGGTGGCGTCGGTGGCGCTGGTTTACCGTCCCGAAAGCATTGCCTTGCCCCCCGATGTAAGCGGACTGCTCATGGGCAGAGGAGCGGCCCGCGCGGTGTCGGCTATCACCTTTTACTCGCAGAAGTGGGGCCTTCCCATCGAGGACGGGGCGGTTCTGCGCTGTTTTGTGGGCCGAGCGGATCGTCACCCGGCCCTTGATCTGTCGGACTCGGAACTTGTTTCCAAGGTCACAAGTGACCTGGGGTCGCTGGTGGACGTATCCGGTGACCCGGTGGGGAGCAACGTCGTGCGCTGGGAACGCTCACTTCCCCAGTACTCGGTCGGACACCTCGACCGCCTGGCCGTAATCGAATCAAGGCTTCGCGCGCGCGGTCCGATCTTTCTGGCGGGGGCAGGATACCGAGGGTCCGGTATCCCCGATTGCATCAGGCAGGGTCAAACGGCCGCCAACCGCGTTCTGTCTTTACTCTCGACGGGGGTTGATGGAGGCGCGGACCTCCTCTAGCGTGACGCACGGTAACCACCGTCGAGAGGAGAAAAGATTTGAAGGCAAAGGCAGGTTTGGCGGGCGTCGTAATAGCGGCCGCATCACTCCCCTTCGTTATGGGAGCCCAAGCTCAGAGTGGAGGCCCCGAATGTTTCGGTCGACCGGCCACGATGATCTTTGGCGACGGCGGACAGACGATCGACGGGACCGGCGGAGATGACGTCATCATCGCCGGCGGAGGCGCCGACTTCATCGACGGCAGAGCCGGCGACGACCGCATCTGCGCGGGCCGCGGCTGGGACGTTGCACAGGGTGGAACAAAGCAAGACAAGCTCAAGGGTGGACCCGGGCGTGACTTCTTGGCCGGTCGTTCGACGTTCGACAGCGACCATTGCTGCCTCAACGACGGCGGGGACATCCTCCGAGGTAACTCGGGACGAGATGATTTCAACGGTGGCTCCGGCAACGACGACATCAACGGTGGGAGTGACCGCGATATCACCTTCGGGGGACCCGGCGACGACACCTGCGTCAGAGTCGAGGACAAGAGGGACCACTGCCCGAAACCCGGTTCCTAACCACTCGTAGAAAGACGGCACAACAAAGGCGCCCCCCAACCGGGGCGCCTTTTCGTGGGGCTCGCCCAAGACCGCGCTGGTTAGAGTGGGGGCATGAGCTCATCAGAACTAATCTTCGCCTCGTATCCCGTTTTCCGCCTGCGCAACGCCGAGTTTGGCGAGGACCGGGAGGTGGCCGTCAAAGAGATCAATGCCTTGTTCGACGACTACTCGGAACGCGTCGAGGTGCGGGGCTCGTACTCAAACGCCGGGTTTAAAGCCGACGCCGATTTGATGTTCTGGTGGGTTGCCGATTCGGCCGACGATGTGCAGGACCTGATGGTGAGCTTCAGGAAAACCTTGTTGGGGAGGGCCCTGGAGATGCGCGAGAGTTTCTTAGGCCTCGTGCGCCCGGCCGAGTTTACGAAAGATCATCTTCCTGCTTTCGTGCAGAAAAAAGCGCCCAAGAAGTTCCTCTGTGTCTATCCGTTCGTTCGCAGTCCCGAGTGGTACCTCCTGGATCCGCAAGAGCGCGGGGGGTTGCTGCGCGACCACGGTACGGCGGGACGGGAGTTTCCGGACGTGCTCGCAAACACGACGAGTGCGTTCGGTTTGGGGGATTACGAATGGATCCTGGCGTTCGAGGCAGAAACGCCGGACCGCATCGTCGATCTCATTCGCAGATTGCGAGCGACCGAGGCGCGGCGTTATACGAAGGTTGAGATCCCGTTCTTTACGGGCATTCGCAAGCCGATAGAGGATGTAGTAGCCGACCTGCCGTAGTCCTAGACCTCGAGCAAGCTGCCCTCTCGAGCCGCTTCCACCGTCACCGAGGTAGTCGCTCCCGCCACGATCTCGTCGATATCTCCGTCGGTTCGATGGGGGTCGTGGTGGAAAAGAACCAGTCGTCGGCAACCCGCCTTTTCCGCGAGTCCCATCGCGTACTCGGCGGCGGCATGTCCGTACCCGGCCCTCTCCGCGAGCTCGGCGCCGAGATATTGCCCGTCGTGAATCAAAACGTCGGCCCCCTCCGCGAGCTCCAAGATCGCGTCGTGATACTCACCAAAACCCTCCGGCCCCGACCCCAAAAAGGTGGGACAGTGATCGGAGATGTAGGCGAAAGTTTTAGATCCCTTGCTCACCCGGTATCCGAACGTGCGACCGCCCTTATGCGGGATCTCTCTTGCCGACATGCTGAATCCTTCGATGTCGCTAATTCCCTCCGCGAGCTGAGCGAAGGTCCAGTCACCTCGGAGCCCGGAAGGGCCGATGGGGAAAAAGGGAGGCGACATCATGCGCTCGAGGAGTGGCACCGGCTCGCCTTGCGCGGGGATCCAGAGCGTCACTACTGCATCTTCGCGATCTGCCTCCCAAAAGAAAGGCAGCCCCTGAACGTGATCCCAGTGCAGGTGGGTGAGCAGAATCGAGCCCACGAACGGCCGGCCCGCCAAGAGCTCCGACACTCGTCGAATACCCGTGCCGGCATCCAACACCAGACGGGGTGGTCCATCCGAGTCGAGTACCGCCACGCAAGGCGTGTTACCGCCGTAGCGAAGAAAATCTTCTCCCGAAACGGGCACCGAGCCCCGCGCGCCGCCGATAAAGAGTCTCAAGCTCGAGTTTGTTCTTCTCGACGATGCCCCCCCGCGAGCTCCACCAGAACCTCGCGGTTGACCTCCTCGCCGGAGACCACGGCAACCTTGCACGCGGTTACCGCTCGGAGAGTTGACGTTCGAACTCCGCCCTCCAGGAGCGCACGCTCGCCGAGGATGGCGCCGGGACCGATCTCCGCAAGAGGCTCTCCGTCTACCTCGACGGCCAACACACCGTCGAGAAGCAAGAACATCTCGCTTCCCATTTCACCTTGTTCCACCAGCGTCTTGTTGGCGCTCAACCGCTTGACCTTCGGCTTTGATCCGCCCTTCATGAGGGTTCTGGAGAGCTCTCTCTCAAGGGCGGTCTCGACCTCGGTGACAAGGGCGGGGGATTCCTGATGGCCCCACGGGGTGGCCTCGCCGAAGGCCTCCTTGTACCAAGTCTTGAAATCGATGAGGCCCGTCTTACCCGCCAGCTTGCCCGAATCGTCGTAGATCCAGTGTCGTGGGAAGGTGCTGGCACCGACGACCTCATGCTCGGCGGACCCGTCGGCGTGAAGGGTCAACCCGAGTGTGGTCCAGGCGAGTGGGGCCGTGATCTGGATGAACGGCTTGCGCCGCACCGTTCGGGGGGCAGGCAGAGCGGTTCGTCCGCCGCCCGTTTGGACGAACTTCACTGAAGATCCAGAGATCTTGGGAGTGGCCTGACGATCCGGCAACGCAACCGCGGGGAACATGCTTTTCTTTACGCCGAGATTCAGGTGCGTGAGCCCGATGTGACCTTGTCCCGTGTAACCGGCGCCGACGATTATCCCGTCCTCGACCTCGGCCCACGCTCTGAGCTCGTTAGCGAACCGAATCGCTCCCGACTTCAACAGCTCCTGCAGATCCTCGATCACATCCGGGGGAGGTTCGTCGTAACTGGTCACCCCGACTTCGAAGGGCAGCTTGGTCATCCCCTTGATCGCCTCCGAGGGGATCCAGGTTACGGAGGTGACGCTGGACTCGATGCGCATGGCTCTCCTTAAGTGTCGGGGGTTCTAGCTCGCCCTCCGAGGGCGTAACCCAACCTAGTGCGCCGAAGGCCCCGGGGTAAGGGGGATAACCTCTCAAAGGTTGCTGATGCAGGCACCCCTCGTTCAGTGCGGGCAACCCCCTTCCCGCCGTGCCGCCGAGTACGCACAATAGGTTGATGCCAGACGGCCGCATAACCGTGTTTCTCGCCGACGACAACCTCATCGTTCGAGAGGGGGTTAGGGCCCTTCTCGGCCTCGAGGACGATCTCGACATCGTCGGGGTCGCCGCCGACTTCGACGAGCTCGTCCAGGGTGCCACCGAACAGCACCCGCAGGTGGTCGTGACCGATATCCGGATGCCCCCGTCGTTCCAGACCGAGGGTATCGACGCCGCAAAAGAGGTACGGAAGCGCCATCCGGGAACCGGAGTGGTCATCCTGTCCCAGTACGACGACCCCGAGTACGCCATCTCATTGCTCAGCGACGGTGCCGCCGGCTACGCGTATCTGCTTAAGGACAAGGTCGCCGAGGGAGACCAGCTCGCGAAGGCAATTCGCGAGGTGACGACCGGCGGCTCGGTGATCGACCCGAAGATCGTCGAGGCTCTGGTCAACCCGGTGATGCGACCCGGCACGCTCACCACCGAAGAGGAGGGCCTGCTGCAGCAGATCGCCGAAGGCAAGCCGATCAAGGCGATCGCCGCGGCGACCGGCGCCACGGCCGCCTCGATCTCCGACCAGATCGAGGATCTTTTTCTGAAGCTTGCGGAGGGAGCCAGCCATGGCGAGGTAGGGGCGCTTCGACGTCTGAAGATGCTCCACCAAGCGATCGTTGATCGAGAGGAGCAGGGCGAGACACTGAGCAGGATGCTTCCCGGTGGTCTGGCCGAGAAGGTGCGGCGTGAGGGCCACGCCATCGGGGCCACCGAAAAGCTGGAGGTCACTGTGCTCATGTCGGACATCCGCGGCTACTCGACGATCGCGGAGGTATCCGACCCGAGCGTGCTGGCGGGACAACTGAGCGAACATCGGGCGGAGATGAGTAACGCCATTCTTCGAGCGGACGGCACCGTGATGCAATTCGTCGGCGACGCGGTCATGGGTGTTTTCGGCGCTCCGCTTCCTCACGACGATCACGCGCAGAAGGCGACGGAGGCCGCGCTGGCAATGCATGAGGCTCAATGGAGAATCAATGACAGCTGGCGGGAGCGGCGTCTCCCCGAATTCCACATGGGAATAGGGCTATCTACGGGCCGGGTAGCAGCGGCTCTTCTCGGTTCCGAAGCACGGTTGGAATACACAGTGGTCGGCGACAGCGTGAATCTGTCGCAGAGATTGCAACAGCTCGCCGGCGGCGGCGAAACCGTCATGACCGAGGCGACCTTCGGCGCTCTGCCGATAAAGCCCGAAGTCGAGAAGCTACCGCCGCAAAAGGTCAAGGGACGACAAGCCGAGATCATCGCCTTTCGGATGCGCAGCTCGACGCCGACTTCGGCGGAAAAGTAGTGTTTACACCCTTGGTGATGGCGCGCCGAAATGCGACGATTGCGCCATGACGCCAAATCTTGTTCGGGTACTGATCGTGGACGATCAAGCGCCCTTTCGCGAGGCCGCGCGCGATGTCGTCGAACTCGCGGACGGATTCGAGGTTGTCGGTGAGGCCGAGTCTGGTGAGGCATCGGTCGAAGCGGTTAAAGAACTACAGCCCGACCTAGTCCTCATGGACGTGAACCTTCCCGGTATCAACGGGTTGGAGGCCACACGGCAAATCCTGCAGGACAACCCAAACCAGGTCGTGGTCCTGGTGCTATCGACCTACGAAGCCGAGGAGATGACCCCGCAGGCTCTCGAAGCCGGGGCGGTTGCATACATTCCCAAGGCTCAATTGGGCCCCGATGAACTCGAGGAGGCTTGGGCCGCAGCGAAGAAGGGTTGAGAGCCCGAGCTCCGGAACTTCGCAACGGTTACTTCTTCACGGGCTAAGCGCACTGCCCGCGCCTGTGAATAACATTACGGGGACTCGAATTAAAACTCCCTTCGCTTTCTCCTCAACAAGACCCTCCAATGACTGCACCCGATCCTCAATGGCATCGCGAGAGTCAGCGGTGAGGGTCACGCCCTCGACGCTCGCGATTAACTCATGGCCGGCCAGGCTGACCGCCAGCCGAACAACCACATTGGAATCCGCGCGTGTGAGCACGGCAACACAGCAGAAGTAGATCGTGGTCTCCACCGATTCGTCGAAGCGCACGTCGCGTAGGTCGTCGTCGAAGTGAAGCTCCACGGGAAGGTCGTGCTTTCTGATGTCGGCCTCCAGTGCGGCAACGATGCCCTTGTCGGCCAGAA
>JALZEI010000174.1 GCA_030862115.1 Actinomycetota bacterium
AAGGCGCGGAGCACCACGACCCACAGCGGGACCGAGGCGATGATGAGAGCCGCCAGGCCCGATGGCACCTCCTGTTCGGCAATCGCTACTACTCCGTTGCCGCCCAACAAAAGAGACGTCCCCACGAGCGCGCAGGAAAAGAACTGCCCGGAGGTCACCTTCACGTGGGCCAGACCACGGCGGATCGCAAGCCACGCGTACATCAGAATCCCAGCTACGAGGAACCGGACGGAGGCGTGGAGGAGAGGCGGCAAAGTCTCCACCGCGATACGAATCGCAAGATAGGTAGAGCCCCACACGATGTAGACCACCCAGAGGGCAGACCACACCTGCCACGCGGGAGGAGACTTCGCCGAATCGGTGGGCATAGAAATTGCAACCTCGCTCGCCTCCATGCCATTCCAGGGAGGGCCAGATCTGAAGAAATAAAAGGAATCTCACATCGAAGCAAGGGGGCCGATGCAGAGTCGCTTAAGGAAATCAGTAACTTTGGCTGGCCGACACGACACTAGGCTGAACTGGATGTACTCGGGTCAAGACTCTTACGCGGACGCCGTCAAATGGATTCGCTCCGCGCGCCGCGGACGCTCGGGGGGCTGGCAGTTCGCGGAACGCGCCTTCGGAGCCAGCCTCATGGCGGGAATTCCGATCCTGTGCGTAATCGCTCTTCTGTCGCCGACGAGCTTTGGAGCACCCGGCAGCAACACCCTGCGAAGTGGTTGGCCTCTGTACTTGCTGCTGGGGATCCTCGGTCTCTCTCTGCTGCTGTTGATCGCGAGCGCTCGGTACGTCAGATGGACGATCGCGCGATTAAGGGACCCTTTCGTACGGTCGTTCTCCGGCGACGCCCGCTTCGAGGGGGCCGCCGATGCTCTGGCGGAATGCCCGGCCCCCCTGCGCACTCGATTCGCCATGGGGTGGGTATGGGGGCCGACCGCTCTTGCCGTGCTGGGGATCTTCGGGACCTTTTCGTGCGCCTATTTTCTAATCGATGCAGTCATGGCTCGCTTCGAGGTCGGGCTGGGACACCCCATCCTTGCGGCGATAAACGGTGCGGTCGGCCTGATTGCTTTTCGTTTGGGGGCCGCTCGCTTGCAGACATGGCGACTGGCCGTGAGCGTCCACCGGACCGTACGCGGCGATATCTGATTGTCGTGCGCCTTAAACGGGCGGGACTTTCTAATGCTTGAGGCTCGCCCTGGGCGGCAACGCGCCGGCCACAGCCGACCAAAGTCTCGGCGCATCCCCCGCCAACACGTCGCCGGCCGGGAGCCCCGTGTGCTCTTCAACCTCGGATAGGGCGCGTCGTCTTTGGTCTTCGTCGAGGCCCGCCGTGTTCACCGCGACGCAGGCGACGCGAGCCGGGCGTACCGTCGAGGCCACCCGCTCGTAGACCTCGATCATCTCGGACAGAGGTGGGAGGGCCGTGTAGGGGGGCTCCTCGATGGCCGTCCGGCCGGCCTGGTGGCAAAGAACAAGGACGTGCGGACAGGACCCGTGTAACAGACCCATGGTCACTCCCGAATAGGCCGGATGCCACAGACTCCCCTGCCCCTCCACCACCGCGACGTCGGTGGCGGGGTGCGTCTCGCACACCAGTTTCTCGGCCGCGCCTGCCAGAAAATCCGAGACGACCCGGTCGACCGCGATCCCCTTGCCGGCGATGAGGATGCCCGTTTGTCCCGTCGCCACGAACTCGGTCGACAGACCGGCCGCACGCCCCGCCTTAGCGAGCTCGATGGCAACGGTCTTCTTGCCAACCGCGCAGTCGCTTCCGACCGTAGCGACGACACGCTTCGGGACCTTCAGAACCTTTCCCGAGAACAGTGGGATTCCGTCGGGGGGTTGGCGAACGTCCCAGAGTGAAGTACCTCTGTCCTCCGCGTGCTTTGAGAACTCCGGGTCGTCGTTCAGCATTCGGTGCAGTCCGTTCACTACCTCAAGGCCGGAATCGACCGCCTCCAGAATCCAGGCGCGCCAGTGGTCCGGCATCCAGCCGCCGGCCGTGGCAACGCCGAGGAGTAAAGAGGTCGGTGAGTAAGTGAGGGCCTCCTTAACCGTCGCAACGATCGGCGCCTCGCGACCGAGTTCTGGGAGCAGCTCCGATAACGAGCGACCCGCGTAGGTGGTGTCGATGATGCAGGCGATGTGGTCGCGCGAGTAACGGATGACCCCATGCGCCGTCTTCGCGTTGCGCTCGGTCAAATAGCCGTCCGTGAGGATCGCCCACGATCTCATGACGTCACGGGACCTTCTCTATCCCCAATCCCGGCCCCTCGGGAAGCGTCATCGTTCCGCGCTTGTAGGTGACGCCCGGAAAAGGATCGGATGCCAGAAGCAAAGGCCCGTCCATGTCGACGAAGTCGACCAGGGCGGCAAGGTGAGCGCCGGCCGTACCCGCAATTCCCGACTCGAGATCACAGCCGAGCATCACACCCATGCCGTGGGCCCGTGCAACGGCCACGGCACGAATCGTCTCGCGGATCCCTCCGGCTTTGCGCAGCTTGAGGTTCACGCCTTCGACGACCCCGACGAGATTCGCCACATCCTCGGCGGTGCACACATCTTCGTCGGCAAAGACGGGGATCGAGGTGCACGAGCTGACGAAACGAAGGTCTTGGTGGTTCCCTGCCGGGATGGGTTGCTCACACAACTCGATATTCAATGGCTCGAGCCGGCGCAGCCGCGCTACCGCCTCATCGACGTTCCAGCCCTCGTTGGCGTCGATTCTGATCGCACCGTCGTACACCTTGCGGATCGCCCGCACGGCCTCGACATCGTCGTCGAACCCGACCTTCATCTTCAGCGTGGGATGGTCTGAATAGGCCAGCGCGCGCTGCACCATGCGACTCACGCTCGTGATCGGCACGGTCACGGATGTGGACGGCCGATCGTCGCCCACACCGAGATACTCGGAAACCGAGATGCCGAGTAGCTTTCCCACCAGGTCGTGCAAGGCGATGTCCAACGCCGCGCGCGCGGCCCCCGCTGGGAGCAAGTACGAGAGGGTCTCCAACTCAAAGGGGCTCTTCATGAGCTTGAGGTCGATGTTCTCAAGCTGAGTTCGCACGGAGTGAACCGACTCGTCCCAGCGGCCCGCCGGGCTCACCTCTCCGACGCCGAACACATCGTCGAAGTGAACGATCACGAAGATGTTCTCCGCCACGAACCATTCCTCTCGCGCGATCACAAACTTCTCGGCAAGAGGAAGGTCTATCCGCTTCACCTCGATCCGCCACTTGCTCATCGCCTGCGCCCATCGACTCGGTCCATAAGACCGACACTCTAAAGACCGGTTGGGCCCGGCGTACGCGCGCCGGAGATCTGCTACAGAAGCGAGAGTTGGTCGCCCCGCACCGCCGACTTTTCCTTCTCTCGTTGTCGCTTCGTTCGCAGGGCGTTCATCATCGGCGTGGGACGAGGGCGGGGAGCTCCATCGAGCAGCTCCTTGACCTGTCCGGCCAGAGCTTTCTTTTGACCCTCCGACGCATAAGAGCGGCGGCCGTACATCGCCTCGTAGTCGGACACCAGGTGCGGATAGGTCTCCTGGAGCCACTCCATGTAGACCTCCTTAACCTTTGGCCGAAGGTGAAGAAGGATCGGTGTGATGTGGGTGGCTCCGGCCTCGACGGCCGCAGTGACGACCGCCTCGAGCTGATCTCGCCGGTCGGAGATACCGGGAAGAACCGGAGCGACCATCACGCCACACGGGATGCCGGCGTCGTTGAGCTTCCTCACGGCCTCCATTCGCTTGCGTGGGTGAGGTGTGCC
>JALZEI010000203.1 GCA_030862115.1 Actinomycetota bacterium
CGGGTCGAGGCTTACGGCGGCGCGTTGTTCGCAGGGGATGCCCGGAACAAGACATTGAAGTCGCCGGTCGTGGCCATCGTCCCGATCCCCAGCGGTAGCGGTTACTGGCTCATCACCGCGAAGGGCAAGGCTCTCGAGTTCGGCGCCGCGGCCTCGGCAGATGCAACCAGCCCCACGTCGCAGCCTCCCACGATCCCCTGGGATCCCACGTTCGATCCGGAGTCAATCGAGTAACCGACCGTTAGGGTCGCGCCATGACCAGCGACGGACGATCGGGAAGGCCGCGCGGTCCCCGCGACAACCGAGGACGCCCGACAGAGCGCAAAGGCTCCCCGCCGCCGAGAAGCGCGCGTAAGGGCGCGCCCAGCGCGCACGCGAAACCACAGCGTCGACGCTCGGAGAAGGCAGACGAACAGAAGCCGGTGCTGCATCTCTCCGACTCAGTCGTCAAGGAGCTCCGCTCGATGGCGCGGCCGGGAAAAGGAGACATACTGATCAAGGTCTTTGCGGAGGCGGCCGGGGCTTTCGCGACCGAGGATTATCCCGAGGCAATCCGTCTCGCCGATCAAGCGAAGCACATCGCGCTGCGGGCCGCCCCCATTCGAGAGCTGCTTGGTCTAGCCCACTATCGAGCCGAGCACTGGCGCGAAGCGGCTAAGGAACTATCCACCTTTCGCCGCCTTTCGGGGTCCTCCGATCAGAATCCCGTCATCGCCGACTGCTATCGGGCGCTCGACCGTCCGGACAAGGCGCTCGAGTACTGCAACGAGATGGACAACGACAAAGTGGAACCGGCGATCGCCTACGAGGGCCACATAGTGGCCGCGGGAGCACTGGCCGATATGGGCAAGCTAGACGACGCCATCGCGCGCCTTCAGGGCCTTGATCTCAGACCGGCCACGGCCCAAGAACACCACCTCCGCGCCTGGTACGTGTTGGCCGACCTTCTCGAGAAAAAGGGTCGTTTCACCCAGGCCGCAGAGCTCTTCGACGCGGTAACGAGTGCCGACCCGGACATGACAGACGCCGCCGAAAGGGCTGCCCGTCTGAGGGAAGGATGATGCCGTGCGTATCGCGGAGCTAACGACGCCGGCCGAATGGAGGGGCGCCTTCGCAGTTCTGGGGCAACTTCGAGATCACCTCTCCGAGGAGGCGTATCTAAGCACCCTCGAGGAGATGACGAAGGCCGGCTATCGCCTGCTGGCGCTTTTCGAAGACGACGAGATTGTGGCCGCGGCCGGTGTCGGGATCGGGCTCAACTTCTATTACGGAAAGTACATGTGGGTCTACGACCTCGTAACGTCGGAAAGACATCGATCTAGGGGCCACGGCAGGGCCCTTCTGGAGCATGTGGAGTGGGTAGCGCGAGCCGAGGGTTGCGAGACGCTCGCGTTGTCCAGCGGGCTGCAGCGAAAGGACGCTCATCGCTTCTACGAAGACAAGATGGGCTATGAAAAGGCCTCTTACGCTTTCAAGAAAGACCTAACCGGGCCCTAGGCCGCGGACTCTTTCTTATTCAGGTAGCGCATGTAGCCCCAGGTGTTCATCCAGTACGACGTGGTCTGCTCCATGCGATCGATGGAGTCCCGATCGAGACTTTTCTCGAGCTCGGCGACCGCTTGCTCGCGAACTAGAACCGCGACCTCGTCCAGCTCCGGCGACTTTGCCCGTCCGGCCCGGACCCAGGACTCCCACCTCAGCAGCGACTCGATCGCGCGATCGCAGAACTCGTCGACGGGCATGGTGGCCTCGCCGCGGGCGTGGGGGCCGAAGTGCGTGAGCCACAACGAAGTGGGGCCGAGTGCCTTGATGCGCTCGATGCTCGCGATGCCCTTTTCGAGGTGGAACTCCGGCGGGGGAGTGGCCGGGCGTACAACGCCGACATCCGGAAGACGCACGCCTAACGCGTCGCCCGTGAACAGTGCTCCCGTGGCGTCGTCCAGAAAGGCGTGATGGTGATAGGCGTGGCCGGGGGTTTCGATCGCCTGGAGCGACCGGCCCCCGAGATCGACCTTGTCGCCGTCCTCCAAGATGACCACGCGGTCCTCAGGCAGCGGATCGATCCCACCCCATAAAGTCTCCATCGCGTCGCCGTAGATTCGTCTTGCACTCGACCACAGCTTCGAGGGATCCACGAGATGGGGCGCGCCGACTCCGTGGACGGCGACCTTGGCCT
>JALZEI010000226.1 GCA_030862115.1 Actinomycetota bacterium
CAGGCCTCGGCGGGCGTGGTCCAGTGCGTGGACGGAGAAGCCGATCGCGAACGCGATGGCCCCCAGCCGCAGGAAACCGTCAGAGCCGCAGCGCGGCTGGTCGGTCCGATTCCGCATCAGGAAGCACCTCCTCAAGGCTGGCCGCCCGGCAGCCATACGTTGCCGTACGGAATACGATACGGTAGCGTATGTTCATGCGCAAACGATCTCGCCGCCTGGGTCCAGAAGACTGGGCCGCGGCGGCTCTCGAAGCGCTCGCGCGAGGCGGCATAGAGGCCATAGCAGTGGAGCCGATAGCTGAGGTCTTGGGCGCCACCAAGGGGAGCTTCTACTGGCACTTCAAGAACCGTGACGCGCTGGTCGAGGCAGCCCTCAAGCTGTGGGAGCAGCAGCGCACCGACGCAGTGATCGAGTACCTCGAGCGGGAAGCAGGCCCTGCAAGACGCCTGAGGGTGCTCGTAGAGGCGGCTTACGAGAAGGGCCCCGTCGATCGCGTCGAGGTCGCGCTGTTGGCGAACCCCAACCATCGTGCCGCGCGCCGAGTCTTACAGCGGGTCGCGGAGCGCCGGATCCAGTACCTCGCGGATCAGCTCGAAGCGCTTGGGTGGGAGCCGGAAGAAGCGCGAGACCGCGCTCTCCTGATCGGCTACGTCTACATCGGAGGCATGCAGATGGCTCTCGTAGCGCCGAAACTGACCGACCCCAGGACGCGGCGGCGGCGCGTCGATCTCGTCTTCAACACGCTCGTCGCAGGAGGTGTGCTGCCGCCAACGGTGGAGACCTCATCGGACGAGGTCAACGCATGAATTGGCCATTGATCGCGGCGGGCTCACTGTCGTTGATGGGTTCGGCCATCCACGGCGTGGTCGGCGACCGAATCGTCCGTCGCATCGACGAGGCCTCGCTGCCCGGGAATCCATTCCAAGGGGTGAGCACAATGCTCCTGATCCGGGTCACGTGGCATTTCGTGACGATCGCGTTCCTGGTTCTCGGGGTCGCATTGCTCGTAGTCGGCGCCAAACCGGAGGTAACCGCTACGTCTGGGGTCGCCTACGTCGCGGGGGCGGCGTTCGCGTGCTGGAGCGTCTTCGCGTTAGTTGCAGGGTTCAGACGCGGCGGCATCCGCGTCTTCAAATCCCATCCCGGACCGATCGCCTTCGTGGTAACGGTGGTTCTTATCTCCTGGGGGGCCGCCCAGCTGTAGCGGTCCTGGATTGAGAGTCCCTATGTCTAGGAAAGAGGCCTTGTACCAATCGCTGGCTTCGGCGGGCGCAACGCTCATCGCGTTCATCGGGGTCATCCCTGAGTACGCAGGCCACTTGATCTTCCCCTGGGCACCAGCCGCCGTGGGAGGCGCTATCGCCTGGCAGGCGTTGGGCGTATTCGCCATCGTCGCTGGCGTGTTCTCGCTGGCGGGAACGCTACGTTTGATCAAGTTCCTCGTCATAGCCCTCGCGCTGATCGGCGCCGCGATGGCAATCGGGCTCGCCGTCCTGGCACAGATTCTTTACGGCGAGTTCCACTGATCGCCTGGGCCGCGTAACTCGCTAGCTGTGGCACCGCGTTCTGCCACGGAAAGGCCATCCAGATCTCCTCCCAAGAGGTCCAGGCGTGACTCTGGGCTTTCGTCGTGGCCGGGTGCATGGCGCTACGTGGTGCCGCCATCCATGGAGTCGTGGGCGACCGTCTCGTACGTCGCATCGAGCCGGAATGGTTGGGACGCCGAGCCAAGTTCCTGATCCACGTGACCTGGCACTTCACGACCATCGCTTTCGTGGTGCTCGGAGTTGACGTCGTCTGGGCGGGCCTTGAACCCGAGTCCTCGGCTGCGACAGGTCTGGCCTAATAGGCGGGCCACTTAGATGGGGTTTCGTATTGGTGACGAAGGGATCGGCGACGACATCCTCTCCGGTGGTACCGGCAAGGACGCCATCAACGCCGGAGGCGGGATCGACACCGTCAAGGGCGACGACGGAAACGATCGTGTCTACGGCGGCGCGGACAACGACTTCGTCCATGGTGGAGATGGAAACGACAAGCTCTAGGGGGGCCTGGGTGAGGATCGTGTCTTCGGCGAGCCGGGCAACAACATCCTGCAGGAGCCTCGGACGGATACCTCGGCGAACCGTCTCTTCGGTTCCTCCGGCACAGACCACATCACCGGCGGCGCGGGAATTGAAACGATCCATTCGGGCGGGGAATTGACCGCATCGACTCTGGGGATGGCAACGACGTCATCTCTGCGGAGGCCGGCAACGACACGGTCCTGGCGGGCCACGGCGACGACTTCGTGCGCGGTGACGCCGGAGCAGATTTCATCCTCGGCCAAGAGAACGACGACGT
>JALZEI010000228.1 GCA_030862115.1 Actinomycetota bacterium
GACGAACCCGGCGTCGGGCGGTTGATGCAGATCGCGGTGGAGGAGGGCCGGGCGGCGAACCCGGACATGCACTTCGGGATCTGCGGCGAGCACGGCGGTGATCCGGACTCGGTGTGGTTCTGCCACCGGACGGGCCTGGACTACGTCTCGTGCAGCCCGTTCAGGGTGCCGACGGCCCGCCTGGCGGCGGCCCAAGCAGTGATGGGAGAAGCGACGACCTCGTCGAAGTAAGGCTCTCTTTGGACCGAGTGGGCATGCGGTGCAAGTGGTGCAGGGTGCACCGCATGCACGAGTTGCCACCAGTTGCTATGTGTCGTGCAGTCCGTACAGGGGTCGACAGCCCGGCTAGCAGTAGTGCAAGCTGGGCCGGGAAGGCAACGACTTTGTCTGGCGGGCTCACGAACCGCCGCCCGCTACTCGTTGTTCGCCCGTCCGCCTAGGGAGCGAACTCCCGTGAAAGCCGGATCCGCCTCGCTCGGTCGTCAAACGCGAGGTCGCGCGGCAGCGTAATGATGAGTTGCGCATCTAACCTGCGTGCCGTTGCAGTCAATTGCGACAATGCTTCGGCCACTACAGCGTCGGAAATACCTTGCTGCAGAGGGTTGTCCAGAATGGCCAGGCCGGGGGGACGTGCGCGTGGCCCTAGTTCCGGGACCCGCAGAAGCCCGTTTGTGTAAGCGAGAAAGAAGAGCACACGCGATTCCGCGCCCAAAGCCGTGTCCCATCGTTGAGGTCCGAGATAAAACATGAAGTCCGCTGCCGCGACCGTCACCGGGCCAAACCGCCACGGCTCGGAACCTAGGTTCAAGAGATATTCGGTCATGAATCCCGCGAACTCTGATGAGTGCTCCTCCTCTACGGCTCGCTCTGACTCCAGCCGGTTGACGTCTGCTGTTTGAGCATCGAGCGCTTGTGATGCCTCGTGGAGTTCGGCATCTATTTGCCCTACTCGATCCCTGAGTAGGGCTAGCCCATCCACCAAAGCCAAGTGTTGTTGTACCGTGCCGATCGCGACGCTCATGCGCTCCAGTTCTGTCAGGTGAGGCGCGATCAGATCAGATCTCTCTCGATCTAGCTGATTTGCAAGTGCTTCGGCTTCTTCCTTAGCGGTCGCGAATTCTTCCTCGACGGCGTGAAGCTCCGCCAGAGTCTCCGAGAGAACCTCTTCGACCTCAGTTCTCTCTCGTGCCAATGCGGAGATTTCCAAGCTGATTCTTCGGGAGCGCGCATCAGCCGTCGTCGCCTGTCCGCAAAGGTAGCAATCGGGGCCCATCGGAGAAGGGGATACCTCGTTGCCACAGGCGGGGCATCGGTGGACGGGGAGCTGGCCTAGAACGTCGACTGCGGTTTCGGCGCGTTCAAGCCGCATCGTTTGAGCGGCAATTTCGTCGAGGGTCTCAACGTAGCCTGCCGCAGTGCTCCGCAACGAACCGACGACGTTGCCAAACTGCTGCATCCGCGTTTGAAGATCCTGGTATCTCTCGGACGGTTCAGCCGCAAATCCCTCACTTGCTCTAAGGGTCGCCAACAGTTCCTGACGGGAACGATCCAGGTCGTCCAGTTTGATTTTTAGATCGCGCTGAAGGGCATCTAGCCTGTCCAATGAGAGCACGCCGATGTTCATTGATTCCCCTAGGCGCTCAGCTAGGGCATCACCCTGTTCGGTTACCTCCCGCCGGCGCGCTTCGAGCGAGGCGATGAGACGCTCCGTTTCACCCAAGGTGTATTCGGAAAGCGCTGCTCGTGCTCGGGCGTCCCCGACGCCCAGGAAGAAGGCAAACACGGCCCGCCGGTGAAACTCCTCCTCCTGGAGTGCGAAGTCACCCCACGACATCTCGCGCCTGTAAATGTGGCGCAGCAGCGTCCGAAACGTCAGCGGGACGACATCCGATGCTTCCCGATACGCTCGCCCCTTTGGGATCGACAGCTCCGGCCACTGAAGCTTCTCCATGATCCAGCGCTGGAAGTCACGTGTCGAGAGGTCTAGGTCATCCACGTCGACCTTAGTCAGGTACCCCTCAGAGGAAGTTAGAGACCGCTTAACCGAGTATGGACGTCCAGCAATCTCAAGATCTAGAGTGAGCGAAGCGTAGGATTCCGCGACTGCTGGGCCTAGTGCTCGGGTGGCTGGATCGTCATTGCCAAGACAGTAGTCAATCATTCGCAGCGTCGTCGTCTTGGACGTGTTTTTTGATCCAACGATAACCGTGACGTTTCTGTCAAAGGCGATCGTCTCTACTTCCCCATCTCTGCGAGCCTTTCGAAGCTCCAACAATCGAATAGTCAAGGGCTAATCACCTCGCGGAACTCCAGGCCCTCGACTTCCTCCGAGAAGCGCTGATAGATGAATGTCTTCAGCTGCGACCCATTCCACTCGGACAGGTTTCCGAGCATGCTCTGAGCGCGACTCACGATCGAAGCAAACGCAGGACGTCGCATCAACTCTGCGGCTACTTGCCTGCCCGTTCGCGTCAGGCTATATCCCTCAACATCCGTTCCTACGACGCGGAGAAGGCCGCGTGACTCTAGAAACGCGAGGTAGTTCGGATAGTTCGGATCCCAAGGACCGTATCGGTACCGGATCATGGGAGCCTCCAGCTCGGGGCGAGCGCTCTTCGATCGAGATGGATGGGATATCCCCAATTCGCGATGTGCCTCGTGCAGGAATCGCGGATACCGGAGGAAGAAGTCCAACTTCGCCAGCTTTGTCCGGCCATCAATTCGGCGAGTCCGCTCGCCAGCACCACAAACCTCCAGAAGGATGAGAACCCGCGCGGCGTGGAAATCGACGATGTCGTCGGGATCAACTGAGCGATGCAGGGGGATATCGCGCGTTGGATCAGGCATCGACATACCTGTTTTGACACCGGCCCGTTACGTCGTGAAGAGCTCCGAAGGCCGATCTGAGCGGTACTCCTCGCTCGCCCCAACGTTCCTCCTCATGGAGCTCGCGTACAGCAGCAAGAGTCGCTTCAACCGACGGCATTCCCGGAGCGACATCCCCTCTGGCACGCGCCCCCTTGATTGTCAGGCAGGCCATCGCGATTTCGTCGACGATTGCATCTAGGGCCTCTCGCTCCGATCCGATCGCAGCGCGACGCCGACGCGAGAAAGCAAAGCGCATCTCCTCGCATTTCCGAACCTCTTCTGGAAAGAGCCCAGCGGCCTCAAGCTTCGGGCGCAGCGCTTCGTCTGGCGCTGTCAAGGCATCATTGGTTGCCGTCGTAATAGCTGCTGCTGCTTCGCGGACGACCTGAACGACCTCATCACGCTCGATCGGCTGGATTTGTGCTTGGCGACTTCTATCCTGCACGAACTTCACGAGGTGGGTGATGAGGTCAGAGAGTTCCTTCGTAAGCATTTGAAGCTGCATTCGAGCAGCCGTGAAGCCGAGCTGCACATGGAGTAGAGCCTCCAACCCGTCAGCCGTGTTCTCGGCCTCTTCAATGAAGAACCGTTCGATGCACCATCGGAGGTCTCGGTTCCGAGGAGTCAAAGGCGAAATCCGGGAAAGCAGAATCTCCTCTGCAATTCGCCGGTCGTCGCTCGAAGTGACAGTCAGGGGCCGCAAGTCTGGACCCACGCGTTCGTTGATCACGAGCAATATGCGGGCTTCGTCCGGAAAGGCTTTTGCCGTCAGCAGTCGCCTAGAACGGATGTTTCAGGCTGTCCAGCTGCTTCGGGCTGGCAGAGGAGAGCGGCCGTCCAAAGCTGTCTTGGTGTCTCGACTGTTTTTACCTGGATGTACCACTCTGCTCCATCTTGAGTGGCCGTACATTGGATGTCTTCTTGGGCCTCCGGCGTCACTCGCAACCAGCGCCCGTCTAGCAATTCAACGCAACATCTGCTGGCGTAAAGGTCTTGGTAGTAGTAGCCGCGACGACTTCGTCGGGCCGCGCTAGCAGGCGTGGTGTCAGACACGTCATCCCTTGGTGTTCTCTTTTCCGGCTGTCAACCTACAAGGTCAATGCGCCTTCGGACACCGCATCCGGTCGTGGTCGACATACGGCGAGGAACCGCATCGCGTTTGATCGTCGGATGAGGGTAGCCGGGCGATCTAATGAGTCACGCGGCCCCCTCAGCACTGCCGGATCGGATACTCGACCCGGAACGGCACCGCGTCCGGCGGGCCCTCGTCTTCCGGCCACGAGACCTCGAAGCCCGACACGAACCCCAGCTTCCGCGCCGTCTCGCCGCGCCACGACAACCGCACCCGGTCCGTGCCGTCGTCGCCCTCCCGGCGCGAGCGCCTGAGCGACCGCGGGTACAGCGTCAGCCCCTTCTTCACGGACGCGTCCTCGGCCGCGTGGCCCTCCGCGTCGACCCCCAGCTTCCACACCACCTTCTTGCGCTTCGCGATCTTCTGGCCTCGCGGGACCCTCGCGTGCATCGGCATGGCATCGGGGATGTAGACCTCGGTGTGGACCCGGAAGGCGCACCAGCCGCCGCCGGTGTCGACGTTGGTCTGGGCCCACATGACGCCGTAGTCCCGCTCCTCGTCGTCCTCCATGTCCGGGTCGAACGAATAGAGGAACAGGCAGATCTTCGCCCGGGCCACGACCTCGCCCTCGACCTCGTACTTGGTCGCGCGGCACCTCTTGCCGTCGCCCAGGGCGGTCAGGGGGCCGGTGACGACCGGCTCGGAGCGGGCGTCGAGCTGGGCCGAGACGGGGGACGACGACGCCGCGACGAAGACCGCAGCCATCAGCCCCGCCAGGGGGCCGCGCAGCCGTCTGGTCAAGTTTGCCCCCTCGATAAGCCGTCGTACCCCAATGCTAACGTCCCCCGCGTGAGCGGGACCTGGCGCGAACGGATCGAGGCAGCCGAGCGGGAGCGGCTGTCGGAGCGCGCCCAGGTGGCGTCCGAGTCGAAGGGCCGGGACCGCTTCGAGCCGGAGGACCACCTGCGCACCTGCTACCAGCGGGACCGGGACCGGATCATCCACTGCAAAGCCTTCCGCCGGCTCGCGCACAAGACCCAGGTCTTCCTCGCCCCCGAGGGCGACCACTACCGGGTGCGGCTGACCCACACGCTAGAGGTGACGCAGGTCGCACGGACGATCGCCCGGGCCCTGTCGCTGAACGAGGACCTGGTCGAGGCGATCTGCCTGGGGCACGACCTCGGCCACACCCCCTTCGGCCACCTCGGCGAGGAGGTGGTGGCCGCGTTCCACCCCGGCTTCCGTCACAACCTCCAGTCGGTGCGCATCGTCGATGTGCTCGAGGACCTCAACCTGACGTGGGAGGTGCGTGACGGCATCGCGAACCACACCTGGTCGATGCCGATGCCGGCGACGCTCGAGGGCCAGATCGCCCGCTACGCGGATCGCATCGCGTACCTGAACCACGACATCGACGACTCGATGCGCGCGGGGATCCTCACGGAGGACGATCTCCCGGACGTCACGAAGCGCGTCCTCGGCGCGACGCCCTCCGACCGCATCGAGCGGATGGTCACCGACCTCGTCACGGCCTCGGAGGATTCCGAGTCGATCGCGATGAGCCCGCCCGTCTTCGAGGCGATGGGGGCCACGCGCAAGTTCCTGTTCGAGAAGGTCTACCTGGGGCGCATCGGCCACGCGACGAGGGAGGCGGTCGAGCGCATCCTCCAGACGCTGCTGACGCACTACGGCGCCGGGGTGGGCCGGGACAACCGTCAGGAGGCGGTCGACTACGTCGCGGGGATGACCGACCGGTTCGCGCTGAGGGCGTTCGAGCGACTCGTCGACGGGCCCCCGCCCTGGCTCGGAGCCCTAGAATGAGCGCACTTCCCCACTGCTTCACTTAGCGCGCCTTCACGAGCACGAGGCAGGTGGGATGGCGAAGATCAGAGAAGACGACATAGACGCCCTGCGCGAGCGCGCGGACATCGTCGAGGTCGTCTCAGCCCACTCGCAGCTCAAGCGATCCGGCGCGCATACCTTCAAGGGCCTGTGCCCGTTCCACTCCGAGAAGACGCCGTCGTTCCAGGTGGACGCGGCGAAGGGGCTGTGGCATTGCTTTGGCTGCGGCGAGGGCGGCAACGTCTACCACTTCGTGCAGAAGGTCGAGAACCTGCCGTTTCCCGAGGCGGCCGAATGGCTCGCGCGGAGGTTTGCGTTCGACCTGCACTACGAGGAGACGCGGCCGGGCCAGCACGCAGCGGCCCGCGGGCTCAAGGCCCGGATCGTCGAGGCGAACCAGGCGGCCGCGAGCTTTTTCCACGTCCAGCTGTTCACCTCGGCGGAGGCGGCCGACGCCCGCACCTACCTCGAGAGCCGGGGGTTCGGACGAGACGTCGCCGAGCGGTGGGAGCTCGGCTACGCGCCCGGCCGGAACGCCCTCGCCCGGCACCTCCTGGGCAAGGGGTTCAAGCAGGACGAGGTCGTTCAGGCGGGGCTCGGCCGGATCAGCGACCGCGACGGCTCCCTCTACGACACGTTCCGCGAGAGGATCACGTTCCCGACGTGGAACCTCCAGGGGGACGTCGTCGGGTTCGGGGCCCGCGCTCTCGGCGACCAGCAGCCGAAATACCTGAACACGATGGAGACGCCGGTTTTCTCGAAGTCCCGTGTGATGTACGGGCTGAACAAGGCGAAGTCGGCGATCGCGCGCGGCGCCGCGCTCGTCGTCGAGGGATACACGGACGTGATCGCGCTGCACGAGGCCGGCGTGCACGAGGCCGTCGCCACGAACGGCGTCGCGCTCGGCGACACGCACTTCGAGCAGCTCAAGAAGTTCTCGTCGCGCTCCATCCTGATGTTCGACGCGGACGCGGCCGGCACGGGCGCGACCGAACGCGGCTTCGGCATCCACGATCGCCTCGGTATAGAGGTGCTGGTCGCGCTTCTGCCCAGCGGCCGAGATCCTGCGGACGTCGTGAAGACGGACGGCGAAGAAGGGATTCGGAAGATCATTGATACGGCCGTTCCTCTCTTGGAGTTCAAGCTCGACCAAGTGCTCTCCAAGCTTCCGCAAGACACGCCCGAAGCTCGGGTTCGGGCCGTGGCCGAGGCTGCTGTGGTGCTAGGGTGGCACCCCCGGCTGGACGTCCGGCACGAATATGCCGACCATGTGGCGAACCGGCTCGGGGTTGACGCACAGGTGGTTCATCGGGCGCTACGCGACGAAGAGTTTCGGGCGTCCGCGAGGGGGAACGTCGAGTCCGCGGATGGGCGCGACCGTCGTTTCCCCGGGCACGTGAAGGTAGAGCGGGAGGCGCTTCAGTTGTTGCTTCTTCGGACTCAGGAAGCGGGTCCCTGGGCCACACAAGTCGAGCCCGCCCACTTCACCTCGGCCGCACGACGCGAGTTGTTCACCCACGCGCAGACGTGGGTAGGTCGCGGAGATGCAATCGACGAGCGTGCGTTCGCGCAGCAGGTGTCGCCGGATGCGCTGTCGCTGTTCACCGAGCTCACGGTCGGCGCGGACGTGCCGGCCGACGACGAGCTCGAGGCGCGGTTGCGTGAGGTGTTCGTTCGCCTACAGGTGTTCGCGCTGGAACGCGATATCAAGGGACGGCGCAACACTCTCCAGGAGATCAACCCGTTGGACGATCCGACACGCCACGACGAGCTCTTCACCGAGCTGGTGGGCCTCGAGGCCGCCCGCCGCGACCTGCTTCGCAGGGTCGAGGGGGCCGCGTAGATGAGCGACCGCGAGGTCACGACCGAGGCCGCGCCCGACGCGCCGGCCCCCGCCGGGACGATCACCGACGTCACGCCCGCTCAGGTCGAGGTCGAAAAGGTCCTCCGCGCGGCGAAGGCCGAAGGATCGATCACGGCAGCCGAGCTCGCGGACAAGCTCTCGACTCTCGACCTCACGCCCGACGAGACCGACGCGGTCTACCAGCGTCTGATCGACCTCGGGGTCGACGTCGTCGAGGACGAGGTGATCGAGGAGGAAGAAGAGG
>JALZEI010000231.1 GCA_030862115.1 Actinomycetota bacterium
GAGTCGCCGCAGGCGCAGCTGCCCTTGGCGTTGGGGTTGTTGATGGCGAACCCGGACTGCTGGAGGCCGTCGACATAGTCGATCTCGGCTCCTCGCAGATAGGGGCTCGACATCTTGTCTACCCTGATCTCAACGCCGTTCACCTGCGCGATGAAGTCGTCGTCCATCTTGCGGTCGTCGAAGTAGAGCGCATAGCGAAGGCCGGCGCACCCCCCCGGTTGTACGGCGATCCGAAGGGCGTACTCCTTGCCTTCGTGCTCCTCAGGGGCCGCAGAGACCTCGCGATTGAGCAGCTCGCTGACCTTGGCGGCGGCCGCCTCGGTGATCTGGATCGTGTCGGTGGTGGTTGTCACCTAGCCTCCTTGTGTTTACCCAGGTAGATGGGCTGATTGCCATTATAGGTGCCTGCCGGGTCAACCGGTTAGTTATTTACCAGTTGGTTAACCGCCGTGGACTCCCAGCCATTCCAGGGCGAGCAGTAGGGCGGCCAGAGTCACCAGGCCGAGGATCAGGGGACGGGCCTTTATCAGGCCCGGCGGGGGGTCGTCGAAGATCAGCGGAGCGAGCACGAGCGTCACGACCCCCGCGGCCGCAAAGAGAGTGGACCCCAGCACGCCGACGTGCCAGACCTCGTGCCAGGACACGCTAGTGCGTCGTCGTGGACGTGAAATTGAATTCCGAGACCCGCAGCGACGGGGCGGCCGTCGAGCCAAACGAGCTGAACTCCGGGGCGAAACAGGTCATATCCGCGCCGACGGCCGTCGTATCCCGCAGGGCATCAAGCGCGCTCTGGGTAAAGCGGAGGTTTCTCACCGGCTCCGCGACCTCACCGTTTCGGATGCGAAAGGTTCCGTCCCGTGTCATTCCCGTGAGAAGGGTCGTGGGCCGATCGAGGATGTTCACGTAGTGGAAGCGGGTGACGAGGAGGCCGTCGTCGATTCCGGCAGGCAATTCCTCAGACGTTGTGCTTCCCGGCTCCATCACGACGTTCGCGGCGTAGGGTCCGAATTCGTTTGATCCTGATCCGTGCCCGGTCACCTCCGTGTTCAGCTGGCGCGCGGTGCGGCGATCGGTGACGGGCCCCACCGCGACTCCGTCGCGGATCACATCGACCCGCCGCCGGGGCACGCCCTCGAAGTCGAAACCGATCCCAATCGAAAAATCATGAGCCGCGTCGTCCGCGACGACGACATTAGAAGCTGCAACCATTTGGTCCTTGCGTGTGGAGAAAAAGCTCTCGTCCTCGACCATCTGCTTGGCACCGAATCCTGCATAGGCGAGGTAGTCGAGCAGCACGGACGCGGCGGGTGCCTCCAGAACCACCGGATAGGCGCCGGGCTCGACCTCCGCGATTGGCGACCCACGATGAGCTTTGTCCGCGGCCCGTTGTGCAACCGATTCGACGTCCACCTGCTCGTGCCTAAAGGAGGAGCCCTCGGCCCATCCGGTGGCGCCGTCCTTGGTGACCAGACACGTGACAACGCATCTCGTGTGTGCGTCGAAGCAGGAAATTCCGGTCGATGAATAAATGCCGTACGCATGCGCGCTGGTTTCGAACACGCCGGCCGCGTCGTCTCCGGCAATGCCAACCACCTCGGCCACCGACGCGGCTCGCGCCAACGGACTCGTGGCCGCCGTGGTCTCATCCCATCGCCAGATCCCTTCGGCGCGTCCTACCTCCGCCGGCGTCGCCAGACCGGTCCAGTCGGGGTCGGGCAGAGAGCGAGTCGCCGCCTCCACCGCCATTCGGGCGGCGTCTCTCATCAGTTCTTTGTCGAGTTGATTCGTCGTCGCCGTCGCAACCCGATTGCCGACCACCGCTTTTATGAAGGCGCGGACCTCGTGACGTTCGATGTTCTGGATGATCTCCGAGGCCGCGTACCTCGTGACCCCCGTGTCGGACGCGATCACGACAACCTCGATTCCGTCTGCGCCCCGCTGGTCCAATACCGCTTCCGCCGCCGCGCGGGCTCGCTCGTCTTCCACGGGAAGGGGGCCGGCACCCACGCGTGCCGTCACCGCGAGAACCCGGTGTGAACCTTGCGAAAGCGGGCCGGCGAGGTTCCGTGGCCCACTCTCATCGTCTGACCGGGCTGCCCCTTCCCGCAATTGGGGGTGCCCCACATCCGCCACTCCTGTGCCCCCGCCACCGCGTCGCACGATCCCCAGAAGTCGGTGGTGATCCCGGTGTAGCGAGGGTCCTTCAGCATCCGGCCCACCCGTCCCCGCTTGATCTCCCACGCGATCTCGCAGCCGAACTGAAAGTTCTTTCTCTTGTCGTCTATCGACCACGACTTGTTCGTGGCCATGTAAATCCCGTCGTCCACGTCCGCAAGCAGGTCCTCGAGGTCGCCGTCCCCGGGTAGGAGGTTGATGTTCGTCATCCGAATAAGGGGGAAGTTCTCCCAACCCTCGGCCCTCATGGTTCCGTTGCTCCGTCCGTGGCCCGCGGCCGCGGCCGTTTCTCGAGAGGTCTGAAAGCCGGTCAGCACGCCGTCTCGGATGAGATCCACCCGTTGCGCCTCGACGCCCTCATCGTCGAACCCATAGGTCCCAAGCCCTCCCGGGACGGTCGCGTCCGCGGTGATGTTCACCAACTCGGACCCATAGCGGAGACGATCGACGTCTTCAAGGGAGACGAATGACGTGCCGGCGAAAGCGGCTTCAAGACCGAGAACCCGGTCGAGCTCGGTCGGATGCCCCACCGACTCGTGCACCTGCAGCATGACCTGATGCCCATCGAGGACGAGCGTGGTCTGAGTCGAGGGACAGACCGGCGCGACAAGAAGGGCGACCGCCTCCTCACCGACCCGCGTGGCGTGATCGGCCAGCTCCATGGCGTCGATCAGCTCGTAACCTGCGGCCGCGAAGTGTCCCCTGAAAGATCCGGGATAGGACCTCGTCTGAACGTCGCCGTCCTTGACGGCAGTGGCCTCTATCCCGGCCCCCGAATGAAGAATCGTTTGATCGATCGTCGACCCTTCGGATGACGCAAACAAGATCCGGTGCCGGAGCAGATCCATGGTTCCCTTCCCAAGCTTTACTCCGGGCACTTTCTCGATCGCCTGCGAGGCCGCGGTCAAAGTCGCCGCCTTGTGCTCGATGGGGACCGAGAAAGGATCGGTTTCGAACGGCGTAGACCACTCGGCCACGTGGACGGGTTCGGGCATCAGCTCAACCGGAGTGCTTCTGAGGGTCGCGCTCGCCCGGCCCACCTCTACCGCGCGGCCGGCCAGGTTGGCGATCTCGGAGGGCTCGAGAGACGACGAGGCGGCATAGCCCCAGGCTCCGGAGACGAGGACTCTCACGCCGATTCCGGCGGAGATCGAACGATCCAGCGACTCGATGACCGATCCCTTCACGGAGAGCGACTCGGAATCCGTCTCTACGACGCGAGCGTCTGCATACGAGGCACCGGCGGAGATGGCGGCATCGAGAGCCGCCTGCAGAAGGTCGTTCATGGGGCCACGAACTTAACCGCGCCACCCGTCGAGTGGTGGCCGAGCCGGCCATATGCAGCGCCGGGATACCCCCTCGGGGGTCTTTTAGAGGCCGACCACCCTGACGTTGTCGAAGTAGGTCTTGGCGTCCTCGTTGTAAAGCCCGACGTTGCCCGCCGTGTAGGGACGCTCGTTGTCCGTAAAGGTCGTGAGCACCTGGCCGTTGGCGGACACTGTCATCGTCCGACCGACCTGCGTGATCTCCACGTCCGCCCATTTCCCCACCGGGAACTTCATGTTCGAACCGGTCGCCAGGAACCTCTGGGCGCCCGGGTAGGCGGGGTCAGCCTTGCCCAGCTCCCAGCCGTTCGGCTTGAGAGCGAGGTAATAGAAGTGAGTGTTGTCGGTGTAGTTCCACAGGACCCAGGCCGACTCCCAGGGGTTCGGGTTGTTTGTGCGCAGCTGCTTCACCGTCTTGGCCCTCGCGGTGAGGCTCAAGTTCGAGAAGGTCTTGCGGGTGGTGACGAGAGCCGCGTGGGTTTCACCGGCCGAGGTCGAGGCCTTGGGCTTGAGAGAGAGCACCTTGCTACCGGCGCGCTGGACGTCGATTTCGCCGTAACCGTCGAAACGCGAGCGCCACCGGCCGTGGTTGCTGCCGTCGGCCCAGTCGGTACCTACGACGTGCGACTCGAAGGTCTCGGCCAGGTCGAGGTTGCCGGCCTGCGCGCCGGGCGTGCCCACAAGGAGAAAGAGAGAGGACGCTGCGACGACACCCGCCGCAATGCGCTTGGTAAAGGACAAGTCGATACCTCCGGTTCGGTAGCCAGGCCGACCCCGTGGGTCCCTCGGCTTTGCGTCCCCGCCTCGCGACGGGTTTGCCTTTGTCGTCTCAGAGCGCCGGCTTCCTTGCCCCAAGCCGACGTCCTAAGACGGCGGCGAAGCCGGGCTGCCTCTTTTATCGGCAAACGAGCCCCGGAGCTAAAGTCCTTTTTGACCGCCGACTGGTGGATTTTGCGGGATTATCCGGCGTAATTACCCACTCGGCGACAGGGTTAGGAGGGTTGGGCTTCGGGGGTTCTTTTGGTCTTGGCCCAGCCGCGGCGGCCGGTGAGGATGCGGAAGACCGCCACCCAGCCCACGATGAACCACATATAGGAGTACAGGTTGTAGACGTGGCCGTAATAAAGGGCCTTGAGGAACGACGTCTGTCTCGTGCGCAGCCAGTAAACGAAGGCGTAGAAGGGGGCCAGGCCGAACGAGAGCACGTACCAACCCAACAAGAGGAGTCCGCCCTTGGCCGTCAGCACTTGTCCGAGGCCGTCCGCCGACTCGAACGTGATCGAAACGAGGCTCAGGACGAAGATGATCAGCGGAAAGGTCATGAGAAGGACCAGAGACGGACTCGAGAGGTGATACACGAGGTCCCAGACCGTCTTCTCGGGCAGCTTTGACCTGAGCACGTCGGGAATGCGCTTCCAGCACTGCATGTGCCCCTGGAACCATCGAGCCCGTTGTTTCAGGAGACGGCGGAACTTCGTCACCCCCTGCTGGCTCACGTGCGAGGTAGAGCAATAGCCGTTCGTCCACCCGTTGCAGAGGAGGCGGACACCCAGGTCCAGGTCCTCGGTGAGGCAGTCGGTCCAGGGGGCGTCCCCGAGGGATTCGAGGGCCGAGAGCCTGGCGAACTGGCCATTTCCTCCGAGGCCCACGCTTCCCATGCGCTGACGGCCCCTCTGGAAGACCTCGGTGAAGGTCACGAACTCGAAGTCCTGGATCCTCGTGAGGATGTTCTCGTGGGCGTTGTACATGCGAACGCCGATCTGTACGGCCCCCATCTGGGGGTTGCGGAAGTGCGAGCCGACCTCGAACAGGGCGTTGGGCTCGATCCGGCCGTCGGCGTCGAATATGGCGACCACCACGTCGGCAGGGTCCATGTGCGACAGCACGTCCGAGTCCCTCAAGTAGCGGAAAGCTGCATTTAAGGACTCCCCCTTGCCCTTCTGGGCGTCGGGGAATTTCCGTTCCAGGAGCCAAACGTTGTCGGCGTCGTAGTTCGACACGATCTCGACGGTCCGATCCTCCGAGTGGTCATCGACGACCAAAACGGCGTAGTTCTCGCCCGGCAGGGCGGACAGCGAGTCGAGGGTGCGCTCGATGACTAGTTCTTCATTAAGGCAAGGCACTACGAAGACGAAGAAAAGAGAGTCAGGAGGAGGCAGACCCTCAGGACGTTTACGCCGAGACATCAGAAAGATGGCAAGCGTGTACGAAAGAGACAGCAGTACGACGAGGCTCACAACACCGGCCATGAACGGGTCCTCCCCAAAGAGACGTGTCATGGTGATCTTCGGCACGCGACCTGAGGCAATTAAGGTCGCTCCGGCGATCTTGGCCCTCCAGGCCTCCCCTCATTTCGAGCCCATCGTCACCGTGACCGCCCAGCACCGAAGCATGCTGGACCAGGTCCTGGAGCTCTTCGGGATCACCCCTCACCACGATCTGAACGTCATCGAGCCCCGCCAGACGCTGACCAAGGTCACCGTCAAGGCGCTCGAGGGACTCTCTCCCATCATCGAGGCCGAAGCGCCGGATGCGGTGCTGGTCCAGGGGGACACCACCACGACCTTCGTCGGCGGCCTAGCCGCCTTCTACCAGCAGATCCCCGTGGTGCACATGGAGGCCGGGCTCAGGACCGGAATGCCCTACTCCCCCTTCCCGGAAGAGATCAACCGACGACTCACCACCCACCTGACTTCTCTGCACCTGGCCCCCACGGCAACCAACAAGGCCAACCTGCTGAGGGAAGGTATTGACCCCGCATCGATCGTGGTCACGGGAAACACCGTGATCGACGCCCTACTCCACACCGTGGAGCGGAAGGTCGACTACGGGGACCCGGCCCTGGACGGACTGGACGACGATCCCCGAAAGGT
>JALZEI010000232.1 GCA_030862115.1 Actinomycetota bacterium
CCCTTTCGGCGGCTGGGCTGCCTTCGTGACACACCGCCGTCGTGGCGATGGCCCGGAGGCCCCTGGCTTTGCGTCCCCACCTCACGGCGGGTTTGCCATTTTCGTTTGGGCCGGGTCTCGGCTCTAGATTCTTATCGGCCCCCCGGGCCAGGCCTGGATAGTCATTTATGACTATTTCCCAAGAACTGGGAGCCGCCTAAGGGCGCCTCCGCCCCTCGATAGACCTCCACGAGCTCGGCCTCGATCACTCCTCGTCGCCCTGGCGCGAGTCGGCCTTGGCCTGGATCTCGTCGAGAATGGGCGCGTTCTGCAGGGTCGTAACGTCCCCGAGCTCTCGGCCCTCGGCCACGTCGCGGAGAAGTCGCCGCATGATCTTTCCGGACCGGGTTTTGGGGAGATCGTCGGTGAAAACGATCGACTTGGGGCGGGCGATCTTTCCGATGACCTTGGCGACGTGGTCGCGCAGCTCGCCCATGAGGTCCTCGTCGCCCTCGATCCCTCCCTTGGGCGTCACGAAAGCGACGATGGTCTCGCCCTCCTGAGGGTGCTTTCTTCCGACAACCGCCGCCTCGGCCACCGAGGAGTGGTCCACCAGCGCGGATTCGACCTCGTAGGTCGAGATTCTGTGTCCCGCAACGTTCATCACGTCGTCTACCCGTCCGAGCAACCAGTAGTAGCCGTCGTCGTCGAGCTTGGCGCCATCGCCTGGGAAGTACGTCTTCGGTCCGTACTTCCCAAAATAGGTCTCGACGTAGCGTTCATCGTCGCCATAGATCGTGCGCAGCATCGACGGCAGAGGCCGTTTGAGGACGAGGTAACCGCCGCCGCCCTTACCGACCGAGACGCCCTGCTCGTCGACGACGTCCGCCACCACTCCTGGGTACGGCTTCGTGGCGGAGCCTGGCTTCAGCGTCGTGATACCCGGGAGCGGTGAGATGGCGATCGCTCCGGTCTCCGTTTGCCACCACGTGTCGACGACGGGAACGCCACCTCCTCCGATGTACTCCTGATACCAGATCCACGCTTCCGGGTTGATTGGTTCACCCACCGATCCCAACAGGCGAAGCGTTGAGAGGTCGTGCTTTTTGGGATAGTCCGGCCCCCACTTCATGAACGTGCGAATGGCGGTCGGCGCGCAATACAAGATCGTCACGCCGTACTCCTCGACGATCGACCACCACCTGTCTTTGTCGGGCCAGTCCGGAGCACCCTCGTACAGGATCGAGGTACAACCGTTCGAGAGCGGGCCGTAGACGATGTAGGAGTGTCCCGTCACCCATCCGATGTCGGCGGCGCACCAGTAGACATCGCTGTCGGATTTGATGTCGAAGATATTGTGGTGCGTCGACGTCACACCCGTTAGGTAGCCGCCGGTTGTGTGCACGATTCCTTTTGGCTTGCCCGTGGTTCCGGACGTGTAGAGGATATAAAGCATGTCTTCCGCATCGAGCGCGGCGGGCTCGAAGGTCGTTTCCGACGGCGTGATCGCTTCCGTATAGTCGATGTCTCGGCCCTCGACCATTTCGACCTCTTCCATCGTGCGGCGCACGACCAGAACCTTTTCGATCGTGTCACAGCCCTCCAACGCCTCGTCGGCGCTCTTCTTGAGAGGAACGATCTGACCCCGGCGGTACCCTCCGTCGGCCGTTATCAACACCTTGGCTTCCGCGTCGTTGATGCGATCGCGTAACGACTCTGCCGAGAAACCACCGAACACGACCGAATGCGGTGCGCCGATGCGCGCGCAGGCAAGCATCGCGGCCGGCAACTCGGGGATCATCGGCATGTAGATGGCCACCCGGTCTCCTTTGCGGATTCCGAGGTCGCTCAAGACGTTGGCGAGCCGGCACACCTCTTCGTGCAGCATCGAATAGGTGATCGTTCGTTGATCGCCGGGTTCACCGACCCAATGAAATGCCACCCGATCTCCGTTTTCCTCGAGATGCCGGTCGAGACAGTTGTAGGACGCGTTTATCTTTCCGCCCGCAAACCACGTGTGATGCGGGGGATCCCAGTCGAGCACCCGGTCCCAGGGCTCGAACCAGTCGAGACGTTCGGCCTCGCGGGCCCACCACTTGTCGGGGTCTCCCGCCGCCGTCTCGTAGATCGATAAATCGTCGAGGTTGGCGGCAGAGGTGAACTCCTCGGGGGGGTCGAATTTCCGCCGCTCGACGAGAAGCGCCTCGATGGTCTTCTCGACGTCTTTTTCGAGCACGTTCGCACCCCCTGAGTCGGATCACGTTCCTTCGTTTTGCCGCCGTTAAGGCGTGCAGCCCGAACCTATCGGAATCCGAGTCAATGCACGGCGCCACCCTTACCCTGCCTGGATGTCCTACTGCTCGAAACCGAGTTGCCGCGGGACGGCCGCGGTCGTCCTGGCCTACAGCTACGCGGATCGAAGGGTCTTACTGGCGGATGTCCCGGACGATGGAAGGCCCCCCCAGACTTATTCGCTGTGCCTTACCTGCGCCGACAACCTGAGCGCTCCCAAAGGGTGGGATGTCGACGATCGCCGCGAACGACCGGTGCTGTTCGCCTACGCCATCGACGGCTAGGTAGGAGTCCTCAAAGGCCCTTTCGCCCGCTTGAAGCTCGGAGGATGTGCCCGGCGGCTGCGCGGAAAAGCCCAGGTCAGAGGCACTTTAGCGGTAGGACTAGTCATTTCGTACTAGAAAAACCACCCGAACGGACTATGGAGCAAATCCGCGTCGGGGCCGATTCCTTATGTGGGCAGCCGAAACGACTATGGGAGGCAACATGCAGTGTCCACAGTGCACCAGCCAGGATTTCACGCACATCGAGATCGAGGTCAAGGTCGACAACAACGTCCAGTTCTTCTCCTGCCGGGTCTGCGAGAAGAAGTGGTGGGAGCGCGACGGAGACGCCCTGGCCCTCGACGAGGTC
>JALZEI010000241.1 GCA_030862115.1 Actinomycetota bacterium
CTCTCTAGGAGCGCGGGCCTCATGGTTGCGGTCTGGCCGCCGGATTACTCCGACGCGAAATCCGGTAGTTCCTGCTCGGGGAAGTACTTCTTAAAGATCTCCGCGTAGGTTCCGTTCTCATAGATCGTGTCCAGAGCGTCGTTGATGGCCTGCAGCAACTCGGGATTGTCCTTGTTTACGGCCATCGCGTACTCCTCGCCGGTCTCTACCTGTTCCACGACCTGAAGCTCGGGTGTGTCCTTGATCGCATCCAGGGACACGGGCAGGTCGTTGAACACCGCATCCAGCTGCCCCGCCTGCAGCTGCTGGTAGATCGGTGGAGCCTGTGCGAATCCCACGAGCTCCCAGCTATCTCCGAAGTTCTCCTCTGCGTAGAAGGCTCCCGTCGTAGCCCTCTGAACTCCCACTCGAGCCCCCTCCGGGACGTCATCAACGCTGGCGATGTCCGGGTTCTCTTCGGTGTCCACCGTGAGCGACTGAAGAGACGGGTAGTAGGACTTGGTGAAGTCCACAAGCTCGCGGCGTTCGTTCACGACCTCCTCTGCGGCCGAGCCCGGCGGAGCGTAGGCGGTCACCGCGGCCACCACGATGTCGAACTTCGTTCCGGTCCTCAGCTGCTGGAAGATCGTGTCGAACGAGACGCTCTGCCAGTGATCATCGGTGTTCTCGAGTCCCAGCTCGTCGGCTACGGCGCGGACGACCTCGACATCGAAGCCGGTCAGCTCGCCACCTTCTTCGAACTCGAAGGGTGGGTACGGGTAGTCGGAACCGACCGTTAGCGCACCCTCCTCGACGAGCTCGTACGCCGGCTCATCACCATTCGCGCCTCCGGGGCCGTTTTCACCGTTGCCGCCGTCGTCGCCGCAGGCGGCGAACACGAGTACGGCTGCAGCTAGAATGGCTACTAGCCGGAGCCAAGAGGTTTCGGTTTTCTTCATGTTTCTTACTCCTCTCCTAGGTACGCCTTACGTACCTGGTCGTTACCCAGCAACTTCTTAGCATCGTCGTCGAGGACGATTTCCCCGGTCTCGATAACGTAGCCCCGATCTGCAGTCTGCAGCGCCATCTGCGCGTTCTGCTCGATCAGCAGCACGGTCGTGCCTTGCGAGTTGATCTCCTCGATAACACCGAACACTCTCTCGACGAGCTGCGGTGCTAGACCCATCGACGGCTCATCAAGCATCAAAAGGGTCGGGTGAGCCATCATCGCACGCCCTATAGCGAGCATCTGCTGTTCGCCTCCCGAGAGCGTGCCGCCCGCCTGCTTACGTCTTTCTTTAAGAACCGGGAAGAGGGAAAACACCCGTTCCTCGTCCTCGATTAGCTCCTTCTTCGAAGCATCCCGCCGCTGGAAAGCACCCATACTGATGTTCTCGGCGACACTCATGTTCGGGAAGATGTGCCGGCCCTCCGGGACCTGCACGATGCCGCGCTTCACGACTTCATGGCTCGGGAGGTCCATGAGGGTTTCTCCCTTGAACGTCACGTCTCCGTGAGAGGGAGCGTGGACCATTGAGATGGCGCGCAGAGTGGTGGTCTTTCCGGCGCCGTTTCCCCCGATCAACGTTACGATCTCGCCCTCTTTTACGGTGAGGTTGACGCCCTTCACCGCCTCGATCACGCCGTAGCGGACGTGGACGTCTTTAAGCTCCAGAAGAGTCTCGGCCATTACGCCTCCGCCGCCTTCGTCGCCTGGATACCGAGGTAGGCCTCGACCACCTTGGGGTTCTTCTGTACTTCCTCAGGCTTCCCCTCTGCGATCTTCTCGCCGTGGTCGAGCACTGCGACTCGGTCGGAGAGGCCCATGACCACCTTCATGTCGTGCTCGATGAGCAACACCGTCTTACCGTCGTCTCTGATCTTGCGAACGAGTTTGCGGAGCTCCTCTTTTTCGACCGGGTTCATCCCCGCCGCGGGCTCGTCGAGCAATACGAGGGACGGCTTCGTTCCGAGGGCGCGGGCGATCTCAAGACGACGCTGATCCCCATAGGACAGGTTCTTAGCAAGCTCGTTCGCAAACTTCTTTATCCCGCAATAGTCGAGGAGTTCAATCGCCGTGTCTTCTCCGTCCCTCTCCTCACGATGGTGCCGGGGGCCGCGCAATAGGGCCCCGAAGATGCTCGTCTTGTGACGCGCGTCCACGCCCACGAAAACGTTCTCCAAAGACGTCATGTTCGGGAAGAGCCGAATCTGCTGGAATGTCCGGCAGATCCCCATCTCAACGATCTGGTCGGGTCGCCTGCCCGAGATGACCGTCCCGTCAAAGGCGATCCTGCCGGCGGTGGGGGTGTAGACGCCCGTTACACAGTTGAACAACGTGGTCTTGCCGGCCCCGTTCGGTCCGATCAGGCCGAAAATCTCTCCCTCTCGGATCTCGAAGTCGACGTCTTTCAGGGCGCTCAAACCTCCGAAATCCATCGACACGCGGTCGACCTGCATGAGCGCCATCGCTACTCCTCACCTCCGAGAGCCGGGGAAGAGACGTCGTCGCCGCTCGCCACGACCTTGTCCTCCTCGATGGGCCGGTCTTCTGAGACCACCGCGTCGG
This sequence comes from Actinomycetota bacterium, assembly GCA_030862115.1. Taxonomy (GTDB): domain Bacteria; phylum Actinomycetota; class CADDZG01; order CADDZG01; family WHSQ01; genus JALZEK01. The sequence continues at coordinate 2,549 of JALZEI010000241.1, forward strand.
CGGCGCCCGCTTCGGACAGCTCGATACGCCTCCGCCTGGCGGCGAGCAAACCCCCGGGCCGGAAGATCATCACGAGGATCAAGAGCAGGCCGAAGATCGCGATGCGGCCGGTCTCGATGTCGAACCCGAAAATCGCCCGGCCTC
>JALZEI010000247.1 GCA_030862115.1 Actinomycetota bacterium
TGTTCGCCACGAAGCTCGAGTTCGCCCGTCAGGTGCCCGGCCGCATCAGCGGCGAGACCGTGGACGCCGACGGCCGCCGCGCCTTCGTGCTGACCCTGCAGGCGAGAGAGCAACACATCCGACGCGCCAGGGCCACCTCGAACGTGTGCACGAACCAGACGCTCATGGCGATCTTCGCCTCGGTCTATCTGTCGTGGCTCGGCCCCGAGGGCCTGCAGCGGCTGGGGGAGCTGTGCCTGCAGCGGACCGAGTCCGTAGCGCAAAGGCTTGCCGAGCTCCCGGGTTGCTCGTTGGCGTTTAAAGGCCCTCGCTTCAAGGAGGTCGTCCTGTCCACCCCCGTCGACGCGGAAAGGCTCGCTCAGGGCCTCGCCCGGCGCGGGTTCTTGGCCGGTCCGGCCCTCGGTCGCTGGTATCCGGAGCTCGCCAACTGTCTGCTCGTCGCGGTAACCGAAAAGCGCACCGCCGACGACGTCAACGCGCTGGCCGAAGCCCTCGAAAAGGAGCTGGCGGAAGCATGAGTCAGTCCACCTACTCCCTGGAGAAGTCCGCCGGCACCCGCGAGGACAAGTTCCCCGTGATCTTCGAGCTCTCGCGACCGGGCCGCCGTGCCTGGTCGCTGCCCGACGCCGATGAGGGCGATATCGAGGACCTCGTTCCCACCAAGCACCGACGGGCGAAGGCTCCCGCTCTCCCGGAGATCTCCGAGCGCGACCTGGTGCGCCACTACACGAGGCTGTCGCAGCGCAACTGGGCGATCGACGTCGGCGCCTACCCGCTCGGCTCTTGTTCGATGAAATACAACCCCAAGGTCGCCGAGGAGGCCGCCGCGCTTCCCGGGTTCGCCACGCTCCATCCCTACACGCCCGACGAGATGACGCAGGGCGCGCTGGAACTCCTGGGCACTCTGGAGAAAGCGCTGTGTGAGGCGACGGGGATGGCGCGGCTCACCATGCAGCCCGCCGCCGGCGCCCAGGGCGAACTGACCGGCTTGCTCATCATGCGCGCCTTCCATCACGCCAACGGAGCGGATCGCAAGCGCGTGATCATTCCCGACTCCGCGCACGGCACGAACCCTGCCAGCGTCAGCCTCGCCGGTTACCAGGCGACCGAGGTCCCCTCCGACGACAGGGGACTGGTCGACCTCGATGCGCTCAAGGAGGCCTTGGACGAAGACGTCGCCGGACTAATGCTGACGAACCCCAACACCCTCGGCCTCTTCGAAGAGGACATTCGGCCCATGGCCAAGGCCGTGCACGAGGTGGGCGGCCTTCTCTATTACGACGGCGCCAACTTCAACTCGATCGTCGGCCTCGTACGACCCGGCGATATGGGTTTCGACATCGTCCATCTCAACCTGCACAAGACCTTCGCGACGCCACACGGTGGGGGAGGGCCGGGTTCCGGCCCCCTCGCGGTGTCGGAACGCCTCGAGCGCTTCCTGCCGGCACCGCTGTTGCTGTGGGACGAGGGGGCCGAGCGCTGGCGCTGGGACCACGACCGCCCCGACGCCATCGGCCGCATCCATTCCTTCTATGGCAACTTCGGGATCAACGTGCGCGCCTACACCTATCTGCGATCGCTCGGGCCGGACGGTCTGCGCCGCGTGGCCGAGCGCGCCGTGCTCAACGCGCGCTATCTGCGGTCGCAGCTATCGGATGCGTATCCGAGCGCCTTCGACGGACCCTGCATGCACGAGTTCGTGGCGACGGCCAAGAAGCTCAAGAAAAACGGAGTCAAGGCCACCGACGTCGCCAAGCGTTTGATCGACCTGGGCTACCACCCGCCGACCGTTTACTTTCCGCTGATCGTCGAAGAGGCGCTGATGGTTGAACCCACCGAAACCGAGTCGAAAGAGACGATCGACGGCCTCGCCGCCGCGCTCAACCAGATCGCGGAGGAGGCGGCGTCCGATCCGGAGCTTCTGAAGAACGCGCCCCAAACCACGCCGGTGCGGCGCCCCGACGAAGCAACCGCGGCCCGCAAACTAAGAGTGCACTGGAGACCGGACGAGTCCAACTCGGACTAGGGTCAGCTCAGTCCCCGCTTGATACTTTGATACTGGAGACATCATTGGCTGTGGGTTTCTGGGCGTCCGAGAGGACTTT
>JALZEI010000250.1 GCA_030862115.1 Actinomycetota bacterium
AAAGTCCGGTGCTCTACCTGATGAGCTAGGGGCCCTGCAGCGATAACGCAGGTTACAGGGCCTTTCGTGAATCGACCGCACGGCGGGTGGCGAATACAAACTGTTAGGAAACGCCGTCCACCCGGGGGCGAAACGAAGGGGCCATGCCGTGGAGCCATGGCGACAATGCGAGATGGGACTTCATTGATGCCGACAGCAATCGCATCTTTCTCTTCGAATTGCCTAAACTGTAGCTGGAGCCGTCATCAAGGTCCTGCTAACTCAGTGATCGCAAGGACGTATGAGAAAACGGACTCTCAACGTGGACTCAGATACGCGGGCCGGGTTGATAGCTGCTCTGATAAGTGGACTTCCGTCGTCCGGTCACGCGCTCATCACCGGCCGCGACCCGCTGCAAGCAACGACCGCCGCCGGCAGCTTGATCATGCCGAACTCATCGTCTCGCCCTCAGCTTCTCATCGCCGCCGTTCCGGCCCACATAGGGATCTCGTTGTTCTGGACCTATTTGCTGTGTCGCGTCCTACCCGCACGCAGGCGCGCTCTCGCGGGGGCCGCGTACGGTGCCGCGATTGCCGTCGTCGACCTGCGGATAATCGGTGGCGCCATCCCTAGGATCCGCGCTCTTCCACTCGGTCCCCAGATCGCGGACCACGCGTTTTTCGGCGCGATCGTGGGTTTCCTTACCAGTTCAAACAAGCTGAATCAGGGCACAAGAGGCAGGGAGATCAGCTAGCGAGCCACCCCACGGAGTTCGTGGTCGGCAGGCCGAACGGTCAGCTGCAGTCCCTTTGTTGCGGTGACGACGATGTCGTCGCCCTCTTCAACCGGCGCCTCCGCTACGGCCCTCCACGTCTGTCCCTTTGCCAATACTCGGCCCGTGGGGTTCAGGTCGGTTAAGGCTCTGCCCTTCTCACCGATGATCGCCTCATGACCCATGATCGAGCGTTTCCTTCGCCAGCGAAGCCAGATCATGATCTCGAAGACGTCGAACACGAGGAATGCAGCAAGTACGACCGCGGTCCACACTCCGTCGAAGAACAAGAACGCGACGATGATGCCGATGATCGTCGACATGACTACCGTCCATCCTCGTCACAAATAGCCGAGTGCGTTATTAAGCCGGATAATCTGACACGATCGCGCACTCGGCGGAAAAGGGCTTGGCTCATCGGTCTCGGGGTCTCGGGACCAGTCGGTAGCCGACGTTGCGAATGGTTTCGATCAGCGCCTCGTGCTCCGGCCCCAGCTTGGCGCGCAGACGTCGGACGTGCACGTCGACGGTTCGGGTTCCTCCGTAGTAGTCGTAGCCCCACACCTCTCGAAGTAAGAGATCTCTGTCGCATACGCGGCCCGGCCTCTGCGCGAGGAACTTGAGAAGTTCGAACTCCTTGTAGGTGAGGTCGAGCGGACGGCCCCTCACATAAACCTGGTAGTTGTCGGGATTCACGCTTAGGTCGCCGACCTTCAGAACCGTCGCCTCTTCGCCTCGGCCGGCCCGCCGCATGAGAAAGCCGAGACGGGCGGCGATCTCCTCTTGGGATGCGTCGGTCAACAAGAAGTCGTCGGCACCCACCTCGAACCGAAAGCTGTTGGCGCCGTTGCGGTCAACGACGACGATGATGGGGGGCAGGCCGATCTCCCAGGCCAGAGCGAGGATCCTCGTCGCCTCCTCGGCGGTGGCGAGGTCTCCCGTGCCGTCGACGATCAAGGCGTCGGGATGCATGGTGACGAGCGACTCGACCTTCGTCGCCTTAAGCGGGGCCTTCTGCAGTCGCCAGGGCGCGAGCGGAAAGGCGGGCAACAGCTCGCGCACATCCTGATGTTGATCCGATAAGAACAACAGTGTGAAGATCATGGCTAATGCTCGCCCGGGCCCGTGCTTCGATCGGGCGTCGACGCTCGGGGACTCTCGCGCCACGCGTTGGTGATCGGGAGCCGGCGATCGCGGCCGAAGGATTTGATCGTGACCTTGGGTCCGGGTGGCGCCTGCCTGCGCTTGTACTCTGCCCGGTCGACGAGCGTGATCACCTTTTCGACCGTGTCCCTCTCGAACCCTCGGGTAACGATCTCATCGACGGAGGCAACTTGTTCGATGTACGCCTCGAGAATCGGATCCAGCACCTCATAGGCCGGAAGGCTGTCGGAATCTTTTTGATCGGGCCGTAGTTCCGCCGACGGTGGTTTGCTCAGGATGTTTTCCGGGATGACGGGCGAAATCGTGTTGCGATGACGGGAGACCGCGTAGACCTCGGTCTTGAAGACGTCTTTCAATAGAGCGAAGCCGCCGGCCATGTCCCCGTAAAGAGTTGCATAACCACAGGCCATCTCGGACTTATTGCCCGTCGTCACAACAAGGTGGCCGTACCGATTCGATATCGCCATGAGAAGATTGCCCCGGATGCGTGCCTGGATGTTCTCCTCGGCAAGTCCCGGCTCGGCGGGTCCGAAGGCGCTCTGAAGGGACTCGCCGTACGCGCCAACCGTCCTCGCGATGTGGATCTCTCGTAGCTCCACTCCGAGGTTTGCCGTCAGCATCTTGGCGTCCTCGAGCGAATGCGAAGACGAGTAGTCCGAGGGCATGGCCACGCAGAGAACCGCGTCCGATCCGAGAGCGTCGGCGGCGATGGTTGCCGTGAGCGCGGAGTCGATTCCTCCCGACAGGCCGACGACCGCCTTCTCGAAGCCGTTCTTGCCGACGTAATCCCTCAACGCGAGTACCAGCGCGCCGTATATCTCCTCGGCCGTAGGGAGAGGCGTGACGAGCGGAGGTGTGTCGCGTTGTTTCGTCTCCGCCGGTCTTAGGGAAACGGGGACGCGACGAACGGACGGGTGACTCGTACCGCGCGGCTCTCCCAAAGGCACGTCTACGACCGCAAGTTGTTCTTCGAACTGCGGCAGCCGGGCTACCAGCTCCCCATCGGCATCGACTACCAGCGAACCTCCGTCGAAGACGAGCTCGTCCTGGCCTCCGACGGTGTTGACATAGACGATCGAGGCCTTGGCCCTTTTGGCTCGGGCCGAGAGCATCCCCGTGCGTTCTTCGAGTTTGTCCTTGTTGAACGGCGATGCATTGATGTTCACGACAACCTGGGCGCCGTTATCCCCCTGCGACACCGCCGGTCCCTTCGGAGACCACACGTCTTCGCAGACGCAAACGCCGATGATCCCCGAAGATGTCTCTAACAAGGTATGGCCGCGACCCGGTTCGAAGTATCGCTGTTCGTCGAAAACCCCGTAGTTCGGCAGCAGGTGCTTTCTGTAGACGGCAAGGACTCGGCCCCCGTGGCAAAGCGCAGCGGCGTTGTAGAGGCGCTCGTGTCCCGCGTCGACGAAGCCGACAATCGACAGCAGTTCCGGCGTTTGTGCCGCGATGTCTTCGACCGCCCGGCGGTTGGCCACCACGAAGGCGGATTTGAAAACGAGGTCTTCAGGGGGGTAGCCGGTCACGGCGAGCTCGGGTACGGCAAGGACTTGAGCCTCTTGCTCCAGCGCCTCTTCGGCCGCGGCGATTATCCGCTGCGAGTTGCCGTCGATGTCGCCGACGGTGAGGTTCATCTGGGCAAGAGCAACTCGGACCATGTCTATCTATAAGAGTAGTCGTCGCCGCCTGGGCCGAACCACGCCGTAACGCTGCCGAAACTTTCACGCCGTAGGCTCCGAGCTATGGAGAGACAACAGGACTACGTGCTTCGCAGCGTCGAGGAGCGGGGGATCCGTCTGGTGTGGCTATGGTTCACCGACGTCCTCGGTTTCCTGAAGTCGTTCGCCGTGACCTCCGAGGAGTTGGAGCAGGCCTTCGACGAGGGCATCGGCTTCGACGGGTCGGCGATCGAGGGCTTCGCTCGCGTGCAGGAGTCCGACATGCTAGCCCGGCCCGACGCGGCCACCTTCCAGATCATGCCTTCTCCCGAAGGCAACCCCGAGCGGGGCGTAGCAAGGATGTTCTGCGACATCTACACCCCGGACGGACGGCCCTTCTGGGGAGACCCTCGCTATGTACTCAGGCGAAATCTAGATAAGGCGGCCGAGCGAGGCTTCACCTTCTATGTACATCCGGAGATGGAGTTCTATCTCTTTAAGAGCGTGGATGACCCGACACCGATCGACGTCGGCGGATACTTCGATCTCACTCCCGCGGGCGTTACACAGGAACTTCGTCGCGACGCGATCAG
>JALZEI010000243.1 GCA_030862115.1 Actinomycetota bacterium
ACCTCGACGGGTTCCTGTTGATGGTCCAGGACTGGGGCGGACCAATCGGGTTCGACATCGCTACCAAACGCGCCGACCGTGTCCGCGGCATCGTGCATGGCAACACGTGGTTTTGGCCGGTGGACACGTTGATGTTCAAGATCTTCCCGCGCGTCATGTCAACCCGCTATATGCAGCGACAGATCCTCAAGAAGAACTTCTTCGTCGAGCGGATCATGCCGCGATCGATGGTGCAGAAGCTGTCGCAGGTCGAGATGGAACACTACCGAAGGGCGCAGCCCACGCCCGAGGCACGCGTCGGTGTGGCGGAGTTCCCTCGGCAGATATTGAAGGCCGAGCCCATGTTGGCGCGCCTCGAGCAAGAAGTGCCGCGGCTGCTCGGGCCCAAGCCGGTGGTGTTCGTATGGGGCATGAAGGACCCTGCCTTTAGACCCAAACAGGTTCTCCCCAAAGCCCGTGCCGCGTTCTCGGACCACGAGGTCGTCGAGCTACACAACGCTTCGCACTACATCCAGGAGGACGCGCCTCGAGAGATCGCCAAGGCGATTCGTGCACGCTTTGAGCCATCGGGAAGTTAGGAGCCCCGAAGGTCTTACGTCGCTGGAGCGCCACGGTCCCGGTCGATCAGTGCCCGCAGGGATGCTCGAGTAGCAACACCGACCAGGCGGCCTTTGCTCGTCGTCACCAACACGGCCCGCACCTTGCGCTTCTCCATTCGTTCCAAGAGTGCCGGCGCGGGTTCTTCCGTGCGCACCGTAGTGGGGCCAGGTTCCATCACCCGCTCGACTCTCGCATCGCCTGGGCCAATGACGTTCTTCTTGCGGATCCGGCCCAAGACGATGTCTTGGTCGTTCAACACCACGCAGTAGTCGTGTGGCGTCGCGCCGAGCTCTCGAGCAGCCTCGTCGACGCGATCACCGACTCGACACGCGAGAACCGCGTCCCGATCGGCAGCTTCCCCCGCCACCGCGTAATGCGGACCCGCCCCCTCCGTCTTGGCTCCGTTGCTGATCCACTCGAGCTTGCCGCCGACGAAGTCGTACACCTCGGAGAAACCGAGCGCTTCGAGCTGCCACGCAGCCCGTGGGCTCATGTCTCAGGCGTCGTCCCAGCAGTAGACGACGACGGGTCGAGTTCGATCGAGTCGCGCCGCGGCCTCGGGGGTGAGGCTCTTGAGGGGGATGTTGACCGCGCCCGGCAGATGCTCCTCTTCATATTCGCGAGGCGGAAGAACCTCTACCAGCTGTGCGCCTCGATTCATGAGATCCCGCACGTCTCCGACCTCTATCTCCGTGGGCATGGATTCCTCCTGATGGGTGGGATCGATTCGTATGGACGAAGGAGGACGGCTTGTGATTGCAGTCTAGGAGGATAAGCAATCAGTCGACCCACGTCGGCGTCCTCATCGAAGAGGAATGTGGACCGACATGAGAGACAAGGTGTGGCGACAGTGAGCTTGCGGAAGCGGCCGCATGACGACTTTCTTGCCGCGACCCTGCCTGCCCTGGATCTGGTCTATAACCTCGCTCGCCGGATGGTGCGTCCAAACGACGTCGAGGACCTGGTGCAGGAGACTTACACGCGAGCATTCGGCGCGTGGATGTCAGGGCGGCCTCCCAAGAAAGTCGAGCCTTGGATCGCGACGATATGTCTGAACACCGGCCGCAGCTGGTTGCGCCGCGCGTCGTCCAGTCGGGAGATCCCGAGTGAGCCCGACCCCACGATTTCGGGTCCCAGCGATGTCTCGGCTGAGGCGATCGAGAGGATGCAAGCCGAGCAGGTTCACGGAGCGCTATGGCAGCTGCCGGAGGAACAACGGATCGCGATCACACTCATGGATCTTGACGGCTTCAGCGCTTCACAGGTCGCCGCGATCACGGGTTCGCCACGCGGCACGGTGCTCGCCCGGGTACACCGTGGCCGAAAGAGGCTCGCGCGTTTGCTCGAATCGGAGGTGAATCACAGTGAGACACGATCCTGAGCGCAACGCGGCGGCGTATCTCGGTGGCCTCCTGTCAGGACGGAAGAGGCGGCAATTCGAGTCCCACATCGTGGAATGTGAGGATTGTTGGCACGAAGTAGACGCCGGGCGTAAAGGTCGTGCGGTCGCCGAATCGGGCCGGGAGCTCGCTCCGCAGGTCCTGCGGGAACGCGTACGAGCTGCAGTGGAAAGCGTCACCCCGAGGCCCAAGCGACGCTGGGCTTTTGGGGCCGTCGCGCTCGCCGCGGCAGTTGGCGCCGGCTCTCTGTACTGGATGAACCTTCCCGATCAACCGGAACCAATCGAAGCGGTCCTGGCTACGTTCGCAGATGAACGAAGCGTTGGATATCGCATCGAACCGACTTTGCCGAACCGTCTTGGAGATCTCACCCTGGCTCATGCCCGAGCAGGCCAGTTCGATGGGCTGAGCACTAGATCTCATTACTACGTCGATCGGGCGGGCCACGACGTGGTCGTTCACGAGGCCGAGAGTGAGTGGCCCGTGGCTCTAGGTGCCGAGCACGATTCGGAGAGTCACACTTGGGAGGCCACGGCAGACGATCTAACGCTTTTTTGTGCCAGTGACCCCGCCCCATTCCTCATCGTGGGCGACGACGCCGGAGCAGTCCATCTCGCCGCCGCCGCCCTTGGGCTGCGGTAGCGCAATCAACGCCCCAGCCCTTGCGTCCGTACTCAGAGATGACGGGCGAGTAGATGGAGGTGGTCGATCGTGGCTGTGGCAACCGCGGAGCGCGTGAAAGGCGAGCGCTCGAACGTGACTCAGCTCGTGAAGCTGGGCGCGCTATGGGGCACTGTTGGTGCATTCGTGATGGCCATCTACGCAATGATCGCGGGCGCTACATATCTGGACAGTGGGTTCTTCACGCCCATGTATCACATCGCGTCCACGTTCATAGACCCACAGCCGATGATGACCTCGATGGAGCATGCGATGAAGGGAGACGCGTTCTATTTCACCTCTCGCGCAGCCGGCTTCGGAATGCTCGTGCATCTTGTCGTCGGCGCAATCTACGGGATCGTGTTTGCGCTTCTGGCCCGCGCTGGCAACCTCGTCCGCGCGGCTTCAGTAGCAGTCGGGGCCCTGTACGGCCTCGTGGTGATGTCGTTCAGCAGCTTCGTGGGCTTACCGATAGCAGCAGCGCTGTTCGGAGGCGGCGACCCCATCTCCGATATGCCGAGGATGGTGGGATGGTCCACCTTTACGATCGAGCACGTGATGTTCGGCGTCATCCTAGGGATCGGCTGGTTGATCGCCGGTGGTTCGTGGCGATCCAACGACGCGGCCTGACGGCATGGGGTCGTAACCCCGGATTTCGCCGTGCCTCCGCCTTCCGCTTCTGAGCGGTACCGCTCGGCGCGAACAGTTCCTACGATGTACCCATGGTCGGCTTGGGTGACGTCCTCGAGAGAATCCACAACACCACCTCTGCTTTTTCCCGTGTGTACGCGCATGGATCGTCTATGCGTGGTGGCTGGCGCCTTTGGTGGGCCGGTCCACGCCGCGTTCGGGCTGAGTGGAATCGGGAGAAAGGAAGCTCGCTCATCGTCGTGCACGGTGTCGACTGGTGGTTACTCGAACCCAACGGAAAAGGCATCACCAACCATGGTGGGGAAACGGGAATCGGATTGGGGCCAGGGGTCGAGGTTCTCCACTCCAGGGGGCTGCTGAGCGATGTTGTGCTCGATGTGGTCCGTGAAGAAGAGATCGCAGGTTGCCCGGGCGTTGTCCTCACTGCCACCCCAAGACCTGAAGTAGATCATTCACGCTGGTGGGACTTTCGTGAGCCCTTCGAGGTTGCTATTGATCTGGACACGGGCCTTGTGTTGCGAACTCCATATATCGAGGTCGACCAGGTCATGTATGACGGGGATTTCGCCGCCGAACTCTTCGACGAGCCCGCCGGCGTTCGCAGGTGGCGATCGCATTGAGCAAGCTCGGTCATCTCTTGAACCTGATGCACACATCGCCTGATCGATGGAGGACCGCCGCGGCCCGAGGGATCGAATGGCGCGCTCCCGCGCTGCTCGGCGACGCGTTCATGCGGGCGATTCCGAAGGGCGCTGTGGTACTCCGCGGTCCAGGCACCGACCGGGAATTGCCCGAGGAGCAAGAAGAGACGTGGATGCTTTGGGTCAGGCAGCCCAGCGACTATCGCGCCGAGTTTGACGTCGGTGACGATCGTGTGGACGTCGTGGTCAAGGGGAACTGGTGGTGGGATTGGTCGCCTCGACGTGGAGCCCGAACAAATGATGGGCGAGAGAATCACGGACACGGCTTAGGTCCGGGCGAGATTCTCTTTCGCCCGGCGGAGATCATCGCTGCCTTACTCTTCGACGCACCAGAGGTCGGGGAGGATGTGGCGGGCCGAGCGTCGCTCCGAGTCAGCGCGGTTCCGCTCCGCGACGACGAGCGGACCCCGTATGACGATGAGGGGAGCTACATCCATTCGCGTCTCCATGGCATAGGAAGTGGCGCCGACGAATATCGCTTCAACATCGACGCCGAGGTAGGGGTCATCTTGAGGTCGGAGGCGATTCTTGACGGTCGACCCTTTCGAGTCCTGGAGATGACTGAACTCGAGATCGACCCTGCTCTCGACGAGAAGACATTCCGAATCGAGCCTCCGAATGGACAGCAGTTCATCAGTGCATAACGCTTCATGGGACCCCGAGGGGACCGCGGGCCGGCACGATTGACGGCAATCGGGGACAATGCTCAGCGGACCGAAATCAGGCGCTGAACTTCCATCGAACGAATGCGGAGTTCAGACAGCGTGCTGCCCGCTTCGTAGTCCTCAAGAACCGCACACTTTCCACGTCTTTTTGACAGGATTTCCCCGCTACAGTCCGGACCATGACGCCCGCATTCGTCGCCGACAACGTCGCTAAGAGCTACGGATCCACGACCGCCCTCGATGGCGTCAGCGTAAGCGTGGACCTGGGCGAGCTCGTTGGTCTCCTCGGCCCCAACGGTGCGGGGAAATCGACGCTCGTGAAGATCGCATGCGGCCTCGTTCATCCAAGCGAGGGCCGCGCCGAAGTCTGTGGCGTGCCGGCGGGCTCTTTCGAGGCGCGCGCCGCGGTCGGTTATCTCGCCGAGCTGTTCCGGTTCCCCGGATGGTTGAAGGCCACGGAGGTCCTCGCGGTCCATCAACAACTCGCTCGTTCAGACGGAGGCGAGAACGAACGGCGGGAGCTGCTGAGCCTCGTGGGGCTCGGTGCCGTGCCCGACCGGCGGGTCGATCAGATGTCTAAGGGCATGCAGCAACGTCTCGGCATCGCGCAGGCTCTCGTCGGATCGCCGCAGGTCCTGTTCCTCGACGAGCCGACGAGCGCCCTCGACCCGGCGGGACGCCGGGCCGTTCGAGCGATCCTCGAGGAGGTCCATGACCGCGGGATCACCGTGTTCCTCAACTCGCATCTCTTGAGCGAGGTCGAGCTCGTGTGCGATCGCGTCGTGATCCTGAACAACGGCCGGATCGTGGCAGAGGGCGACCCGAAGGAGATGATCGCCGCGCGCGGCGTCGAGATCGAGACGGCCGGCGGAACCAGGGTGTTCCCCGACGTCGGCCGGGACGACATCCCGAAGCTCGTCACGGACCTCGCCGCGGAAGGGGAGCGCATCTTCGAGGTACGCCCCAACCGGCCCACCCTGGAAGACGTCTACATAGACACGGTGGGGACCGACGTCGGATGAGCTCGATCTGGGTGATCGCGAAGCTCACCCTGCGGGAGTGCGTGCGACGGCGCATCTTCCTCGTGGTTCCGATCGCGACGGTCGGTTTCCTGGCTCTCTACGCGCTCGGCAACCACTACGCGTTCGAAAGTGTCCGGGGCAGGGTGAACGTCGGAGGTGGTTTCGTCGATGCCCAGGTGCTCGCGGGCGCGACGCTCGTCGGCCTCTCCATGTTCATGACTCTGTTCCTCGCTTCGGCTCTGGCGATCTTCCTCACGTTCTCCACGATCCGCGGGGACGCGGAGCAAGGTCTTCTGCAACCGGTCGTCGTGCGGCCGGTTGCTCGCTCAGAGCTCCTGATAGGCCGGTTCGTCGGCGCCTCTCTCGTAGCGGCCGCATACGCGACGTTCCTCTACGCGGCAGCGGTCACGATCACGTGGACGATCGGCGACTGGCACCCGGCTCCGCTGCTCCCATCGGGACTATCGGTCGTGCTCGGAGTCGAGGTCGTCATCGCGTTGTCTCTGCTGGGCTCGTCGATCGCCAACGCGCTTCCGAACGGCATCGGCATGTTCATGGTTTACGGAGCCGGACTTCTGGCGGGTCTGCTGGCGCAGCTAGGGCGGGCGCTCTCGTCCCCCTCGCTCGAGACGACCGGCAGGGTGGCGTCGTGGGCGCTTCCGTTCGAGGCTCTCTATCAAGCGGGCCTCCACAACCTGACGTCGAGCACGAGCGGCGTGACGCGTGTCGTCGTGCAGCTCGGCCCCCTCGGAGGCGCCGCGGCCGGAGGATGGGGCCTGGTGGCATGGAGCGCGGGCTACATCGCGCTCGTGGGCGCGGTCGCCGTGGCGGTCTTCGCTCGTCGCGATCTGTGATCAGGCGGCTTCGGCCCGCCGGCCGTTGCTCAGGAGCGTCCGGCCGACGCCGCGACCGGAACGGTCAGCGTCGATTGCCCGTTCGCGGAGAAGCGATCGTGGCCCACGCTGACGCCGACGATCTCGAGCGTCAAGGTCAGCCCGTGGAGCCGGACGCCCGCCAGCTCCGGGTCCGGTGTGATCTCGAACTCGACGACGTGCTCGGTCTCCAGGGGGGTGATCGTCCACGCCTCGGTGGTGGCGACGCCGACCGAGACCTCCTTCTCCCCCGCGAGACCGGTCATGCCTGCCCTGAGCTGCGGACGACCGATGCCAAAGGGGACGAGGTAGCCCCAGAGGTAGGGCGACGTGACCCTGATCCTTCCGGTGATCTTCCGGGAGACGTCGAGCTTCAGCGGGACGCCGTCCCGCGCCGGGAGCTCGAGTGGGGCGCCCCCCAGGGCCTCTCTTTGGACGCCGGCGTAGTCGTCACGGCAGGTGCCCGGATCCGCGAGGGCGGGGTCGGTCGAGAGCGCGCACTGGTCCGGGAGCCCCGGGACCACGAAATAGGTCTGCTGTCGGGGCCGCTTCGCGGTCAGCGCGGCCGCCTCGGCCGCCGGGGTCGCGCCCGCGCCGAGGACCGCCAGCAGGAGCAGTGCGCGGGTCCGCCTCGTCATGATCCTCAACCTCCGTCGCCGCTTCGTCTCTGAGCGTTCGCCGGGCGGGCGGCCCGGGCCTGCTCGGCCTCCTGTCGTTCGGCATCGAGCGGGAAGGTCGTAACCCCGCAGGCGGCGAATCCACAAGAGCGCCGCACCCAATCTTCACGCCGACCCCTGCTCGTCGTGCGGGATAGATCAGGGGCGCCCCCTGCGCCGTCCTCATCAATAACCGGTCCACCTGAGTCCGAAGCAGCGGAGTCGGCCATCGGCATCGCCACGGATCGGGAAGGTGCCGGTCTTGACCAGCACTTGTCCTCTTAGTGAGAACCTGGTCGAAGTCACTCTTTGTCGCTGCTCATCAACCCTGACGATCTCGAAAAGAGGTGTTCCCTCGGTGGGATGACACCGGAGATCCGACCTCATTGACATGCTCGACCCCACGTACAGGAGTGTGCTCCCGGGTCGGTAGGTGACTTCTCGCAACCTTCCGGCGCGATACACGAGAAGATCCACTAGGGCCGCAGTCATGCCCTTTCCGGTGTCGAAGAACAGTTCGTCGTCTCCGTCCTGATCAACGTCCCTCGTGCCGATTGCCTCGGGGCATTCGGCATCGACGCGAGCGCGGCTCTCTTCATGCCACCCATCCCGGTCGCCGAGGACCACCGTCCAGCCGGCATGCCCGTCCCCGTCGAATACGGGCTCGAAACGCGATCTCTCCGCCATTCCGTCTCCATCAAAATCACCGCGGGCATCCGCGTTCTCGGGCAAGCAGTTGTGTGCGAAGGGTCCCTTGGGCCACGATCGGCTGTTGCTTGGACCCACCCTTGCGACTCTTGAGTCAGGCTGCCACGCGGGAACACCTTCGTTGGCCGGCGTGTCGAGGATCGTCGTCCGACCCGTGCCGTCGGCATTGATCGTGCATAGGTCGTTGTCGTCGAACTCGCCCGTCTGGCACATATAGACGATGCGCTTCCCGTCGGGTGACCAACTGGGAAAGGCGCCGATGCCTTCGGTGTGGCGACCGGTGGTAGCGCGCGTGAGTTTGTGCATCGCACCGCCTTCGGCCGGGATGGTCCACAGCGCAGAGTCCCTGTCGAAGACGATGGTTGCTCCGTCGGGGGACCAGTCCGGTCGCGCTGCACCCTCGGTAGTGAGCCGGCGGAGATCGGTTCCATCCAAGCGCATGCGCCACAACCGGAAACCGCTCTTGGGTGCTTCGAGGGAGGTGCCCAGTCCTCGAATGAACGCGATCGAGTCGCCGTCGGGGGACCATGTCGGACTGAGGTTCGAGCCCTTCTCGATTATCGGCGTCGCTTCACCGCCCGTGTGTGGAACCACGAAGATGTCGGGGCCGCGGTCGAAGCCCAAGTACGTGCGTGTGAATGCGATGTGACCGGTGGGACCCCACGAAGGACCCTCGTCTTGGACATGGCCCGTTGGCTTGGTGAGTCGTTCGAGGTCGGTTCCGTCGGTATCCATGGTGCAGATCCCCGGATAGCACTGGAACGCGAGCCGCGTGCCGTCGGGCGACCAGGTGGGATTGCTGCCCTTGTGCAACCGCTGGACTTCTCCACCGCCTAGAGGAACCAGGGCGACGCGCGGCATGGGGTTCCTCGCTTTCAGGTCGCGCCGACTCTGGGTGTTGAACGCGATCAGGGAATCGTCCGCAGGGGAGCTGGCTCGTGGGTCACTTGGGCGCGGCGCGGCCTCCTCGGTCGCGGGGTCGCAGGAAACGAGCGCAGCCACAAGAGTAAGCGCGCTGAACCACGCGAGAAGATGCCTCATGTCGAATACGACGGTACGCGGAGCGAAATAGTTGTCCAGGAGTCGGTTCTGTCTTTATCAGCGCGCCCGGAGGGATGCGAACCCCCGACCCTCGGATAAGAGTCTGCTGCGGGTCGTCTACCTCGGCTTGACCGCAACCAGTCGTTCGACGAGTCCCGCAACGCCCATTCGATCTTGTTCGATTATGTCGAATCCGGCAACCGCGACCTGATCGGCAGGGCGCCTCGTCATATGTTCACCTTCGAAGCGCGCGGACAGGAACTCGATCACCTTCTGCAAGAAGAACACCGGCTTGTTCGTGGCGCGGATGTGATCGACGAGAATCAGCCTTCCTCCGCGCTTGAGAACCCGCTTCATCTCGTCCACGGCCCGTTGTGGATCTGGGATGTTGCACAAGGAATAGGTACAAACGACGGTGTCGAACGATTCATCGTCGAAGGGCAGGTTGTGTGCATCACCCTCACGTAGGTCGACCGCCTTACCTAGCTCGGCCGAGCGCTCGCGCGCGATCTCGAGCATCTCCGGGCTCAGGTCTATCCCGGTGAGTTCGACGTCTTCTGGATAGTGAGGCAGGTTGAGTGCGGTTCCGATGGCGACCTCGAGCGTGTTCCGGGTGGCTTTCTGGCAGGCCCACGGACGGTGGCTTCGCCCGAACACGCGCCGCTCGAAGAAACCGATGGACTTGTCGTAGCGCTTAGCCTGCTTCGCCCACGAACGTCGGATCTTCTGGTTCTCGGCTTCGACGTCGACTGTATGAGCCGTCATGGGATCGCCGGTGTCGTTCGCTTTCGCCTGGCCGCAGTGACCGTCATCACTCCGATCGCCGAGGCGATGTTGGTTACGGCGAGCAGAATGTGGGCCCAGTCCACCTCCTGGTGGTCGAGGTGTTGGAGGAAGTGGACGATCGCAACGACGACGTAGATCACGTTCGACCACAGCACGACGTGGTAGCCGCGGCGCTCGGTCGGCGAGGAGTCACCTCGTAGAGCGCGGAGCGCGACTACGAGAACGAAGAGCGTCCCGAGCCAGACGAGCCAGTGCGCGGTGATCTGGTCGCGACCGGTCTCGAACTCGTCGTGAATCGCGTGCCACCGAAAGTCGAGGAGGCGGCCGGCGACCTGCACGACGAAGGCGACCCATAGGGCCCTGAAGAGGACTCCTGTTCGATCGAGCGCAGTCTGCATTCAGATACGCTACGGTATCTAGATACGAACGTGTATGCAAGTGGAGGGGCATGGGAGCCGTCAAGCGCATGACGAGAGCCGAGAAGCAGGCGTCTACCCGGGCAGCCCTGCTTGGGGCCGCAGCCCACGTCTTCACCCGGGTGGGCTACGAGGCCGCGACCGTCGAGGGGATAGCCGAGCGAGCGGGGTTCTCGCGCGGGGCGTTCTACTCGAACTTCGAAAGCAAGGACGAGCTCTTCCTGACCCTGATCGAATCTCGCATCCAGACGAGCCTCCGGGACATCGCGGCGGCCTTCCAGCAAGGCGTCACCGCCGACGAAAGGATCCGATCGGGCGGCGAGTTCCTCGATTCCCTGGTCGCTAAGGACCGTCAGTGGTGCCTGCTCTACATGGAGTTCTGGTCACGAGCGGTGCGCGATTCTCAGCTCCGAAAACGGTTCGCGGCCCAATACGAGGTATGGCGCGCCGGCATCGCGGACATGATCGAGCGCCAGTCGAGAGAGCTGGGTATGGACCTCGACTCGCCGCCGCGCGAGCTGGCCGCCGCATTGATCGCGCTGTTCGAGGGCCACGTCCTGCAGCGGTTAATCGACCCTGCGGGCTTCGAGGAAGGGTTCTTCACGCGGCTCCTGCTGCGTTTCTTCGCGCGGCTGGCACCCGAGAAAGTTGCGGCGATCGGGTAAGAAGAAGAGAAGAGAGGAGGTGGCGAGATGATGGACTGTGCGTGCTCGATGGGCGCGGGTTCGATGACGTGGATGATGCTGTTCCCCGCCCTGATTCTCGCGGCGCTGGTGATCGGAGGGATCGTGCTCGTTCGCAGATTGTGGCCGGGAAGCTCCTCCTCGGGAGGTGACGGATCCGCGCTGCGGATCCTGGAGGAGCGTTTCGCCAAGGGCGAGATCGACCATGATGAGTTCAAGGAAAGACGGGAGCATCTTCGTCTGTGAGTGAACCCATGCGCGGGTAATCTGGGTCGATGAAGGCGCTGCTGGCGCTCGTCCTGATCCTGCTTTTGGTCGCAATCGCCCTGCCCATGGGGATGGGTGAGATGGGCGACTGTCCGATGTGCACCTCCCCGAAGACCATTGCGCTCGGGATCTGCGCGGCCCTCCTCTCCCTGTTCATGCTGGTCGTCCTGCTGAGGGGTTCTCGACTGCCCTCCCGCCGAGAATCATCGCGGCGGATTCTTCTCGCCCGCTCGCTCTACAGACCTCCGCGTTTCGCCTAGACGTATCCGCGCGCGCCTTGATGCAGGCGCGTGAAACGTCTAGCTATCGGAGGGGTCATCTTGAGAACACTGATTGCCTATCTACCCGTCATCGCATGCGTGGGGATGATGGCGCTCATCTGCATCCCGACGATGAGGAACATGCACAAAGGCCACGGAGGGACGGACGACTCCGACGCACGGCGGGAGATTGGGGAGCTTCGCGAGGAAATCGCCTTGTTGAAAGCCGAGCGCGCGCTCGAGGACAAGACCGAGATCGTCGATGGCTAAGAGTCAGACGCGCCAGACACCGGGCAAGACGTCGGGAAAGGGTCAGCGCCGACCGGGCTCGAGAAGGAAACCCCCTCCGCCTTGGTATCAGCGTTATCGCTGGTTACCGTGGGCGGCAGGTCTCGCCGTGCTCGCCATCGTCGTGATCGCGCTCCGCGCGGGTCAGACCGACGCGCCGGCTCCGGGAGTGGCGGTGTCGGAACCGGTTGTGGGAGCTGATCTCCACTCACTCGTGGTTGACCCCGAGGATCCCGACACGCTGTACATCGGCAGCCACTCGGGAGTGTCCGTCTCCACCGACGGCGGCAAGACGTGGGAGGTGATCGAGAGCCTCCGCGGCGCCGATGCGATGGGCTGGGCGTTCACCGACGACCTGATCCTGGTCGGCGGGCATCCTGGGATCAGCGCGTCGACCGATGGCGGCAAGACCTTCGAACAACGTAACGGAGAGGGCTTGCCGTCGACCGATGTCCATGCACTCGGTGCCGGCGACGAAGTCGTCTACGCCGGGATCGCAGGGGTAGGGACGTTCGCGTCGACCGACGGCGGCGAGAGTTGGGAGGCGCGCTCGGAAGAGTTCGGGGGCGCGTTCATGGGTCGTATCCAGGTCGACCCGGGCGATGACGACCATGTCCTTGCACCGGACATGCAAGGTGGCGCGGTCGAAAGCACCGACGGGGGCCGTACGTGGGAAGCCCTCGGCGAACTCCAAGGCGCGATGTGGGTCACCTGGGATCAGGAGGACACCGAGCACATCGTTGTGACGACGCAGGGCTCGGCCGCCGAGAGTACCGACGGCGGCGAGAGCTGGGAGCCACTTGAGATCCCCGAAGGCGCGTCGATCGTCGAGTTCAGCCCCCACGATCCCGAAGTCCTGTATGCCGCGGTGCTCGACGCACCCGAGGCGTCGGTGTACGTGAGCGAAGACGGCGGCAACACGTGGACCCGTCCGTAGGGGCTGGCGATGCGACGATCGCGCACCGTCGCGAGCACGTAGATGGACGTCGCGGCGAGCCCGTGGGAGGCCGTTGTTACGGGTGCGGGATTGTTCTGGAGGGCGTTCTGGGCGCTGGCTTTCGGCTATGCCATTTCAGCGTCGATCCAGATCTTCCTGTCTCGCGGCGAGGCCGCCAAGTACCTCGGCGATGCGAAGCCGAAGAAGGTGGGCCTCGCGATGCTGCTCGGCTTCGCCTCGTCGTCGTGCTCCTTCGCGGCGCTGTCGGCGACCCGCAGCATCTGGGCCAAGGGGGCGCATCTCATCGCTGCGCTCGCCTTCATGTTCGCGTCCACCAACCTCGCGATCGAGGTGGCAGCGCTTGCCTTCATCTTCCTCGGCTGGCAGTTCGCGCTGGCGCTTTTCGTCGGGGCGCCGATCCTCGTTGCGGTGATGGCCGCGATCGTCCGCATGACGAGACCCGATGCATTGTCGCGGCGCGCCTTGGAGCACGCGCAAGAGATGACGCAGGACGCAGGCGATTCAGTCGATCAGCTCCCGGAACGGTGGCGGGACCGGCTGACGAGCGGTGAGGCATGGCAGCACATCGGGCGCCGTTATCTCATGGAGTGGGGGATGGTGTGGAAGGAGTTGGCGATCGGTTTCACGATCGCAGGTGCGGTCGCCGCGTTCGTCCCGGCGTCGTTCTTCAAGGCGATCTTCCCCACGGGGATGACGGCCTGGGTGTTGGTCCCGTTGCACGCTCTCCTCGCCCCGTTCCTCGCGGTTCTGACGGTCATCGGGTCGATGGGCAACGGCCCGCTCGCCGCGATCTTGTTCCAGAACGGCGTCGTGTTCGGGGCATCATGGCATTCCTCTATTCCGACTTCCTCGTTCCGCCGTCGCTGAAGATCAACGCGAACTACTACGGTTGGCGCTTCGCTGCGTACCTCGGCCTCGTCTTCGCAGCCGCGGCAGTCGTCGCGGGAACCATCGTCCACGCGCTCTTCGCTGTCGTAGGCGTGCTGCCGACCTCTGCGAAGAACGTCGAGGAGTTGGCTGCCTTCGCCGTCGATTACACGCTGTTCCTGAACCTGTTCGCGGTCGCCGTCTCCGCCGGCCTCATCTACGCGTCACGGCGAGCACTGGGCGAAGAGCGAGGCGCGTCCGCTACGGCATGACTGCTAGGCGGCCACGCGCTGTTCCCGTCGATCGAGCGCGCCCGGAGGGATTCGAACCCCCGCCCCATTTGACATCGCGCCCAATCGCCTGACCAGCACTTTTTGTCGATCTGGCCTGTGACCAACTCTTTTCATTGCTCAACAGAGAGTGACGTTGAGCACCATTTTCCGTTGTCGCGTCGGGTTCTTGTTAGGTGAAACGGAGCTCAGGAAGTGTCCGCAGAGCCCATCGGCAGTCGAGCATTGGATCGCGTCGGGGTGGATTCGGGGATTTTGGTGCCGCGACAGAGGACGCTGGTGACGTTGGCGACGAGGGCCTCAGCGATTCTTAATCGGCGCGCCTGGCGCCGCTTCAACCGACCTGGGCCGGCGCCTACCTCGTTCCGCTCTAACAAACCGGCGCCGATTCAGGTCAGCGAACGAGGAAGGCGCGTAGGTTTCGAGTCTAGGTCGGCTGTGTCAAGATCATCCAGATCCGAGCACGGTCGCGTTCGTGTGCCTCTTACTACAACTTCTTGGCGGATTTCGCATTAGCAGGGGCCGACGCCACCGGTCCGGTAGGGATCGACGGAACACCTGATGGGGAACCGTGGCGGCCCCTTTGTCCTGTGTACGGCGGCTAGTCCTGGTACGTGGACGGCCAGCGGTTCCGGTTGGGTGTCGCTGGAGGTCGCATCAAGTACGACCTCACCAACTACGCAAGGCTCTGCCTTCGACCTCAAGTCGCGATCGACTGCCTCCACTACCCACACGTAGCGGGAGAACCTCGCCAAGCGGTATTCTCGTATCAACGTCGGGTCGAGTCCGCGATCAAGCCGAGCCTTGAATGAGTTGGCCGTGGTGGCATAGGTGCGAAGAGCGAGCCTCTCTGGGGCGAGATCAATCAAGAGTCCCGCTTCCGATACATGTGGGGCGGCTTCTGTCGCGAGCGCCCAAAGCATCTGAGCACCTCGTGACTCTGCTGCCTCGGCTGAAAGCCACAGTTTGTCCGGCAAAGGAACAATCAGGTACTGCCACGGCCCGTATTTGTCGCCCGTCGCAGGATCGACGTCATTGAGAACGTCGTCGACCTCGAGGTAGAGACCTCGTTGGTCGTCATGACGGATGAACGTGATCCAGTCTTGTCCGTTCCTCTTCGTTCTCGAGTAGCCGCATAGAACGAAGGCATGCGAAGAAGTTCCCACCAGCACCGGGAATCCCGAATTGAGATAGCGGCAACAGATCGACACGAGCGCGCTCGCGTTGACCTCACCGTCTGTGGTGGAAGACGGCTGAGGGTCATCCACCTCGGGCATCCATGGCAGTGGTGGTTGGGTCGGCAGTTCCTTTACCTTGTAGAACGCGGCGGGAAGATCGAAGACACGGAACAACTCAAGGATCTGTTGAACCGTCAGCCCGCCGGATGGAAGGGGTCGACCCAGACCTAACCCTGGGTTGGCCGAGAGGGGGAACTCTGCCATGGCTCTGCGTGCAACATCGCCCCGCTTGTGGGCCGAGAAGTGACACACCCAGGCGGCTGCGTGGGCGCAGCGCCCGAGTTGGGTGTCCTGCTGGGCGAACGGAACCCCCTCTACCTGCAAGGTGCGACCGAGAAAGTTCACATGGTCGATGACGGATGTCCGCACCGAGTCGAAATGGCCAGGCGGAGGCTTGAGCAGCGTCCTCCCCACTCGCCCTAGCTCGGACGGGCGAACCACGACGTATCCCAAATAGGAACCGTCACTCGCGCCATCCCACAGTGCCTCCCTGCCCACGATGGTGCTGAAGAAGTGGATGCGGTGGGCGCTATCGGGGATGCTGGGGAACGTCCGTGAGTAGAACGCCGAGTACTCGCTTCGATAGTCGAGATCGATGTACCGAGTCTCGACCACGGCCGATATAGCTCCCGACCGTCGCGCCACCTCGAGACAGCGCGTGAGCGGGACTTCCCAGTCGGTTGGGTATCTCGCAGCTAAGGCATCCCATCCCGATTGATCCGTTAGGACGAAGATACCTACGGGGTCAGGCTCGTCCCAGGCTAGGGGTGGGTCGTCGCGAGCTACAGCGGGAACGTCAGGGTCAGCTGAGTCTGAGGGTGGCTGAGTCGGCTTCGGCTTGTCGGCGGACACGAACCATCTCCTCGAGCTTCTTCTGGAGCTCTCGCCGGTCGGAAGGACTCACGAGTTCGAGGAGGTCTGTGACCTCGAGCCCCGAGATCGCCGTCAGATCGGGCAAGACCTGATCGTCGCTATTGGTTCCGGCCACGGCAAACCCTCTCTCCTGAGCCCCCGACAAGATTGAAGCGGGCCGCAACGAATTCAGGATAAGGGACAACATGACCGGGTGTCTGTCAATGGTTGGATGGGTGATCCATGGATTCGCTCGCCAGAAGGGCGTCATATATGAACCGCCATCTCTCAAGGGTCCTGGGGGGCTCCCCACGGACCCTGAGGGCTGCTAGGACAGCTATCTCCGAGTCGGGGATGGAGCGCTCCTTGGCCAGTGCCTCTAGACTCGGGGGGGTCGGAGGCCTCACTTTACGGCTATCGGTCAGGGGCCCGAGCACCTCCTCTAGCTTGCGGACGACGTCGGCACCAGGCCGCTTGCCGCGGCCCTTCTCAAGGGCGTGGATGTAGGCCCGAGACAGACCCGTCCTCCTTGCGACCTCAGCAAGGCTCCACCCGAGGTCTTTCCTTCGCTCAGCTATACGAGCACCGAGCAGCTGGGCCCTGTCTTCAGTTGTTGACAATACTGTCTCCTAGTGGGTACGATGTCAGCAATTGTAGACACTACTGTACAGGATTGCAAGGAGGAAAGATGGCCGGAAACAAGCTCCAGCTTACGATCAGGGCAACCAACGGGGCACCTTGGGAAACCGATCACTTCGGCCCGAAGCACAAGATCCACTCGGTGCTGAAGGCCGCTGTAAAGCACTTCGTCGACCAAGGAGCCATGTCCGATGGGGACTACGCGCTGGCCCTCGTCATTGGGGGCCGTGCAGCCGAGCTGCCAGATTCCCAGTCCCTCGAGGAGTCCAGCGTCGTCGTCGGTTCACAGCTGGCCATCATCGCCCGAGGCCCGCAGGTGGATGGATGCGACGCAAGGATCTAGAGCAGCTCCTGGACGAGGAGCTGGAGGTCCTTCGCGCGGAACTGGATCTCGCAGGAACGGGAATTCACGTGGACCGCAAGGGGTCTGTCATATTCCTCGCGTTCGAACAAGGACCGGACGGTCGATCGGGACTGTTCAAGCTTGACTGCAAAGGATTCGATGCCCAGCCTCCATCCGTGACGATGGTCAGCCCCTTCACCGGCGATGTCCTACCGATCGGATCGTGGACGCCGGGGGTTGCTCACAGCATTCACCCTGTCGTCCATCGCCCCTTCGTTTGCCTGCAGGGAATCGCGGAGTATCACAACCATCCTTCTCACCTCGGCGATTCGTGGGATCGATACCGGCATCGCTTCCGGATCCCTCAAACGATCAAGGGCCTTCTGAAGAAAGCCGGTGTCTTGAAATGATCGCTCTGCGGATCAAGGCTAATGTTCTTGATGCGGCAAGAGCGTTCCTAGAGGGCGTAGGAGCGCGCGGCCGCGAAGGGACGACTTTCCTAGCAGGGCCAATCATCGATGATGTTGCCGAAGCGCATGAGTTCGTCCTTCCCGATCAGGTAGCCGGCACCTATCCCGACTGCTGGGTAGAGGTCACCCCGGAGGGCAAGCTCCAGCTCGCAGCGTCCCTTCGAAATGACTGGCGCTATGTCGCCAGACTGCATTCGCATCCCGGAGAGGCGTTCCACTCACATACCGATGACCGCAACCCCGGATTGACGGCGGAAGGGTCTTTCTCGATAGTCGTGCCATTCTTCGGCCTGGGTCTAAGACGAGGCCTCGAGGCATGTGCAGTCCTGGTTCGCAGGAACGGGGACTGGGTCCCGTTAAGCGAGCACGAGACGTCACAAATGGTTGCGGTCGAGTGACGGACGGCCGAGCAGAGGCCCTAGAGACACTTATCGGTAGCGATGAATCTTCGATCGAGGTAGCAGAACGATTCGATTCGACCGTCGTGACGATCCGTGTGGGACGGGGGTCGGAGCGGCTGGCCCTAGCCTTGGCGAATCTGTTGGTGCGTCTGGGTACGCGGCTAAGTCTCGAGGGAGCCGAAATGCCGTCGGCACCATCGCGCCTTGATTGCTATCTGAGAAAGTTCATCGAGCCTCGGCTCACTGAAGGCTCAGACCTGCCCACCCGCTGCACCCGCTTCGTTGTTGACGTGGGCTTTTCCGGGACCAACGCTGATCTGTACGTCTCTAGCGACGGCTGGAACCTTTCTGTTAGCCGTGACCCGCATCCTGTTCTGTCAGGCAAAGGCCCTGCTGTTAACGCCGCCGCCGCCCTAGCCGCGAGCATCATCTTCAGGGAGTTGCTGCCCGAACTCCCCTCCACTGCTCTTGCAGACGTGACTCTCGAGTGGAACCTCGTGAACTACGAGCTCAGGCATACCGCTCGGATCTCCAGAGCGGGGCCTGTCATGGCGACGTGCTTCGGTGGAGGGTCGGTTGGATCATCGACCATCTACACGCTTCTACTTTCCGAGGCGGAGGGGGTTATCGATCTGGTAGACCCCGACACGCTCGAAGAACGCAACCGTTGGCGCTATCCCGCTTTTCTCTCAGAATCGAGCGGGCCCAAGACGGGTTGGCTCGAGGGCTTGGCGGCAGACTCGACCTTGCGAGTCCAGGGTCATCAAACCGATGCCGCCAACTACATCTTTGATCTCGAGGACTCAGCGCCGGCCCTAGCCATTTCCGCAGTGGACTCGATCGCTGCCCGCAGGGACATCACTGACTTGCTCGCGCGAACCACGATCAACGTTGGGGTCAACAGACTGTCGTTCCACGTCAGCAGGCATCTATTCGGCGACGAGAGTGGATGTCTTTATTGCCCGTTCCTTGACGTCTCGGACCCAGCCGATGAGGTGGACGTCTACGCGGAGATGACTGACCTTTCTCGCGGAAGGATACGGGAGCTACTTAGGGGCGATGTGATCAGCGAAGCCGACCTAGCGGTCATGCACGTCTCTGTGTCGGGGGACTCCGTGCAGTTCCCCGTCGACGAGTTCAGAGCCTTCGTTCGCAGGTATCTCTATGCCCAAGCTCCCGTCGCAATAGCTGGTGGCGAAGTAGCGGTCTCTGCGCCATTCGTTTCGGCGCTTGCAGGATCCCTTGCTGCGGCCGAGGTGCTTAAAGAGGCTGCGGGGGGTGAAGACGGGGTTGATCGCCGCGTTGACGTCGATTGTTCCGGGTTCCCAACGGGCTTCCAGAGGGCTGTACGGAGGGACGAGTCCAGAAAATGTCTGTGCTGGGACCCCCGGAGATTGAAGAAGTACGCTTCCTTGTGGGGACCACCGCCTAGTGCTGTTGGAGTGCGACATGGCTAAGACGACCTTCCGCATCGACGACGAAATGGACCACGTGCTGGCATCTCTGGCTGATAAGCGCGGGATCGCGAAGGCGCAGGCCCTCAAGAAAGCCGTAGCCCTCCTCCAGTACCTCCAGAATGAAGAGGCGAAGGGTGGCCGAATAATCATCCGGAACGCCAACGGGGATGAGACCGAGGTCGTTCTAACCCCCGACGAATAGATGGCTACCAATCGCGTCACGATCGATGAGATCGTTGCGAGTTCCGATCTGGGAACACCTCAAGAGATCTCCGGCATGGCGCGCCTCGGGTACTGGATCTTCTTGTGGCTACTCGGTTTGGTCCTCGTTGAGGTGGCGCTATTAGTTCTCTATGGGCTCAAGACCTACCCAAGACTCGAGGAGGTTCGGGAATTGGTGACCGCCGACTCCTCCATCGAACCTCTTCAAGCATGGCGAGAAATGAGAGACGAGTGGGTCGTGCAATTTAAGGACCTCGGCCAGGTCTTCCTCGTAAACCCGATCGTTCCACTTTTGGGTGCCGTCCTCGGTTATATCTTCGGCAGCAGGCAAGTGAGCGGGGATGACTAAGCGACGAGTTCCATTCTTCCGTTTTCGAATGGAACCGGCACCCTCGGATCAAGAATCCGCGTATCAGCTGGGGATCGACGGGTTTCGATCGTCGGTCGCGCGGCGGGCTTCTTGTGGGGCGCGAACATAGCGTGCGTACACGACCTCAGATGAGTCGTAAAGGGGCTCTGACCTGCCCATATCTAGCGCGCCCGGAGGGATTCGAACCCCCGACCCTCGGATTAGAAGTTTGATCAGAGGGGGCGCCATGACCTGCGGCGATGCCAGAATCCTGCCTCTGACCTGCTGTGTTGTGTCCTCCTCCATAGTGGTGCTTTTTCATCGTTTCGTGGTCTTTCGCGGCCTTTTTGTGTCCCAAGTTGGTCCCGGACTAGGACGGGGACGGCTCATATATTCGGTTGCGCGTGTGTTGTCCGCGGTCGCGGCAGCGAGGATGAGCGGAGAGTTGATCGCGCAACCGATCCAGCTCTTAGGGGGCCATTCCTCCCTCCACAGATCGAGCAGCGGTGACGTTGGTGACCTGGCGGGGACGCCCCCCGCGAAGCGCGTCCGGGGGGCGTCCACCAGCACCTATCGCCTGAGGCCGCGCCTACTCGTGCCGTGCGTGGAAGACGTCTGGCGCTTAGACCCGTGGCTGTCCTTGGCCCGGGACGCACTGCTCCCTGATGTGCGAGCACTTCCGGCAGTAGGGCGCCAGTTACTTCCCCGATTCCTATTCCTTCCCTTCATCAGCATCCCTCCGTAGCGCTTTGGCCGCATCATCGGCCCCGTGGAAACCACACTCTGCGCGGCGAGGATGTCTGTCGACGGCCAAACACTTGCGCAGAGTTGTGTCGCTGTATGGCGGCATCGATGGCGTGAATAACCTCTCCGACACCGGCGGATGTGGGTCCAGCTTCGTCGATGATGACCCGTTCCTCGGAGACCTTCAGCACCACGGAGGCCCCACGAATACGATTCCGCTTCTCCCCGGCAGCGCGGGATCGACGAGGGGTCGAACGCAAATTGCCCGGGTCTCGACCAACGCGGCATCACCCGCCCACAGCCCGGCACGACTGGGGGCGCCGCGGTATGTGACATCGGGGCGTACGAGAAGAAGATCCCTTAAGACCGAGAGGGAGCCGTTTGACAGAGCCGGGTCGACTACAGCAGCCGCGAACAGCGACGTCGGGAGCACGGCAACGTCCCTTGGCGTACGCATACGAGCAAAGCGGCGGGTCGTGTCCACGAACGTACGCAATCATTGCAGCTGAGTTGGCGAGCCGCCTCGCCTTAACACGTCGATGGAGATCGTGGCGGCATCGTCCGATCGCCGATGACCCATGGGGGCCCGCGCAGTGACCGCCACCACCCTCGTCCTTTACGCATGGGCCGTCAATCCGCCAGAGACCTCACCGGTCGCGGTCGTGGAAGAGCCGCTAGAAGTCACCGTGATCTTCTCCAGCAGTACCCTCGACTACGTTGATGGTCGCAACGTGTCGGAGGCGTGCATCCGAGAGGGCCATTCGGCCGAAGCCGTTGCCGTGGCGGGGGACCTCCGTGAGCCGGAGGTAGTTCTCCCCGACTAACAATTGCCCCGGCGCGCGGCTGACGAATCGCGTTCGCGCAGCGCCAGCGCCGACGGCGACGCCGGCGCCGGCGCCACGTGCTCGGCGAGCCGGACCGGTCCCGATTCGGGATCCGTTCCGAGATCGCCCGCGGCCCCTTCCGGCCACGCGCCGGATTCGCAGGCCGAACCACATCGCTGCCATGAAAGAGGCTGCGACGAGATCATTGCAAAGTATTCGAAATCCGTACCCCCCTCCCTGATTCCTGGAACCGCGTAGGCGCGATGACGAAGTCGCCTACCTGAGGTCTGGTAGCTTCAACCGACCCTTGCCATGAAGCTAATTGCCCGGAGAAAACCGGGCTTGACAAGCGCCCCCCGGTTCTGCTTGCATTCGATTTAACAAAGGAGGGCCTGTGGCTGAACGCCGTGATGTCAAGAAGCTGTCGGTGGAAAGAGTGTCGAGAGCCGAAGATGCCGCCAAGTGCGCGGCGACTGCCGCCAAGTGCGCGGCGAATGCCGCCAAGTGCGCGGCCTCTGCTGCCAAGTGCGCGGCGACCTCTGGCCAGGCGTTGGCGCGGGCGAACGCTGCGAAGTGTGCGGCTACGGCAGCGAAGTGCGCGGCCAATGCAGCGAAGTGCGCAGCGACGGCGGCGGCGGCGCGGGCGATGGCAGTGAAATGCGCGGCGGATGCCGCCAAGTGCGCAGCGGGGTGACAAACGAAAGGCTCTGGGCGGTCACGGCCGCGCGGGCTGACCGGTCGAGGGCGCCGTTATCCACGTTCCGCGGCTAGGAGTCGGACTTCAGTTCAATCCGGCACTGATGGGGTGGTTTCCCTTCCTGGACCAACCCCTCGACGTTCTAGAGATGCTGTTCGACGGCGTGATGGCGCCGCTCGACGGCCCGGGCATGATGTCGCCGGGCATGTCCGGCGTCATGAGCGAGGCCGCCGCCCGCTTTCCGATCATCGGCCACTCCAACTACGGCGGCGATTTCGGGTTCGACGATCTGATGACCACGCCGGCTGTGCGGCGCCACGTACCTCTAGCCAAGAGACTCAACGTCCCCTGGGTAGCGGATCACTGCTTCTATAGCGACGGGTCCTGGTGCGACGTGTGGAGCAGCCCGCTGCAGTTCTCACGCGCCGAAGTCGCTCGCGTCGCGGCGCGGGCACGCGCGCTGCAGGATCTCTATGGCGTGCCGCTCGCGCACGAGAACGCCGCCTATTACCGAACCTGTCCTGGCAGCGACATGCCGGAAGAGGAGTTTCTCGCGAGCCTCCTCGAACTTTCGGGCAGCTATCTGCACCTCGACCTGCACAACGTCTACGCCAACGAGCAGAACCACGGAGCCAGCGGCTATTCGATCGCGCGTTTCCTCGACACCATCCCGCTCGACCGCGTCATCTGTATCCACATGGCCGGGGGCCGCTGGATCGACGACCAGTATCACGACTTGCACGACACCCAGGTCGCCGAGGCGGTGTGGGAGCTGCTCGACGACGTGCTGTCGCGCGCCCGCCCCGGCGCGGTGATCCTGGAATACGAAGCCGAGGCACTGCGGAGCGGCGGGGAGACGCTCGACACTGCGCGCACCATCGATCTCATCCTCGCCGACCTCGAGCGCGGGCGCACCGCGTGGGACCGCGCTTACGGCGCGGCGAGCCGGCGAACGACCCGGCAGTTGGCAGTGTGATGGATGCCCGCCTGGTGTGGGACACGTGGCGGCGGATCCTGAAGGACGACGACCTTGTCGAATGGCTCACACATCCGGGCGGCGCTGATGCGGCCGCGGTTGCTGGCCTTAACGCTGCCGAGAAAGAGGTGCTTGCCGAGTACGCCCGCACGCCGCAGGCGACCGACACCAACATCGGTATGTATCGGCGCGGCCTTGTGCGCAACGCGCTCGCCGCCCTGAGCCGCGTGCCACTCAGCCAGCATCTGCTCTATATGAGCGAGCTCGACGTCGACGCCGTGGCAGCGGACTTCGCGCGAGTGAATGGCTATGCGGACGACGGCCCGAATTTCTGGCGCCTCGCCGGTGCCTTCGTCGACTATCTCTCGACGCGTCCGGAATTCGCTGCGGCGGCGCACCAAGACGTGCTGGCGCTCGACCGGGCGCTGGTCGCGCTTGCCCGGCGTCTCGGCGCGACCGCGGTCTCACTCTGGCCGGACACCGGCGCCCGCGATGCCCGTGCCGCTGCGCGCCCGGATCTCCCGCCCTCACGCTTCGTCGCTAGCCCCGCCGGGATCGTCGTCGCCTCGCGCCACGACCTCACGCCTTGGATCGAGAACCCGCAGGGCTACGATCCCTCCGAGACGCTAGAGTCATCGCCGCGACGTTGGCTGATTTACTTCCCGGTCGCCGAGAGCGAGCCGGCCTATGCGGAATTGTCCGAACGATCGGCTCGCATCTTCGATCTGTTGGCAACGTCGAAGGCGGCCGCCGACGTGGCGCGTGCGCTGGACAGCCTGTCCGCGGATGAAGCGCTGACGGTGATCGAAGGGCTTGCCGAGCTCGGTGTTGTCGTCGGCGAGGGAGCCGGCCTTAGCGACAGGAGCGACGCCGTCGCTCCTTCTATGAACTCAGCGTGATCGACGGGGTCGCCGAGCCCGGTGTTGTCGTCGGCGAGGGCGCCGGCCGTAACGACGGGAGCGACGCCGTCGTTTCGAGAACGAGCTCAGCTATCACAGATGCACTGCGGTCCCACTGTGCGTTCGTGATGCTCGATCCCGCGGTCGAAATGTTGGGCATCGAGATTGCCGGACATCGACTGCTGTGCCACGGCCATTTCGAGGTCGGCATGGCGGTGCCGCCGGGGGAGGGACTGTCGGACTTCGTCACCGCGCTGGCGGGCAAACCGATCAGGGTCGGCGTCTTGCGCGAGGGCTTCGACGATCAACATCTGATCCATACGATGCTCGCCGCGCTGCGGCAGTACGGCTTCCTGCATGTGACGTCGCAGGCGGCTCCGTCCGCCGACGAGCTGGCGCAGTTGCGGCGCGCGGCGGAGGATATGCGCCGGACGAAGCTGTGCCGCACCGTCGCTCTAGACCTCGATGTAGCGTCGGCTGACGAGATCCGAGCCGATGTCGAGGCGGAAGCGAGCGCGCCGGAACTACATCTGCGCTGCGCGCACCTTGCCGACCATGCCGCGACGCTGGCCGAGCTGGCGCGCCGGCGCCAGGCGGGCCAACTCCGCCTCCATCACGCAATGGTACAGACCGCCGATCTCACCTGCGGTGCCGGCGTTGTCCAGTCCTTGCGCCGTCTCGGTGCGGCGGTGATCGTCGAGGGCGTGCCGTGGCCTGCGCCGGAGCACTCCATTGCCGGGCTCGAGGCGCTGACGCGCGTCGGTGTGCCGGTGCATGCAGTGATGGCACCCGGCCGGTCGTTCCTCGACGGCGCGGAGCGCGCTCGCGCTCTGGCCTGGGCCGGATCGGTTTTCCTTTCCGGACTGCGCCTGGAACTCGACCCCGATGAGCTGTGGCCCGCGGGGGACCCGACGGAGGGCGATTTCGTCGGCGTATTCGAGGCCGTGCGCGCGATCGAGGATGTCTTCGGCGACGTGCGCATCGTCAATCTGCCAAGCGACGAGGTCCTGCTCGGCAATGCCAGGTCGTTCTCCCATCCTGCGACGCTGTCCGACACCGGAAATCGTTTCCGCATTGCCTATCTGCACTGGCGTCTGCCGCTGCTGAAGTTGACCGAGGGCGACAACACCTTTAGCCAGACGCCCGAGGCCGAGGAGAAGCTCGTTCGCCTGCAGGAAGACCTGCTGCCCAACCATCCGGAGCTACTGCGGCTGAGACCAGGCAGCATCGTCGTCGACGTCTGCGGCGGCGTCGGCCGTGTTGCGCGCCGGTTCTCGCCGCTCGTCGGACAGGATGGCCTCGTCATCTCAATCGAGATGTTGCGCTGCGTGACCGATCGCGCGCGTCGCTTCGCCTGCGAGCGCGGCTTCACGAATCTGCAATTCCGCACCGGACTGGCGCAACGCATTCCGCTGCCCGACGCCACGGCCGATGCCGCCGTCAATGAATGGACCGGCGCGATCTGGCAGTTGGGGCTCGGTCCGGCGATTGTCGCCGAGATGGCCCGCGTCGTCCGCCCCGGGGGTCGCATCGCCATCACACACCGGCTGGTGCGGTTGCCGCTCACCAGGCTCGCCGAGCCATGGGTCCAGTTCGACGACATCTACACCTTGATGCAGTCCGCCTTCGCGCGCCCAGATCTAAAGGTAGTCGCCGAGCGTGTGTGGGGACAGACCGTGTCGACGTTGGTCGGCGAGAGGGCGACCGCTTGGCGCAAGCACTACATCCCGCGGGTCGTCAATCCGTTCGACGTGACCTACACCGACGACGAAGACCCGGGGCCGCGTGCCGACGTGTGCCTCACCATCATCGCGGAGCGTGGCTGATGGGGACGGATGCGTTGACCGATGTGAGAGAGATGCGTTCACAGACCGCGGCCTTCGACGACGCTCATGAGTCGCTGGGCCGGCTCGGCATCCCAGACGTGCTGCCGGCGCTGCATGCGGCCGGGCTGAGCATCAGCCGTACCGTGCTCGGCGGCTCGCATTCGGTGGCGGTCTATCCGCCGATCGACTCGCTGATCCCTGTCGACGCGAACCACGTCCTAGACACCATCCGTTTCGGCCGCGACACCAGCCTCTACCTGCACATCCCCTTCTGCGAGACGCGCTGCACCTTCTGCCATTACGCCGTGCAGCATTATCCGGGTAGGGGCAGGGTGTCGCAGACCAGCGAGGACGGGGTGACGCACCATCTCGAGGCGCTCAAGCGCGAGCTGGCGTTCTGGGGTGCCAGGCTCGCGCAATCGGGCACGGTTCTGTCGTCGATCTATATCGGCGGCGGCACGCCGCTCGTGCTCGAGGAGGACGCGCTTCACGACATCATCCGCGCGATCAACGAAGGTTACGAAGTCTTACCCGGCGCCGAGGTGTGCATCGAGGGCAGCCCGCTCACCATCACGGCGGCCGACGGCGAGGACAAGCTCTGCTTCCTGAAGGAGCAGGGTTTCACGCGCCTGAGCTTCGGCGTCCAGTCCTTCGATGACGCCGTGCTCAAGTATGCGGCACGCGGGTACAAGCGCGACATTCCGATCCGCGCCGCACAGATCGTGAGCCGGATCTTCGATAACTGGAATATCGATCTCATCCAAGGACTCTACAAGGGCTCGCCGACCGAGACCTGGCAGAACCTCGAGGTGCTAGCGGAGGTGCGCCCGCCGCATCTGACCTGGTATCACGGCCGCTTCGCCGACCGGCCACAGGGCGCCTGGTACAAGTCCGAAGACCGGCGCGGCAGCTTCGAGGATGAGACGGCGACTCTGCTCGGGCGCATGTTGATCTGGCAGGGCATGGCCGCGCTCGGCTACCAGCAGATCGACGGCAACCGCTTCGTGCGAGAGCGTCACTTCACCGATCCCTTCAAGAAGGTCCGCACCTCGTCGTCGCACGGTCTGCTCGGCGTCGGTGCGGCGTCGTATTCGCACATCAGCGCTGATCCGCCGAGGGACGACTGCCACGGCTACGTGTTCCGTAACGAGACGCGGATCCGCGCCTATGCCGACGGCGTGTTGTCCGGCTATGCCCCGATGGCTACCGGCCGCGTCATCGACGACGAGGAACTGTTGGCGACGTCCTACGCCACTGGTTTGCGTAACGGCCGTATCGAGAATGCCGCGCTGCGCGCGATCGGCGAGAGGAAACTGCAGCTCTCGGCCCATTACGGAGCGCTGGCCGGCAGGCTGAGCGACATCGGCATCCTCGAGCCCTATGCGAACGGCAAGGGCGAGGATGGGGTGCGCCTGACCAAGCTCGGCCGGCTGTTCGAGGATGAGACGCTGGCGCTGTTCTTCAGCCCCTCGGTCAAGCGCGCCTTGACGACGCCGCCGACCAACCTCTTGGCCCTCACGATCGCGGATCCCGTGGTGTTTGCAGGTCGACGTGCTGAGGCATCCCAATGAGCTCGTCGGATGGGGGGATGGCCGATCGACTAAAGGTGGTGGTCTCATGAGGGACGTGCCCGTGCAAACGTCGGACGCTGACGCCGACCGTTCGGCCCACGCGGCGGCCGGTGACCATGCGCTGCCGGAGACAGCGGTTGGCGACGACATCCAGCTGCCGACCCGTCGGTGGACCTTTGGTCGCGGTACTGCGGCGCACTTCGACCAGCATGTGGCGAAGAGCGTGCCCGGCTACGACGACGGCCATGCGCTCGTCGAGGAGCTGTCGGACTTCTTCGTCGGCGACGGCGGGCGCATCATCGAGGTCGGCTGCAGCACGGGGACGCTGATCAGCCGCCTGGCGCGTCGCCACGAAGCAGTGGACGCGGAGTTCCTCGGTGTCGACGTCGCAGACGACATGGTCCAGGTCGCGCGCGAGCGCTGCAAAGATCAAGCGAACGTCCACATCGAGATCGTCGACGCACGACGCGTGGACTACACCGACGCGTGCCTCGTTGTCATGTACTACACGCTGCAGTTCATCCCACTCTGGCAGCGCGGCGCCCTGCTCGAGCGCATACGGCGCGAGATGCGCCTCGGAGGTGCGATCATTCTCTTCGAAAAGACCCGCCTGCCCGACGGGATGCTGCAGGATATCTGCAACCAGGTCTACGACACCTACAAGCTCGCCCGCGGCTTCAGCGCCGAGGAGGTCCTCGGCAAGACCCGCAGCCTGCGCGGCGTTCTGCAGCCCTCGACCAGCGCCGAGAACATGGCCCTGCTGCGACGCGCGGGC
This sequence comes from Actinomycetota bacterium, assembly GCA_030862115.1. Classification (GTDB taxonomy): domain Bacteria; phylum Actinomycetota; class CADDZG01; order CADDZG01; family WHSQ01; genus JALZEK01. The sequence goes on from JALZEI010000243.1 coordinate 28,075, forward strand.
TTCAGCGAACCCCACGTGATCTACCGCCAGCTGGCGTTTGAAGGCCTCGTCGCGGTGAAGCCCTTCGTCGACGCGACAAGGGGCTGACGTTTAACGTGTCGGCGCCGAAGGCGTGCTCCCGTGTCCAACATCAGGCAATTACGGAATGTCCAACGTAACCGAAGAGCGACTTTGACAGTGGGTCGTCTGAAGTAGGTCGTCTGAAGTGGGTCGCCAGGGAAGCGAACCCTGAACCTACGCATTAAGAGTCTGGTCGGTCGCGAATCCGTGAGCTGCACTTTTGATCTGAAGCGGCGGCTGACCAGGGCTTTTCATTGGTCAGCGTTAAGCACAGTTCAGCATCATTTCCGTTGTCTCGCGGGTTTTTGTGCCCCAATCCTTAGGCCCGCCTCTCTCGGCGACTCACCTCCGTGTTTCAAGGACTCCCGATGACGTGGCGGACGCGCCCCTCGTGCGAGTCGTATCCCGAGCAGCTCTCGTCATGTGCGCCTTCAGGG
>JALZEI010000271.1 GCA_030862115.1 Actinomycetota bacterium
GCCGCCGCCGAGCGGGGCCTCGAAGGCATCGTTGCCAAGAAGCTCGGCTGCCCGTATCGCCCGGGAAAGCGAGTGCGCGACTGGCTCAAGGTCAAGGTCGTCTTCGAGGCCGACGTGGTCGTGGGCGGGTGGTCGAAGGGCGAGGGCTCTCGCTCGACTTCCTTCGGGGCCCTTCTCGTGGGTGCCTATGACGACGAGGGGCTGCGCTTCTTGGGGGCCGTCGGGACGGGCTTCAGCGGTCAGACCATCGACGACCTCGTCCCCGAGTTAATGGAGGTACAGCAGGCCGAGTGTCCCTTCGTCGAGGGGTCCTCGGGGATAAGTGGCGGACGGTTCGGCAAGCCCATAAAGAACCCGTCGTGGGTCAAGCCCGAGCTCGTAGCAAAGATCGAGTTCAGAGAGCTGACCGCCGGGCATCGGCTGCGCGCTCCGTCTTTCAAGGGTTTGCGTCGCGACAAAGCGGCCGAGGACTGCCTGGTGGCCGACCTCGAAGCATTGCGACCGGAGCTCTGAGGGTGGCGGGCGGCGACAGGGCCAAGAGAGCGGTCGCAAGCATCTACTCCCGGTCGGCCGAGCGACTCTACGAACCCCTCGTAGTGCGCACCGGTTTTCCGCTTCTCGGCGGCGACATAAACGACCTCGTCATGGAACAGGGTCGGAACGCGGTGGCCGTTGCGCGCGACCGGCCGATCCTGGACATGCCGGTCGGCACCGCGTACTTCACCAAAGAGATGGCAAAGCGCGCGGGCGGCCCCGTGGTCGGCGTCGACATCGCCGAGGGAATGGTTCGCAAGGCATCGCGAACCGCGTCCGAGAGCGGCCTCCATAACCTTTTCTCTCTACAGGCCGACGCCCATCACCTGCCCTTCAAAGAAGGATCGTTCGGAGCGATCTTGTGTACCAACGGACTACAGGTGATCCCGGGCCTGACGCAAACCATCTCCGAGCTTGCCCGGGTACTCGCCGTCGGTGGGACTCTGTTCGTGTCGGTCGTGACCCTTCCCTTGAGCCGGGTCCTACCTCGCAGGGCGGCGGGTCATCTCCCCACCCTCTTACGTTCGCGGAGCGACGTCGAAGGCGAACTTCGACATGCCGGTCTGCGAGTGGCAAACAGCCGCATGAACCGTCTCGCCTTTCTCATCGAGGCGGGACACTGATCGTCAGTTCAAGGCGACGTAGAGCACGATCACTGCGAACGCATTGTTGAACGCATGTAATGCCATCGCCGGATAGAGGCTTTCGTATCTCTCGACAACCCAGGCGAGGACCAGTCCGAGCACGAACAAGAACAGTACGAGCGAGGGAATGAAGTGGGTGATCGAAAATACGAGAGCGGAGATAAAGGCCGCCGCCCAGAACGACCGGTGGCTGCGAAGCAACCGAAAGAACATCCCTCGGAAGATGAACTCCTCCACGATCGGAGCCACCACCACTACGACGAAGAACAGCGGGATGAAGCTTGCCAAGGGAAATGAATCACCCTCGCCCAGAAGTTGCTCTCGAGGGGTCGTGACTTCGTCGAAAAGCATCGAGGAAAGGATCCCGACGGGGATGTTGACGAAGATCAGCCCGACCAAGGCCGGGATCATTAACAAGATAGGGCCCGGACCCACCCATTTGAAGCCGACCTGGTGGGGGGCCGCGCCCCGCCGTCTGAAGAGGACGTACCAGGCAATCCATGCCTGGCCGGCGTAGGCAACCACCTGAGCTAGAGCAAAGGTCCCGAGAGAGGAATCGATCTCGAGGGCCTGCAACGCAAGAGAGACGGCGATAAAGGAGAGAACGACCAACAGGACTCCCCCGCCGACCGCCAGGGCCACGTCCCCTCCACGCCACGGAACGGAACGATCCCCGGACGGCGTCGGACCAGAGGCCCCCTCATTGTCAGACACAGAAAAAAGATTAGGGCAGGACGCGGACCCTCACGCTGCAGTTGAGCAGGAAGTCACGCACCTGGTGCCAGTCTTCGTACGGCTCGCCCTCCGTGACGACCTCGGTGATGCCCGAGTTGGCGATGAGCTTGGCGCACGTAAAGCAGGGCACGCCGGTGATGTAGATCGTCGCACCCTCTCTCTGCTCGGGCGACGAATACAGGATCGCGTTCGCCTCCGCGTGGATTGCAATGCAGTTGTCGTGGCCCCAGCCGCTGACGGCCTCCGAGCGCGCTCTCGGACATGCCCCGTCATCGCAGTGGCCGTGCCCCGACGGCGCGCCGTTATAGCCGGTGGAACGAATTCGGCGATTGCGTACGACTACCGCTCCGTGCTGACGACGGACGCAATTGGATCGCGACGCGGTCTCGCGAGCGATGTTGAGGAAATAGCGATCCCAGTCTGTCGTCCGTGCGATCTCGCCATTTTTCTGAGCGATGCTCACGGCTCCCCCTTCTCTGTGGCGCGCCAAAGCGGAATGTGTTGGGGGAAGTCCGGCCATTCTGCACGCGTCCGGGCCCTCCCGCAAGGTCATTCCTCAAGACCGACCAGGAGCCGCGAAGAAAGTTTTTCTCACGGCTTATCCTGCCCGCGTGCCCATTTTCGATCCGACCGAGGAGATCATCGACGACCTCCTGCGGTCCTGCTGGATAGTCGAGAACGCTCGCCGCCGCGTCTACGAAGGCTGGGTCAACCTCGACGTCAAATGGGAGGACTCCGCACAAAGAGCCGCCCGACGAGTCGCACTGGTCGAGAAGACGCTGTCCGACCGCGGGATCGAGCCCGACCATGCCCTCGTCGAACCGCATGCGGCCTGGATGAATTCGCTGCTCGGCTCGGGTCCCGGCGAGACCGGTCTCGAGGAGATCTTCATCGTGCGGCTCGGAGAGTGGGTCGAGGGTCACGTCTCGGGGTTCCTGGTCGAGGGAACCGACACCTACAAGGAGTTGGGGGACGAGGATCGTGCCTCGTTCAACTTCCCCGACGATCTTCCCGACCCTCCTCCTTTCGAGCCCGTCGTGGCTCCCGAGCTCGAGACACCGGGAGATGTTTTGTTCCGCTTTGCCATCCTCGGCGACATGCATATCGGGTCGGATAAGGCCGCGGAGACCGTATCGACCGCTATCGCCGACATCAACC
>JALZEI010000253.1 GCA_030862115.1 Actinomycetota bacterium
GAGGAAACGATCGTCTGGCCCTTGGTCCGAACACCCTCCGCAAGCCACTTCCGGCGAGACTCATCCAGCTCCGAGAAGACGTCGTCCAGCAGCAACGGTGGCGGATCCCGCAAAACCTCGGTCAGCAGTTCGTACTCGGCCAGCTTGAGAGCCAGTGCCGCGCTTCGTTGTTCTCCCTGTGACGCGAGTGCCCGAGCATCCCTTTCCATGTCGTGGTCTTGAGTCCGCAGCTGGATGACGATGTCGTCTCGTTGAGGCCCCACCAGGGAGACCCCCCGCTCGAGTTCCTTCACCCTCACGGTTTCGAGGGATGCGGCCAGCGAATGAAACAGCTCGTCCTCGTCGACGGTATCGGGGTCGGTCAGACTCTTCTCGCACGTGACCTGGTCCAGCCACTGGGACTCGTAGGAGAGCCGCAGCGAGTCTCCGCCTGATACGAGCGAGTAGAGCTCCGACGCAAACGGGGCGGCCCTCGCGACGGCCCTCAGACGCTCTGCGGCGAGAGCCGCTCCCAACCGGCAGAAGGACTCGTCCCACACCTCGAGTGTCCGCAGTCCCCCGGACTCGGTACCCCTCGGCGCGCTCTTAAGGAGCGAGTTCCTCTGGCGAAGGACCCTCTCCCATTCGCGCCGCTGGCCCTCTCGAGCCGGCTTTAGCTTCACGGCCATCTCGTCGGCGAAACGCCGTCTTCCGTCGGGAGGCCCCTTGATCAAGAGCAGGTCGTCCGGTCCGAAGAAGACGGCGACGAAAACCTCGCCCAGAGAACGGGTCGTCGGGATTGGGCTCTTGTTCATGAGAGCGCGCGCGCCGCGTCCGGGCTGCAGCTCGAGGTCGATCTCGATCGCGCGCTCGCCCCGTCGCACGCGTCCGTGCACGTAACCTTTCTCGGCCCCCTCGCGGACGAGCCGGGCATCCGAGGATCGCGGCGAACCGAGGCCGCTCAGGCAGTAAACGGCCTCGAGCAGGTTGGTCTTTCCCTGTGCGTTTCTTCCCGTTACAAGAGTCAAGCCGGGAGGAAAATCGACATCCGCGGTCGCGTAGTTCCGAAAATCCTGAAGCGCGAGTTGTTCAACGATCACGCCCGCGCCACACCTCTCTTCGCGCTAGGAAAGGCGGACCGGCATCAACAGGTACGTGAAGCTCGAGTCCCCCTCGCCCTTCAAGATCGCCGGCTTGAGCCCATCGCCGGCCTCGAGAACGAGCTTGTCGCTCCCGATCGCGGAACCACCGTCGACGAGGAACTGCGGGTTGAAGGCAATCACAAACTCCTCGCCCTCGTAGGTCACGTCCAAGATCTCCTGGCCCTCACCAACGTCCGGCGTGTGCGCCGAGATCTCTAGCTCGGTCGCGAGATGGAACTTCACAGGCATGTTGTTCTGCGCCAGCAGCCCGACGCGGCGCACCACTTCGAGAAGACGATCGCGCTCGACTGTCAACGCGTTCGGGTAACCCTCGGGGATGAGCTGCTTGTACTTCGGGAACTCACCCTCGATGAATCGAGATCCGATGATCAGCTGGGGAGCCTCCTGGTCCTCCGGAAGCAAGGTGAAGACGATCAGGTTCTCCTTGACCAGCGCCGTGACGCGGCCAGACCGACCCGTTAGCGACCGCGCCAACTCGCCGAGGGTGCGCGCCGGGACGACGACGTTTGTCTCCGAGGTGGAGCCACCGGATACGTCAAGAGTTCGAACGGCCAATCGGTAGGAGTCCGTCGCCGCAAGCGTCAGCGTCCCGGATCCGATCTCCCACAGCACCCCCGTCAGAACCTGCCGGCTCTCGTCCGATGACGCGGCGCGAACGATCTGTGACAGCGCCCCCGCCAGCTCGCCGGCTCCGATCTCAACCGCGACTTCACCCGCTCCCGCCTGTCGACTGTCGACAGACAGCGCCGGGTAATCCTCCAACGCCAGTGATTTCACCCGGAATTGACCTCGTCCGGAGGAGATCTCGACCTCACCCTCGCCGGTAGCCACTCCGGCTTGCCCGGCCGACAGGCTGCGAGCCATCTCCCCGAACAGCCGCCCCGGGACGATGGTTCGACCGGGCTCGTCCACCGCAGCCTTGAACGATGTTTCCATCGTGAGCTCCAGGTCGGTCGCGGCGACCTTCACCAACCCGTCTTCCGTCGCGTCGATCCGAAGACCAGAAAGCACCGGAAGGGTGGCTCGATTGGAGATCGCACGTGACGCGAACTGCACTGCCTCCAGAAGGTCATCACGCTCGGATCTGAATTTCATACTGAGCCTCCCATCAATGGTTTCGTTGACAACTCTACGGTTGGGTTGTGACGTAAAAGAAGGTTTTTAACTAGTAGGTAGTAGTACGTCCTGTGGATTGTGTGGATAGGTGCCGTTACCGCAGGTGGGGAGGGGTTGGCGCCTGTGGGCGCGCTGTGAGCCGGTCGGGGGGAAGTCGCCGACATAGTTGGCGGACCTGCTGATCTCTGTGGATTGTGGACGGTCGTCCCCACAGTCGGGGTGGGGTTATGCACGGGCACGCTGGCGTATCCGGGAGGTCAGTTCGCGCACCTGCTCGTAGCAGGTCTCTCGCTCTTGCATCTGCTGGCGGATCTTGTGAGTGGCGTGCACCACGGTCGAGTGGTCGCGGCCTCCGAAGCGTTCCCCGATCTTGGGAAGCGAGAGATCGGTGAGCTCGCGACAGAGATACATAGCCATCTGGCGGGCGTCGACCAGGGGTCGTGTGCGACTGGCGGACCGGATTTCATCCGGGGTTACGTCGAAGTACTCGCCGGCGACCGAGATCACAAGATCTGGTGTTACCCGGGCTTGTGAGCTATCCGGCAGTAGTGATTGAAGGACATTTTGAGCGAGCTCCAGCGTTACCTCCGACCGGGTCAGGGACGCGTACGCGGCAACTCGAATCAGGGCCCCTTCGAGCTCACGGATGTTCGTCTGGATTCGGCTGGCGATGAACGACAGAACGTCGGGACTTACGGAGAGGCTGTCGGCCTCGGTCTTCTTTTGCAGGATGGCCAATCGAGTCTCGAGGTCGGGTGGCTGGATGTCCGTCAACAAGCCCCATTCGAAACGGGTCCGGAGCCGTTCTTCGAGGGTAGAGATTTTCTTCGGAGGTCGGTCGGAGGTCATGACGATCTGGCTCTTGGGATGAAGCGCGTTGAAGGTGTGGAAAAACTCCTCCTGCGTCCGCTCCTTCCCCTCGAGGAACTGGATGTCGTCTATGAGAAGTAGGCCGGCAATCCGATAGCGCTGGTGGAAGTCGGGGATGGTACGCCGCTGCAAAGCGACGATGAAGTCGTTCATGAACTGCTCGGTCGACACGTATCGAACCGTGATGCCGGGATGGAACTCGCGCACGTAATGCCCGATGGCATGTAGGAGGTGGGTTTTGCCGAGGCCCGCCGCTCCGTAGATGAAAAGGGGGTTGTAGCTCTCGGCGGGAGCCTCCGCTACGGCAAGAGCGGCGGCGTGCGCGAATCGGTTAGACGATCCGATCACGAAGGAATCGAACGTGTACTTCGGATGAAAAGATAGGTCCAGGGTTCGCGGTGTCACCGAGGCGACCTCCGGTTGGTCGGCGCCTTCCTCGATTACGGCGCTCGGCATCTCTTCGGGACCGGCCAGCGTGGGATCGACCAACAGGGCCAAGGCGAGCGGTTTTTCCGCGGCGGCTGCGACAGCTTTTTGCAGCGGGTCGAGATACCGCTCTTCAATCCACTCCTTCGTAAAAGGATTGGGAACGGCCAGAACCAGCGTGTCGCCGTCGAGCGCTACGGCCTTGGTTTTCGCGAACCACGCCGAGTAATTTCCCGGCAGATCCGAGCGAAGTCGCTCGGAGGCGCCATCCCAAATCCTGGCCGCTTCGGCGATCACGTCGCCACCCGTAGCTTCCGCCGGCGGTTCAAGAACCGCTGCCGGCGCCTCTCTATAAGAATCGAGTCCGTCGCTTTCGACGTTCACTGCTCCCCCTTGCCTCGGCGTTGCTGACTTTTCAACAGCCGTTCACCACTTCGACACCCTTCGTGTCAAAGGGGCAGTGGCGCAGGTCACATCGGTGGCAGGGTCCCGCGGGGCCGATGAGGAAGGCGCACCGTCAACAGGCATATCCACAACTGTGGAAAACCAAGCCCAGCTGAGGATTACTTGGTGCGTCGCCGGCCGGGGGGAAGACCGTGGGGAAGTGCCGCAGTTCCGCGCCGCGCCGATGCGACCCGAGACCGAGGGCTAAGTTAAGAAGGTGGTCCGAAGCTACGTCAAGGGGCTGAGGCGCGGAAGTTTGCCACTCCGCGTATTGGCAGGTGGGAGGGCATGAATCCGGCCTCCGATATACTTCGCCGGACCCGGAGATCCGCCGCGTTTTCGCGACTGCAGAGAGTCCCGAGCGATGGTGGGAATTGTGAAGGACAGGCGACCACATGAGACGCACTTTTCAACCCAACACACGTCGACGTAAGCGCAAGCACGGCTTTCGCGCGCGCATGAGGACCAGATCGGGAAGAGCCATCCTCAAGGCCCGGCGCGCCAAGGGCCGAGCTCGGCTGTCGGCCTGAGTCAGATCCACCTCTCCATGGGATCCGGCCGCTCGGTGCGGACAGCCGAAGACTGGGCGGCGCTTCGCCGCTCGGCCACGGGCACGCGCCGCAACGGTCTGCGAGTGCGTGCGCTCCGGCATGACTGCGAGTCGTTTCCCAGCAGGTTGGGGATCGCCGTCAAGACCACGGGCCGAGGCCGGGCCGTGGCGCGCAACAAAACCAAACGGCGTCTGCGCGGGGCGTTTCAGAAGGTCGGTCCCGTGAGCGGATGGGACGTCGGCGTGTGGGCCGAACCGACCGCCGCCCGACTGACATACCAGGAACTGGAAGGGCATCTGAGGGACGCCCTCCGCGAGTTGGGGGCACGGTGAGCCTGCCCGCGCGCATCGCACTTCTGGTGGTGTCGTTCTACAGGCGCCGGGTGTCGCCGCTTTTCCCCCGGCACTGCCGCTACGAGCCGACGTGTTCGGCCTACGCGGCCGAGGCCATAGGCCGGTTCGGGCTGTTGCGCGGGGGAGCCATGGCGCTTCGCCGCATCGCCCGCTGCCACCCGTGGGCCCCCGGCGGAGTGGACGTCGTCCCGGAGAGGAGACCCGGCTAGTGGGGTTCTTCGAGCTCTTCGCGACCGTCCTGGCCTGGTTCTACTCGCTGATCCCCAGCTACGGCCTCGCCATCATCCTGCTCACCGTGGTCGTCAGGATCCTGTTACTGCCGCTGTCGATCAAGTCCACGCGCTCGATGCGAGAGATGCAAGTCATCCAGCCCGAGGTCAAACGCCTTCAGAAGAAGTACAAGAACGACCGCCAGAAGATGAACACCGAGGTGATGGCTCTCTACAAGGAGCATGGGGTCAATCCGTTCGGAGGGTGCCTTCCTCTACTTCTACAGATGCCGGTTTTCATCGGGCTCTTCTATGTGGTTAGAGAGCCGATCAAATACCTGAGCGAGAACACGACCCTGCTGGCGGACCTAAAGACACATGCCCTGTCCGTACATCAATTCCTCGGCATACGTCTCGACTGCACGCCGGTCGACGCGTGGGGAGGCGACGCGGGGCAGTTCGAGGGCATCGCCCAAGCCTGTAGTGAATCGGGAGGCCTGATCGGGGCGCTTCCGTACCTTCTGATCATCGCGTTCATGGGCGGGACGACCTACTACCAGCAGCGCCAGATGACCGCGATGAGGTCATCGCAGACGACCGACCCTCAACAGCAGCAGATGCAGAACTTCATGAAGGTCATGCCGTTCATCCTCGTCTTCTTCGGGTTCAGCTTCCCCGCCGGCGTCATCCTTTACTGGGTCACCACGAACTGTTGGACGATCGTGCAGCAGCGGATCATGCTTCGAGCCGCTCCTCCGGTCGCCGTCGGTGCCGGCGACAAGACCACCAAAGGCCTCAAGACCGACGGCAAGCCCACGAAATCGGCTGCCGCGAAGGGGAATCCGGGGCAGCCGCCGAAAAAGAGTCCTGAGAAAAAGAGCCCGACGGGCGGGGCCAACCGCTCGCAAAAGAGAAAGAAAAAGAAGTGATCGAACAAGAGACTCCCCCGGAGGGCGAGGTCGCCGAACCCGGCGAATCCGAGGTCGTCGAGACCGAACCGGCGGCCGTCACCGCCGCCGACGCCACCGATGAGCGAGAGTCGGAGGTCGGAGAAGAGGAGCCCGCCTCTCTCGAAGACGTGGCGACCACGGCATCCGAGTTCACTAGCGGCCTGCTGAAGGCCATGCAGCTCGAGGCCGAGGTCGAAGCCAAGCCGGACGGCCGGCGCGTGGTACTCGACGTGACCGGTTCGGGCCTCGGCGTCCTTATCGGTCGTCGGGGGCAGACGCTGGACGCCCTCCAGGAGTTGATCCGCACGGCGGTGCAGCGGCGGCTCAAAGCGCGGGTTCGTCTGCTCGTCGACGTCGAGGGTTACCGGGCCCGCCGCCGGGCATCGCTGGCAGATTACGCTCGGGCCATGGCCGTGCGGGCCAAGGAGCGGGGTACCGAGATCGAGTTGGAGCCGATGAACTCGTTCGAACGAAAAATCGTCCACGATGCGGTTTCGGAGGTGGACGGCGCGACCAGCTTCAGCGAGGGCGACGAGCCCGACCGGAAGGTGATCGTCCGGGGCGAATAACCCCGAAAGGCCTGGTGAGAGCGTGTTTCACGTGAATCGAGGCCTACTATGACCCGGCCCGGCCCCCACGACGAGCAGCTGGCCGCCTACGCCGCCCTTCTCCGTTCCTGGGCCCCCAGGTTAGATCTGGTGTCACCCGCGGACCTCGCTCGCCTCGAGAGCCGGCACATCGAGGATTCGCTCCGCGCGCTCCCCCTCGTTGACCTCGCATCCCCCGGCCCGGGCGTGGACGTCGGGTCGGGCGGGGGGTTTCCCGGTATCCCCCTGTGCATTGCCGGCCGCTCGCGGAGCTGGCGGCTACTCGAGCCCCGATCCCGCCGCGCCGCCTTTCTCGAAGAGGCAATCAGGCTTTTGGAGCTCGACGCCGAGGTCATCGTGGCGACCGCGGAGGAGGCGGCCTCGAGCTCCGCCTTGACCGGCCACGCGGTGGCCACCGCCCGCGCCCTGGCTTCACCCGAGGTCGCCTTCGCCCTGCTGGGTCCTCTGGTACGCCCGGACGGACTACGGATCGTGTGGGCCGGACCGCGCGCAGAAAGTCCTCCAGATGCCGGGGTTTGGGAGCCCGGCCTACTTACAATGCCTCCAGTGAACAATGTTAGGGAAAAGCTGGAATGACCCAGGGCACGCCGTCTGCTTGGAGGCAATTACTGGAAGCGAGGCGCTGCTCCGGCCCCCTCGTGGTCGCGCTCGCCAACCAGAAAGGCGGGGTGGGCAAAACCACCGTGGCCGTGAACCTGGGAGCCGCGCTCGCCGAGAAGGGCCTTCGCACCGCGCTGCTCGACCTCGACCCCCAGGGAAACGCGACCACCGGCGTGGGTATCGACCGGTTCTCGGTGGAGGCCTCCGTTTACGACTGCCTGCTGGGCGACGCGGATCTGT
>JALZEI010000003.1 GCA_030862115.1 Actinomycetota bacterium
GCCTGACCACTTCGGCTTCTTGCGTCTCGCCCTCGCGGACGATGGAGGACTACGAGAGAAAGGCGGCGAACAGTGCCGAGAGCATGATCTCTGTGGCCGAGTCGACCATCCTGGCCGCCGACCTTGCCTCGTCCGGAAACGCGCCGGCCCCCTTTGTTTCCCTACGCCTGCGAGAGTCTGAGGAGGACGCCGAATGGATCATCACGAGCTTCAGCGCGGTTCAACCACCGACCGAAGAGGCCGACGATCTAAGGAATGACGTCCTGCGGACGCTCGATGAGGTTGCATCCATCACGACGGCGGCCCGCATCAAGGCATATCGAGCCGAGCTGAACGACCTTCCGGAAACGGTCGCTCCGCTCAAACGGCTCGTCAGCGATCTCGAGGACCTCGCGAAATTGGGCGAGACATGAAAAAGGCCATGGCGATGATGCTTGGCGTCCTCACGGCCATCGGCGGCTTCATGGACATCGGTGACCTCGTTACTGACGCTCTCATCGGGGCAAGGTTCGGCCTAGCCATGGTCTGGGTCACGGTCCTCGCCGTCATCGGCATCACGGTCTATTCCGAAATGGCAGGGCGGGTTGCCGCGGCGACCCACAGAACGGTGTTCGACCTGGTTCGCGAGCGAATGGGAGAGCACCTGGCGCTTCTGAATCTGATCGTCTCGTATATGGTCCTGTTGATCACGCTCGTGGCAGAACTGTGCGGTGTTGCTCTTGCCTTTGAACTAGCGACCGACGTTCACTACCTGCTCTGGGTGCCACTCGTCGCGATTCTGGCGTTCTTTGTGTTTTGGAACATGCCGTTTCAGATCATGGAGCGCCTTTACGGAGTACTGGGCCTCGCACTCTTCGTCTTCGTCGTTGCAGTTTGGCACCTCGGGCCGGATTGGGGACACATGTGGCATGACGTGACGCATCCCTCGTTGCCGTCGGGCGAGGCGCTGCCCACCTACTTCTTTTACGCCCTCGTGATGCTCGGTGCGCAGATGACGCCGTATGAGGTGTTCTTCTTCTCGTCCGGAGTCGTCGAGCACAAATGGACTCGCGAGAACCTTCGGGAAATCCGAGTCAACAACCTGATCGGTTACCCCATCGGTGGAGCGCTGGCGATCGGGATCCAGGCGGTCGCCTATCTCGCGTTGAAGCCACGCGGCATCGCCGTGGAGCACCTGAGCCAGACGACGCTTCCCGTCACCATCGCCTTTGGCAAGGTGGGCCTGGCGATGGCCATAATCGGCATCGTTGCTGCAACATTCGGCTCGGTGTTGGAGACGCTGCTGTCTTCCGGCTACACCGTTGCGCACCACTTCGGGTGGCGCTGGGGAAAACACGAGCCACCGGTAGATGCCGCTAGGTTCTCGACCCTTGTCATCGTCACTCTTCTCGCGGCAGCGGCAATCGCACTTACGACGATCAATCCCATCACCATTACGATCTACGCCGTGTATCTGGGCGCGGCAACTCTTCCGTTCACATACATCCCCATCCTCGTGATCGCCAACGATCGCAGATACATGAAGGATCTGGTGAACGGCCGCCTGGCGAACGGCCTCGGCGTCGTCTACCTCTTTATCGTCACCGCTGGTGCTCTCGCGGCACTCCCCCTGTTGATCGCCACGAAGGCTGGACAATGAACAACCGCCGCACGATGGACGCGGGCCTCGACCTGCTCGACCGGCAGGTGCTGGATAGGGAAGGACTCCCGATCGGCAAGGTCGATGACGTCGAGTTATCGCAGGCGAATCCGAGTGAGGACGCGCCGCACGCCGCCGCGTTGCTGCTGGGACCCCTTGCCTACGGCCATCGACTCGGCGGGCGTCTAGGTTCCTCGATTGCAGGCGCAGGCGCACGCCTGGGACGCCACGAGCGACCACTTCGTATCCCAATGGAGATGGTCAAGTCGATCGGTGTCTCGGTAACTCTGGCGGTCTCGCTCGACGAGGTGGATCGCGCCGTAAATCTCGACCAGTGGCTGCGAGATCACTTCATAGCGCGCATCCCGGGGGCCGGTAATGCGACTGAGTGACCTAATGGGGGTCGAGGTGCGCGATCAGGATGGAGTCTCGGCCGGCCGCGTCACCGACGTCCGCTTCGAGGGCGCTGACCCGGTCGTCCCCGCGACGGGCCAGCCCACGTGGCGACTCGCTGGTCTCGTCGTCGGTGGAAGCAGCTTCGCCCAGAGGCTTGGCTACGCGCAAAGGGAGGTGCACGGCCCCTGGCTCCTCGAGGTTCTATTACGTCCGCTTCTGGCCCGGACTCGCTTTGTTCCCTGGTGTCAGGTGCAAGCGATCACAGACTCAATCATCGTCATACAGGCTCGGGCAGAAGATCTGGATGACACTCAGGGGGTAGATCGGACGACATGACGCACGGGCTGGTGGTTCTCTTCGCGTGGCTGGAATGGTTGGTCCTGCTGCTCTTACTCGTCTATTTCGTCGCTCGGAGGAATAAGGAATGATCCAAGATCTCCTTGTCGACAACGTGAGCGTTGCCGGTCGGCTCGTTACAACGGCAGCGATCCTGCTCATCGCGATCCTCCTAGCGTTCGTCATCGGGCGTCTTGCCGGACGTCGTGCCGACGACACGCTCACTCGCTATCACTTGCGCAAAGGTGTCCGCTACGTAGATGGCGGAGCGATATCCGATACCTCGCGCCGAGGTCGAACCTCGCGTCTTTGCCCGCGCCACCGACAACTGGCTTGAGCTTGCCGCCCGCTTCGTAGTGCCCGTGCGAACTGCATGGTCGGTTAAGGACGAGGTCACTCGTCGCATTCTCAAGGACCTTCAGGACGAAGGCATCGAAATAGCGTCAGAGACGGTCGACGCGACCGTTCGAATGGACCGCCAACTTTAACTTTCTTGACCGAACGCCGCCTGACTTGCTCCGGTCGAGCCTTCCCCGATTCTGCGACAAGGAGTCACGCGACTGCAGCAACCATCGGAGCCAGGCGCCTGCACTCCAGGGGAGGTATCTCGAGACACGACATTCCTCAATCGGAGTCGCAATCCCCAAAGAACGAAGTTTGGGACTAGGAGCTCCGAGTCGGAACAGGGGCAAGAGCACCCTCGCGGCCTTCGATCGCTCGACCGACTTTTTAGGCGCTCTTGCCGATCGCTTTCACGAGCTCGTCTTTGTTCATGATCGCGACGCAGAAGAGCGCCCAGTTCCGCATCTCGATGGCCCCGCGACTCATGCAAGCTCGCGGCATACGCTTCGAGGACACCCGCGAGACGAGCGCCAGGATCAGGGTTTCCGCTTGCAGGTCGTGAAGACGCTCGAGGTGGACAGGTGTCACGCCGGCAGGATCGCCTCACGTCGGAAAGTGTACTTGTAAAGGGTCGCGCCACGGATCCGCAGCCAGCGCGCTTGGCAACCAAGATTCCGCCCACTGACGGCCTTTCCGACAAGGGAAAACCCTGGAACGCAGATAAACTCGACATCGAGAAAAGGAAGACCAGGGTCTAGCGGGTTTTCTTCCACGTCTTGAACATGCCCGCCCTCGTAGCTCAGGGGATAGAGCACAGGTTTCCTAAACCTGGTGTCGCAGGTTCGAATCCTGCCGGGGGCACAACGGTTTCACGACGTGCGTGTGAAGTCTCGGTACCTCTGTCCCACATTGGCCTCGGTACCTGTGTCCCACTCTGGGGCCCGGCCTCGGCTCCTGGGCGACAGTGGCCTCGGTACCTGTGTCTCACCAATTCCACGTCTCTAGCTTCGACCTGCGTCATCACTTGTGCTCAACCGAGCCAAGGAGGACGTCGTGCCACTGGTGGATTTTTCGATGGTTGAGCAGCGCTACGACGCCGTCAAAGAGGTGCTCGACGGCGCCACTGTCAAAGACACTGCGATCCGCTATGGGGTCGATCGCAGGACCCTTCACCGCTGGCTGGTGCGCTACGCGACCGAGGGTCTTGCGGCGCTGGCCGACAAGAGCTCCAAGCCGGATCGCTGCCCCCACCAGATGGCACCCGACATCGAGGCCCGTATCGTCGAGCTGCGTCGCAGTCATCCCGGGTGGGGACCTCGCACGATCTTGAACAAACTTCGGCGCGAGCTCGAGACTCCTCCCTCGCGCGCGGCCATCTATCGCTGCCTCGTGCGTCATCGTTTGATCCAGCCCAAGACGCGCCGGCGACGCCGCGACGACTACAAGCGTTGGGAACGGTCGCGCGCGATGGAGCTGTGGCAGATCGACGTCATGGGCGGCGTGCGGCTTCGAAACGGGCTGCAGCTATCGGTCGTCACCGGCATCGACGACCACTCCCGTTTTTGCGTCATGGCAAAGCTCGTCGAGCGCGCCACTGCTCGACCCGTGTGCGATGCCCTGCTCGAGGCGCTGAGCCGCCACGGGCTCCCCGAGCAGATCCTGACCGACAACGGCAAAGTGTTCACTGGCAGACTCGCCCACAGGCCTGCCACCGTGCTGTTTGACCGCATCTGTCTCAACAACGGAATCCGCCACATCCTCACGGCCCCTTATTCACCGACCACTACCGGCAAGATCGAGCGCCTGCACAAGACCATGCGAAAGGAGTTCTTCTCCCAGAACAGCTTCGAAACGATCGAGCAGCTCCAAAAAGCCCTCGATGTCTGGGTCATCGACTACAACAACGAACGCGAGCACCAGTCGCTGGGTGACGTGGCGCCCATCAAGCGCTTCGAGCTCGCCAAGCCGGTGTCTCTCGAGGTCATCGACGGCGATGTCGCCATCGAACAAGAGCCACCACCGCGTCCAAAGACTGTGACCCGTCACGTCGACCACGCTGGGCGCGTCAGCATCCTCAAGCATCGCTATCACGTCGGGCGTCATCTCGCTGGACAAGCGGTGACCATTCAACTAAGCGACGGTTTACTGCACGTCAGCCACAACGATGTCGTCGTCGCCACCCACGCACGTCGCCATCTCGCAGAGGACGACGACAAGATGGACCGCCGCTCAAAGGCAGCCAAAGCGGCCAAGCCGACCAAGGGCGGTGAGGTCTTGCGCAAGGTCGACCCCCACGGCTCGGTGAGCTTCGCCGGCACCGCCTACCGGGTCAGCAATCGCTACCGCGGAGAGGTCGTCGGCGTGCGTATTGTTGCCGACACTGTTCAGATCACCTTCGACGGTGCCCTTGTCCGGACGCATCGAGCTCGCCATGACCGCTCGAAGGAGTTCGGTGCGTTAGCTCAACCCAACGGCAAGCCTAGGAAGGTGCGTGAAGGTGGGACATAGCTACCGAAGCCAAAATCGGACACGGGTCGTGAGACTTCACATTTCACGACGTGCGACCTGCGCCTTTGCCGCTTCGTTCCTCGCGTTGTCTCGCGTCGCATCGCGTCGTGATGTGGTCGTCATCCTGGTCAAATCCTGGTGTGCTTACTATCTGCGAGCGCCCGGTCGAGGACGGGTATTGCCTCCCGCTGCTAGCCGTCTTCCGTTCTCGGCCATTTCGATGAGGTAGTCAATATCCGTCTGGAAGGCGGCTAGTGCTAGTCGCATCATCGGGCCGTACTTCTGAATGATCTCTTCGTCGGTCAACTCCTGCGTGGCCACGGGGAAGTGGTGGTACTGGCCTCGTATCGGGGTGCGCTCTTCGACCATGCTCATGAGCCCGGAAGATACCGTCGGCGGCATTGTTTCTCTGGGGTCACGGGGGATCACCAGTGCTAGAAATCCGGCATAATCCGACAGTGGGGGAAAAGAGTGTGCGGACATCTGATTCTCAGCTGCGAGTCGCCGTTATCCGAGCAAGCGTCGCGGCTGGATTCATCGGAGGTTTTGCTGCCTCGATTATTGCGGCCGAACGCTTCGATGTGTACGAATACTGGGACGACCCAAGAGCTAATCGACTCTGGATCGTCTTGTCCCTAGGCATTGCGTTCATAATCGGCCTGCTCATTCCGGCGCGTCCCACATCAGGAACAGAGGTCGACCGCAAGCGCCCTTATGACATAACGAGGCCTATCGTCCCCGTTTTCATAGGCGAAGCGGTCGCGGTGGGCGGGTTTGCCTCGATGTTTGGGCGGTCTCCTGGTGAGGCGACATT
>JALZEI010000095.1 GCA_030862115.1 Actinomycetota bacterium
CGCGAGGGCAGGATCGTGCCAGGCGGGGGCGAACCTAGAGGTAACCGCCGCCTTGATTGGAGCCCAGTGTCCCGGTTTGTCCGAATTCTGACGCCCCTATTTCTCGTTTTGGGTGTCCTCGTGTCCCCGGCCGCAGCCTCGGAGGGGCCCGTGAGCGACACGCTCGTCGAGAACATGCCTCCAGGCGTGGGCGGCTTCGTGTCCGAAAACGTGAGCTACATGGGCACCATCCCGCTCGACTCTCCCGGTGTGGGGGGCCGAGTCGTGAAGGTAAAAGGCCAGATCCGCTTCTACGTTACGGGCGTTAAAGGCCTGACGATCTATGACGTGACCGACCCGGCTTTGCCGACGGTCATCGGCACGTTCCCTCTGCCGCATTCCCAGAACGAGGACGTCGACGTCAGTAAGGACGGCGACAGGGTCGTGATCTCCGCCGACGGAGCCCTGCTCGTGCCGATCATGCCGGCGACTAGGGGTATCCACATCATCGACACGAGTAACCCCACTGTTCCGATGCTGGCCGGCTCGATCAAAGAGTCAAACCACACCTCGACCTGCGCGGACGCCGACTGCAAGTGGATCTACGGAAGCAGCGGCAACATCTACGACGCCCGCAAGCCCGCCGCTATCAAGAACGTCGGTCGCTGGCGCGAGTTCGGTGGTGGCCATGATCTGAACCGCGACTCGACGGGTCTGTTGTTCAGCGACTCGACCCCTCGTTACGTGCTCGACCCGCGCAAGAATCCCGCCAAACCTAAGATCGTTGCAGTGGGGAATCCCAACCCAGAGGTCGACGCCAACTACCAGCACAACAGCATTCGGCCACGAGCGAGCGCCTGGAAGCCCCGAAAGAAAGGAACGCGCGGTTACAACAGCAGCAAGCTCCGGGCCGGCGAGCTTCTCATTGCCAACACCGAGACGAACGTCAAACCTTTCTGTGGCAATGCCGGCGGTGGCGGCATCTCGACCTGGAGTCTCGTGAACTTCGACAAGGGCAAGAACCTCAGGCAGCTGCACGCGTTCCGTCCGATGAACGGTGACTACGTGAACGACGGAAACCCGGCGGTCAACGGGCTCGGATGCTCGGGTCACTGGTTCACGGAGCACAAGAACTACATCACCGCCGGATGGTACGAGCACGGGATTCGGTTCCTGAAGGTCGACCCCACCAACGGCAAGCTCCGCGAGGTGGGTTACTTCCAGCCGGTCGTCACCGAGGCGAGCGCGTCCTACTGGATCCCGGCGAAAGACGGCACGATGTACGCGTATAGCGTCGACTACGCCCGAGGCATCGACATTATGAAGTTCGACCCGAAAGCGGCAACACCGTCGAAGGACCAGATCGTAGCGTCCTGGTTCGCCAACCTCGACCGCACCGGAGAGCTCTCTGCGCGCGAGCGATACCTCTGTCAAATAGCAGCCAACTAGCCACTCGGCATGCGGGGGTTGAGGTGTGGTATCTGTCGCAGACACGCAGCGCCCGATCGCCTTGACTGAAGCCGTCCGAGAACGACAGCCCGGCTCCTTGAGCTCCAGGATCACCCTCGACGGCGCCGGGTCGCCTGCACTCAGCATTTCGAGATCAGCCAGGCCCAGTTCGTGCCCTTTCGGAGACGTCGACGGGTAGTTGGGCCACAGGGACGCGGCGATCGGCTACGCCTCGCCTGCTCCCCCTGGAGGGCAGGAAACGTAACCTGTCCCCAGAACCATAAAGGGACGCGGTGCCGACAAAGGGAGTGCTCGTGCGACGCATGATTACGGTTGCGCTAACGGCCTCTTTTTGTCTGTCCTTGTCGCCGTCGCCCGCTCAAGCCGACCCGGACTACGAGACAACCCAGGGCAAGAGCCGGCCCAAGTATGAGAAGTCGGTCGTCGAGGAATACCGCGTCGACACGGAGTGGGGCGAGATCTACGGAGTGGTTAGACGTCCGGTCGTGCCGAAGGGTGTTGAGGTCCCAGTCATCCTGACGTACACCCCCTATTCAGCGCTGTGGAACCCGCTTTCGCCTCTCAGCGAGGCCAGTGCGTACTCCAACGACTCCGGTTATTTCGTCCCCCGGGGTTACGCGTGGGCGACCTTCGATCTGGCCGGAACGGGCCAATCCGGCGGGTGCTACGACTACGGCGGGGTGACCGAGCGAAGGACGGGGGCCGCCGTTGTGAACTTTCTCGGCACTCGCAATTGGTCGAACGGTCGCGTCGGTATGATCGGTGGATCGTACGACGGCGCCACGCAGTGGGCGGCCGCCGTTGAGGCGCCGAAACACCTCACCACGATCGTTCCCCAAGTGGCTGTCGGGCGCTGGTACGACTACGCGTACAGCCAGGGGGTGCGGTACTGGTCAGGCACCGCTACACCATTTGCTTTCGACTACGGGTTCGGACTGATCCCAACTCATGTGACGGCTCCCTCACCGGAGACTCTCGTCGATCACATAAACCCGTGCGAGAGGCTCGAGCACAATCAACGAGGGTTCCTGCCCGATCCGGTTTACGACCAGTTTTGGGACGAACGGGACTACCTCCGGCTCATCGACAAAGTCGAGGCGAGCGTGATGATCGAGGGCAGTTGGGTCGACTCAAACGTGCACCCTCGTAACAGCATCTATATGTGGAACGCCCTTCCCGACAAGCACCCCAAGAGACTGGTCATGGCCCAACAGGGACATGGTTCGGCGAACCTGCCCGACAGCGACAACATCCGCCACGCCTGGTTCGACTACTGGCTACTGGGATTGAAGACGGGCGTCATGAAACTTCCGGCCGTCGACAGCCTCGCCAACGACGGTCGACGTCTGCAGAGCGATCAGTGGCCCCCGCCGCGCACCAAGAGAGTTCCGTTTGAGTTCTCGACCAAGGATGACGGTGTCCGCAGCCTCAGCTTGATCGATGCCCAGGCGCCGACGTGGACGGACGCAAACCCCGCCCTGGATCACCAGTGGGCGATCGCCGGCCAGGGAGGTCCCGCCGATCTGCTCTTTTTGAGCAGGCCGTTCAAGAGCGACATTCGAATCGCCGGTTTTCCGGTGATGCGCGCGGCGGTTACGTCCAACATGGAGAACACGTGGTTGACCCCGGTCATGTTCGAGGAGACCGCCAACCATTCACGCCGAGTCATCACCACGGGCATGCTCAACGCGCGCAATCGCAACGGCCTGCGTACATCTGAACCGATCACCCCGGGAAAAACATGGAAGGGGACCGTCGAATTCCAGCCGACAGACTTTGTTCTCCAGAAGGGAAGCCGCCTCGGAGTGGCCGTGATGTCGGTGGACCGTCGCGAGGCTCTTTATTCGAGCGGATACCCCGCAACGAACAAGCTGAAGCTGAAGGCGTCCGAACTAGTGGTGCCTATGGCACCGGTCAAGTAGGACGATCAGCTAGCTTTTCTGTTTGCTCCCGCCACCACCAACGAATCGAGCAACTTGCGCGCGGAGTCGGCGATTTCATCTACCGCAGTCTCGAAAACAACCTCGTTGGCCCGAGACGGCTTACGAAAACCGCTGACTTTCCGGACAAACTGAAGCGCGGCGGCGCGGATCTCCTCGTCGTCGGCGGGGGCTTCTCCCCTAAGGGTCTTGATACTTCTGCACATAGGGCCAAGGATAAGGGGGAATGCGAAGCCGGAGGTCAAGAAACGGAGAACGAAAATGAGAGAGCTGCACTGTCCCGCATGTGACGAGACGATTCGGGCCGAGAACGACGATGAAGTCCTACGACAAGCTGCTGCGCACGCCGCCGACAAACATTCCGACCTGACTATCGACGAGGAGATGACGAGCAAGCTGCGCTCGCTTATCCACGGCGCACATTAGGAAGCAGAAAGATCGGCCCTAGGCACGACCGGGGCCGGTCGAGGGTAGTTACTGCGGGTAGGCCCGACAGTAGTAGCGCCCGCCGGTGCCCTCGCCGTCGAAGGCGCAGAACATCTTGGTTCCGGGAGGAGCGAAATTCGCGCCGGCGGTTGCCGCCGCACAGCCGCCCATCACCGTCACGCAGCTGAACAGCACCCGCCGGGTGCCCGGGATCGGCCCGGCTCTCTCGAGACGAACGATGCCCGGCTCCACGACGTCGTTGGGGCCTATCTTGCTCCAGGCGCCGAGCTGTACGTCGCCGCCCGGGTAGATGAACGAACACTCGGCCTTGGTCCAACGGGCGGAACAGCCCGCGCGCTTATGCCCCTCGTGCGCCTCTACGGGAGAGGACGCGGTCAGTGAGAGGGCTGCCACTGCAGCGGCGATCCCCAGAACCACATGTAGGCGAGAGACGCGAAGTGTCCGCATTCGGGGAAATTTCGCCCTCTTTTATGGTCTTCCTCCCCGGCGCTCTAAAAATGTCACCTCGGTGACAGCGCCTAGCATCGGCCCATGGGTCAGTTTCACTTCACGCCGGACGACTACCTCGAGCTCATGCATCGAGAGGTCCCTGCCTATGTCGAGCTCCAGGATCAGGTGGCCGCGGCCACCAAAGGGCTAGCGCCCGTTCGAAGCATCCTCGAGCTCGGAACAGGCACCGGAGAGACAGCAAGGCGAGTACTTGCGAACCATCCTGGGGCTCGGCTGACTGGGATAGACGTAAGCGACGACATGCTCGCGGTGGCCCGAGAGGCGCTGCCGGCGGACCGAATCAAGGCCCTATTGGTAAGCGGCATCCAGGATCCGCTTCCGAAGGGCCCCTTTGATCTAGCGATCTCGGCCTTGGCCGTACACCACCTGCAGGGGCCTGCCAAAGCCGACCTCTTCCGTCGCCTCGCCGACGTCCTGCGACCGAGCGCGCGCGTCGTGATGGGCGACGTGGTGAGGCCGGTCGATCCCGATGACGCGCTTACGCCGCTGTCCCCCGGCTACGACTTCCCCTCGTCCGTTGCGGATCTCTCACAGTGGTTGGCGGATGCCGGCTTCCGGCCGAGGCTTGTGTGGAGTCGCCAGAACCTTGCCGTAATCAGCGCCGACTTGCCGAGCGAGCCTGGGACAATGTCCGGCCCCCGTTATTCAGATACGTAACGAGCGGATAACTAAGCCGGAGAGCACGACGCCGACGACGCATTCGCGATTAAGGGCTCTCAAGAAAAAGGGGCCGGTGGCATCGACCACCGGCCCCTTTTCTCGTAACGACGAGGTTCTTACTTTTTCTTTTTGAGCGTGGGGACCGTGATGAACGACTGGTCGCCCGACGCGTACCAGCCATGGACCACCGACGCCCCTCGGTTCCACAAGGTGAGTTCAAGCGTCGTGAACTTGGCCTTGTTAAGGGCCTCGTCGAGCGTGATTTCGAAGCTCACGGGCTCTGGGTTGGCGCCCGGCATGACGTCGTAGGTGACCTCCGCGTTACCGAGCTCGACCGCCTCCCCGTTTGACGTCCCCGTGACGAGAACCTCGAGCGTGCTCTGGCCTGCTCCCAGTTGGGTCAGTGTGGTTCCACTGAGCGAGTTGGCCGACTTGACCGTGATGGTGCCCGTCAGCGTCTTGGTGGCATCGAGCACAAACGGCACCCCGTCCACTGCGGCCATCCGCTTGGGATCGGTGAAGAAATGATCCTCTCCGGCCTGGCTGGCAGCTTCGGTAGGTGCTCCGTAATATTGGCTGCCGCAGGTACCGTTGTCCTCGCCGGGCGTGACACTAAGGAACAGGGTGCCCTCTTCCGTACAGTCTCCTTCTGCCACCTTTTGAATGTAGAAGCTGACCGGAGTGGGTACCGGTTTCTTCTTCTTTTTGGCCTCGGCCGCGACCCCCAAAGAACCGACTATTAGGCCGGCAACGAGTCCGAGGACGAGGAGTTTCTTAGCTCGCATGTTCCGCCTCCCGTTGTATTCGTGCTGTCGGGAGGTGATATTCGGCGCCGACCCCTTGGATTCCTGCGCTCCGGTTCCTTTATGCACGATGGTGACAGGTCAAAAAGGGGGCGGGATCGACTCAAGGCCCAACGGCGCGAATTCTCGCATCCCAGGCCGACCGCGTACCTTTAGTTCCTCCCGACTCCAATACGAAAGGGTGCTCGATGGCGAAGGGATTCCAGGTCACGTTCGATTGCGCCGATCCCTCGGCGCTCTCCGCCTTCTGGGTGGAGGCGCTCGGCTATAGGTGGGCGGATCCACCGCATGGCTCTGCGTCCTGGGGGGAGTGGCTCCTCGCGGTGGGTGCCCCCGAGGACGAATGGGATCCCGGCGAGCGGCCCTACAACAAGATCGTCGACCCGGACGGGCGGTGGCCGACCATCTGGTTCCAGAGGGTTCCCGAGTCGAAGACCGTGAAGAACCGCCTCCACCTCGACCTCGATGCCAGCGCGGGGCGATCCGCGCCGCTCGATCAGCGCAGGCGGGACGTCGACGCGGAGGCCGACCGGTTGACGAGTCTCGGCGCGCGCCGGCTGAACGTGTTCGACGGCGAAGATCACTACTTCATCGTGATGCAAGACCCGGAGGGAAACGAGTTCTGCCTTCGGTGAGCGTTGCGGTTACCGGAGCGGCCAGAACACGGGTATGACGACGATACTGTGCCCTGAGCTCCATGAGTTCTGACGACAGGGGATGCAGCTCGTCGAAGAGCCAATTCTGCAAAACAAAGTCGCAGGTCAACGCTCTACCGGATCTTGCGGCACAGGTCTTAACGCGGGCTACCCTCTGAAGGAAACACTTGCGCCGAGGTAATGATGGTTCGTCGGGAGAGGTACATGTGACTGCGAGTTCCTTCGAAGTCATAGCGGTCGGTAAGGTCGAGTCTCCGTTGACCGATCCTGAAACCGCTCCCAAGCAAGGCGACGAGGGAGCGCCTGATGCATGGCTCGTCTTCGAAACGGCGTTTCTCCCCGCGCTTGAAGGGATTGGTGTCGGGGATCAAGCGATTGTCATCACGTGGCTGGACCGAGCAGGCCGCGATGTATTGCGCGTGCATCCGCGGGGAGATCCGTCGAGGGCGCCGCGGGGCGTGTTCGCTACGCGTTCCCCACACCGGCCCAATCCAATCGGGCTACACCCGGTTGAGATCCTGTCCATGGAGGGGGCCAGGGTGCGAGTTAGCAATCTCGAGGCTCTCGATGGTACGCCGGTTATCGACCTGAAGCCGATGCTCGACCCGGCTGTAGGTCGGCGCTAGCCCGTCGTGGCCGAAAGGGTTCTCGATTGGGCTAGAGGACAGGGGCCAATCCCCCCGGGCCTCCCTGAGGTGATCGGCTAGACAAGATCCGGAGGAGAAGAGGCCTCTGGCGACGAATCCCCTAGTAAGGACACAACTACTAAGGACACAACTACTAATGGGGAGTTGGCCATGCGTCTGCGTGCCGCCACTGTCGGACTTCTAGCACTGGTAATCGTTGGAGCGGCCGTCGGAGCCGGCTCCTCCGCCCCGCGCCGGGCCGTGCCGCGCACCGGTTTCGAGGAGAGCGGGGGCGCCGAGTGGACGACCCATGAACAGGAGCTCAAGTTCCTGGCCCAGGTGGATAAGCAGTCGAAGCGGGTCTCGATCTCGGTCATCGGCCGGTCCATCGAGCGGCGGCCGCTGCACCTCGTTCGCTTGGGGCATCCGGCCCCTCACTCGCGACGAGAGGCGCTTCGCCACCCCGTTGTCTTCTTCGTGTGCACCCAGCACGGCAATGAGCCCGCCGGGCGCGAGGCCTGCCTTCAGCTCCTTCGCGATCTTGCGTTCACCGATAACCCCAAGCTCGTCAAACAGCTGAAGAGTATGACGATTCTGTTCGTCCCCACCGCCAACCCTGACGGCCGCGCTGCCAATTCCCGTCAGAACGCGGGCGGCATTGATATCAATCGCGACCACATCAATCTCGAAAGCCCCGAGGCGCGCGCGTTGGCCGAGGTCGTGCTTAAGTGGAAGCCCGACCTCGTCATGGACCTTCACGAATACGGCCCTTCGCTCCCGGTCGTTTACGACGACGACCTTCTGTACCTATGGCCCCGCAACCTCAACGTCGACAAGACGATTCACGGCCTCTCCAAGCACTTCGTGATGGACTACATCGAGCCGGGGGCCGAAGAGCGCGGCTACAGCGCGGACGAATACGGCCAGTACGAGCTCGCCGATCAGGACATCCATCAGTCGGCGGGTGACGGCGACGAGGGCATCGCGCGCAACGCGATGGGTCTTAGACACTCAATCGGCATTCTCGTGGAATCCGCCGTTTCGGAGAACCCTCGCAACGGTCCCGACGAAATGACCAGTGACGCCGAGTTGAACAAACGCCGTGTTGCGAGCCACCTTGTCGTTGCGGGAGAAACGCTCGAGTTCCTGCGGGCGGAGGGCGCCAAGGTTGCAAGGGAGACGCGCAAGGCGGCCGTCGAGAAAACTCTCGAAGGCAAAAAGCGCAGCGCTCCGGTCTACTTCGGAGGAGCCGATAACGATCCCCCGGAGGAGTCGGAAATCCAGGATCCGCCGCCGTGCCGCTACGAGCTGACGCAGAAACAGGCCGGGTCCTTAAGCACGGTCTTCCGACTGTTGGGCATCCGTTCCGTCGAGCGAGGTGGCAAGGTGTCCGTTCCCATGGGCCAGCCCGCCGAGCCCGTCATACCGCTGCTTCTCGACGAGCGGGGAGCTCGTCACGCCGTAGCGGGCAAGCCGGTTATGAAGTGCTAGGCGTCCGCTAACTCTGCTCCTACTCAAAAAGACCGCACTAGGGGCTAGATTGAGCGCGCCCGGCCGTTGGCTCAGCGGGCGAGCACAGGCGCTTACAGCCCCAATCGGGGCGGGTCCGTGACCAGGCGCCACGCGCAAAGCACCTGTTCAACCCGTATTTCCCTGAGCGTAGTTGACGTCCGCCGATAGCCCGTCACACGATCTGATGGACCGCAATTTGGACGCAGCAAGGCGACCATCGACGCTCCGCCTACGCTCGACACCGGGACCCGGCCAATCGGCCTCCTTCGCGATGAGTTTGTAGGCGATCTGGAGTCGTAGTTGGTATCGGCGTAATTTGCGGGCCGGACGGCGAACCGGTCGGAACGGACAGGCACAGGAGGGAGACGGCATGACTGAGCACAAGATTGGAACGCGCGAGGAGTGGCAAGCGGCACGCGACGAGCTCGCGAAGCTCGAGGCGGAACATGCCGAGCAAAACGAGGAGATCAAGAGGAGGCGGCTCGAGCTCCCCTGGGTCCCGGTCGAAAAGGAGTACGAGTTCGACACCGACGACGGGAAGAAGACCCTCGCCGAGCTGTTCGAGGGCCGCTCGCAGCTTCTCGCCTACAACATCATGTACGGCCCCGATTACGAGCTCGGGGCATGCCCCGGCTGCACGAGCCTCGCGGACGGGTTCGACGGCCAGCTGATCCACCTGAACAAGCGCGACGTCACGTTCCTCTGCTTCTCGCGGGCGCCGATCGACCGCCTGACCGCCTACAAGAAGCGGATGGGCTGGCAGTTCCCTTATGTGTCGACCTACGAGACGGACTTCCCGTGGGACTTCAGGCTAGCGTTGACCGAAGAGCAGGCACGGCAGATCCCCGAGGTCCAGGAGATGATCGCCACCCCGCCGGACTGGCTCCAGGAATGGTCGGAGCAGGTTGGCGCAGAGCTCAAGGACGGCCTCCGGGAGAACCCGAGCTACATCGCGTTCGCGCGCGAGAACGGGACCGTCTACCACACCTACACGGTGTCGGCGCCCGATCCGTTCGTCGCCCCCCACTTCAACATGCTGCTAGAGCGGACGCCGAAGCCGCAGCCGGAGGAGCCGCGCGCCTGGCGCAAAGACGAGTACCCGTTCTGAGCGAGCGGGCTCTCGGACTCCCGTAATGACGAGCGCTAGGACAGGCGCGACGGCCGCCGCGCTGGCGGCGACCCTCGGGCTCGCGGCCGCAACCTGGGTCCTCGCGGTCCGCCAGATGAACGGGATGGACATGGGCGCTGCAACCGAGCTCGGCTCGTTCGGATTCTTTGTCGCCCTGTGGATGTCGATGATGGCGGCGATGATGCTGCCGGGCGCCACCCCGGCAGTCTTGAGA
>JALZEI010000098.1 GCA_030862115.1 Actinomycetota bacterium
CCCTCGGGAATGATGGACGGTCAGGTCGGTGCGATCCGCTCCGCCCTCGACGACGCAGGCTTCAAAGATACGGCGATCCTGTCCTACGCGGCGAAGTTCGCGTCGAGCTTTTACGGCCCCTTTAGAGAGGCGGCGGAGGGCGCGCCGCAGTTCGGCGACAGGCGCGCCTATCAGCAGAACGCCTCGAACGCGAGTGAGGCTCTGCGCGAAGCGGAGCTCGACGTGGCCGAAGGCGCGGACGCGCTGATGGTGAAGCCCGCCCTCGGTTATTTGGACGTACTCCGCGCGGTCAAAGATCGTTTCAACTATCCGACGGCTGCTTACAACGTCTCGGGGGAATACTCGATGCTCGTGGGGGCCGCCGAACGAGGGTGGATCGACGAACGTCAGGCAACCCTCGAGGTGCTGACGGCGATCCGTCGGGCCGGCGCCGATCTAATCCTCACGTACCACGCACGCAAAGCATCTGAGTGGCTGAGCTGAACCGCGAGGCCTCAGAAAAGCTCTTCAAGGAGGCCCGCTCGTTGATGCCGGGCGGCGTGTCCTCGCCGGTCCGGTCCTTCAGCGCTGTGGGAGCGGATCCCTTTTTCGTTTCGGGAGGTTCGGGCGCGAACCTGTACGACGTCGACGGCAACGCGTACATCGATTTCGTGCAGAGTTGGGGCGCGCTGCTCTTCGGCCACGCGCACCCGGAGATCGTTCGCGCGGTTTCCGAGGCCGCCCGGCGCGGCACATCGTTCGGGACGCCCAGCGAACTCGAGGTCGAGCTGGCTCGTCTCGTGGTCGGCACGGTTCCGGGAATCGAACGAGTGCGTTTTGTGTCGTCGGGAACGGAGGCCGGGATGACGGCCGTGCGGGTCGCCAGGGCCGTTACGAAGAGATCGAAGGTCCTCAAGTTCGCCGGCTGCTACCACGGGCATTCAGATTCACTGCTGGTAGACGCCGGGTCGGGAGTGGCGACCCTCGGTATTCCGGGCACGCCCGGTGTTACCCAGCCGACCGCGGCCGACACTCTTGTCGCTCCTTACAACGACCTAGAGTCCGTGCGCGAACTAGTTGCCACCGTCGACGGAGAGCTTGCGGCGATCCTCGTCGAACCTGTCGCCGCAAACATGGGCCTCGTGACGCCCGTTGAAGGATTCCTTGAGGGCCTCAAGGAGGTAGCGGCACAAGCCGGAGCTCTTCTCGTGTTCGACGAGGTGATCACGGGATTTCGTCTCGGCCCGGGTGGTGCACAAGAGCGTTTCGGTGTGTTCGCCGACATCGTCATGCTGGGAAAGGTGATTGGAGGAGGGCTTCCCGTAGGAGCGGTGGCGGGCCGGGCCGACATACTCGATCAACTCGCTCCGGAAGGCCCCGTCTATCAAGCCGGGACTTTGTCCGGCAATCCGGTGGCGATGTCTGCGGGCATAGCCGCCCTCACGATGATCCGAAGCTCGCCGGCTCTCTACGACGACATCCAGAACCGAGGGCGATCGCTTGCGCGCGCGCTGGTCGACGCGGCCGACATCGCCGCGAAGGTCCCGCTTGCCGCGACCGCCGTGGGAGGGCTCACCGGCTTCTTCTTCTCCGAGGAAGAGGTAACGGATTACGCCGGCGCGCAAGCGACCGACGCAGAGGTCTACGCGCGTTTCTTTCGCGGACTGCTCGCCCGCGGCATTTACTTTCCGCCCTCGCGTTTTGAAGCGCTGTTTATCGGCGCGATCCACACCGAGGAGCACATCGACCGCGTCGCGGAAGCCGCGCTGGAGGTCCTAAAGGAGTTCTAGACACGCCCAGTGGTGCCAAACGCCGGATTATTCGGCAGAATCCACCACTCGGCGGAATAGCGGAGGTTAGGAGGCGGGGGCTTCGGCGGGCTCGGGTTCCTCGACCTCGGACTCGGCCACTTCGGCGACCGGTGTGGCACACACGGGACAGAACATCTCATGTCCGATCTCTACGTAAACCGTGCGCTCGCAGCTACTGCAATAGGCCGTGGCCGCCACTTTTCCTCCCCGCCTTGGGCAACTAGTTACGAAAGGGTATACCACCCACCGTATTTATGCGTTCACTCTCCGCAGTCAGCCGAAACGGCGGGACGAGCGTCGGCCCCCGGCCTTCGGAAGGTGGCCCTACAGATGGTTACTTGTCGCGGCCGAGGACGGCCCAGAGGATTCCGAGCGTGATCAAAAGCGTGACGGCGAACGCGATAAAGGCGCGGCCCCCCTGTTCGCCGGCGTTGATGCCTCCGGTGCAGGCCCCCATGCCGACCAGAGCGAGCGCGGCCACAAGAGTTCGAGTAGGCCCGGTCACGCCGTCGCCTCCTGTCGGACACTTTTCGCCTTGCGTTCGGACGCGCTCAACAGGCCGAGGTGGACGATCAACAAGACGACGGTGCCGATGAGGATCTTGCGCGCCTCCCATAGGGGGTTGCCGGGGTCGTAGCGGGCGATGAACACAACCGTTGGAGTGGGCTGCTCGCCGGGAAGCGGTGGCGTCTCGGCGCTCGGCTCCATCGTCACCGCCCCGTAGCGCTCGCCGTCGACGTCGAGAAACCGAACGGAGTCTGTGTTGGGGGTATTGCTGGTCGTGTTCTCGGGGAACGTCCCCTCCTCGGCCTCGTCCTCGATAGCGTTAGCCGCGGCCGAGCCGAGTTCGCCGCTCTGCGTAACGTCGGCGTCGAGGTCAGCGTTGGGCTCTTTCCAGCCGCCGCCGGTGGTGTCTTCCCCCTCGTAGTCCGTGGCCGACGGTCCCTCGAGCTCCTCCCCTTCGGCCGCGATATCGACGGGAATCCATTCCGGCATGTCGCCCACCGGTCCGAGCGGCGTCAGCGGGTTTGTGAAAGACCAGATGACGCCCATGATGAACAGAAAAGCCAGGGTGACCGATGCCGTCACGAGGTAGGCGAGCCGCGCGCCCAGCACCATCGCCAGAAGAAGGAAGACGCTTCCGCAGAAGATAATGACCGAGGAGATGAACACTCCCATCCCCTCGATGAAAATCGAATCGAACTCCAGCGCCAGCTCCACTACAGGCTCCGCTCGTACTCGACGACGGCCTTTATCTGATTTTCCGTAAGGGGATAAGGCGGAACGGGGATGCCCTGCGGTGGCGCCTCGCTCCACGGCGGCATCCACTGGAAGCGCCGGCCCTCGACCACCGTCTTCTCGTGGAGCGTTCGATCGAGATGGCGCACGTCCCCCTTCCAGAGAGCCAGCCCGGGGAACCACGGGTCGCTGGCCTCGGGCTCGGGCGTCTCGGGATCGTCCAAGGCGCCGGAGGCCTCCTTGCCCTGCCCCTCGTCGCCGTGACACACCGCGCAGCGCGTCTCGAAGATCTCCTCACCGCAGCTCAGGTAATCGGACTCGGCGGGGTCCTCGCATCCCTCGGAAAGCTCCGGGGGCGGGTTCTGGTTACCGGGAAGGGTCTTTAAGTAGGCAATGACGTCGTCGACCATCTGCTGGGTCATGGGCCCCCCGAACTCCACGCCCCACGTGGGCATCGGGGTCCCGGGTCGCCCGCGCTCGATCGTCGTGCGGACGATCTCCTCATCCCATCGTTGGAACACGTTCTGCAGCGGAGGAGCACGGTAGGACACCTGCTCGCCGGTGGTGGGATCGGTCCACCCGCCGGGGACCTCACCTCCCCCAAGGGAGAGTTCGGGATCGTCCTTGTCGACACCGCCGTGGCAGTTCACGCAGCTCATGCCGAGCGCGAGCGCGTGCTCGGACTCACGGAAGACCTGGGGGTCGGCGTCCTCGGGGATCTCGGGCGGCTGCTGGACGATCAGCAAGCCGCGCTCGTGCGCCTCCTCCTCGAACCTTTCGGCGAAGGATTCCTGACGGTCGCTTTCGGGAAGCCAGTAGGCCGGGATGAACACGGCGGTGGCGAGCGTCGCGACCAGTCCGGCGACCTGGATGCGCTCGATGCGCCGGCCCTCGAGTACCTCGTCCGGATCGCCCGGCCTCAGAGCCTGCGGGATGCCCAGCACCCCGCCCGGTCGCGGCGAGCGGCGCGTCCTGGCGATGAAGATCGACCACAACAACACGGCCGGTACCAAGACGACGAGCGCGATTAGAAAAAGGTTGGTCTCCGATTCCGCCTGGGCCAATGTGATCAAGGGTTGGCCGCCCCTATACCGGTACGCAGAAGGGGCCCTTGGGCTCCGCGAACTGGGGCCACGTGTCGGTCCCCCGCGGCGGACCGGTTTCGACCTTGCCGGTGTCCACCACGATCTTCCCGGCTGACTCGAAGATCGGGAAGCGATCCAGGCCGCGCGGTGCCGGACCGCCGTAGTACTCGCCGGTGAGCCGGTACTTCGAGCCGTGACACGGGCACTCGAACAGCGCCGATTTCTCGCAGTGAGGGACCGAGCAGCCAAGGTGCACGCACTTGCGATAGAGGGCTTGCATCTTGACCTTTGTCGCTCCCGTTAACTCGTAAATGGGGGCGTCGCCGGTCCCCTCGTAAGCGACGAGCCAGAAGCGGCCCTCCGCCACGAACTTCGGTGTGTAGTTGGGCGCGCCGACCTCTTTGAGCAGGTCCTCGGTAGCGCCGACCGTGATCTCGCTTCCGAAACCGCCGGTGAGCTTCGGCCACAGAAACGACAGGGTCGCCATGCCGAAGAATCCGAGGAACGACGAGAACGACGCCGTCCACGCTCGGTTGAGGAACTGGCGACGCGATACGGCCATCTGACTGGGGCTGAGCGGACGGAGCTTCTTCTCGGCCGGCTTCTCGACGGTGACTTTGGGCTTGTCCTCGCCCGCCGGCTCGCTCACCTTCGTGGCCGGCTCCCCCCGCGCTCCCGCCTCGGTACCCGCCGGCGCCGTTGCCGCGCGCGCCTTGCGTTCGCGCAAAATCGTGATATTGGCCATGAACAGACCGAACAAGGCGACGCTTACGGCGACGACGATTATCGCGATAACTACTGGGCTCACTTAAGACTCCTGAAGGTCGTCATAACTCGAAGAAGATTCCGCCTTCCCACGGATAGATGAAGTTGAATCCCGGCCCCCGGAAGAACATTCCGATGATGGTCAGCACCGCAAAGCTCAACAGGAAGAAACTCATGATCACGATCGCGAGCTTGCGGTCGTCCGGACGGGTCGACGGGTTGCGGTCGAGGTACGGGGCCGCAAACAACACGATGATGATCACCGTAGGGATCGTCACTCCGGCGACCTGCGGGTGGAGGTAACGAAGGAGTTCCTGCAATCCCAGGAAGTACCACGGCGCCTTCGACGGGTTCGGGGTCTGGTTGAAGTTCGACAGCTCTCGAAGTGGGGCATCGACGGCCACCGAGAAGAACGTCAGCGCCGCCATGACGACGAGCAGCGCCACGAACTCGGCCGCCATGAGGTGGGGCCAGACGTTGACGCGGTCCATCGGCTGGCGCTCGACCTTTTGGATGGCCTCGGGTTTGACGACGGCCAGGAGTCTCTGCACGCGTTCGGGGACCGCGACTCCCCCATTGCCGGCCGCCTTCTTCGCGGGAGCCCCGGTGCGCGGCGCTCCAGAGGGCTTAGCCGCCGTCGGCTTAGTGGCGGTTGCCGCGGGTTTGGCCTCCGGCTTCGCCTCCGCGGCAGGCTTGTCCGCCGGCGCCTCGGCGGCGGGCTTGTCCGCAGCTTCGGAGCGCTCGGGGGCCGGGGCCGTGGAGGAGTCGGGCTTCGACGGAGTTGACGAGCCGCGCGAGGCCCGCACCCTCGCGGCCTTCGCCCGCGCCTGCGCGACCGCGGGAGAGGAGCCCTTCTCCTGCTCCTCTTTCAGTACCTGTTCGTAGACCTCGTCGGGCGTAGGCATGGCGTTGTCCCCTACATGGGGCCGGAGATCCCACCGTCCTTTCGCACTCGCCAGAAGTGAATCGAGATGAAGATCACGATGATGAAGGGAAGGAACAGCACGTGAAGCGTGTACCAGCGCAACAGGGTCTCCGCGCCGATTACAGGCCCTCCGAGCAGGGCGAACTGGACCTGATCGCCGATGACCGGGGAATTCTTCATCATCTCGGTACCGACGGTGACGGCCCATACCGCCAACTGGTCCCAGGGAAGCAGGTAACCGGTGAAGGCCAGCAGCAGCGTGAGGAGGAGCAAAACGACGCCGACGATCCAGTTGAACTCACGGGGCGGTTTGTAGGCGCCGGTGTAGAAGACGCGCGCCATGTGCAGGAAGACGGTGATGACCATGAGGTGAGCGCCCCACCGGTGGAGGTTTCGTACGAGCAGGCCGAACGAGACCTGCGTGTGGAGGTTCTGCATGTCGGAATACACGAGGTCGACCGACGGCCGGTAGAAGAACATGAGGTAGATCCCGGTGATCGTCAACAGGATGAACAAGAAAAAGGAGAGCCCTCCGAGACACAACGTGTAGGAGAGCTTGATTCCATGCCGCTTCACCTTCACCGGGTGAAGGTGATAGAGCAGCGAGTTCATGACCACATAGGCGCGGTTGCGAGGCGAGTCGGCGTAGCCGCGGCGGAAGATCGAGCCCGGCCTGAAGATCGAGCGCCACAACTGGCTCTTGTGTAGGGAGTCCATCCCCTGCGAGACGAGCTCCTTTGGTTTCAGTGAGATCCGCCGCGCCATTGTTCTCCCTATGA
>JALZEI010000104.1 GCA_030862115.1 Actinomycetota bacterium
ACCGCCGCGGATCCCACGATGGCCCGGCCCGGCTCCACGAAAAGGCTCGGGACGGTCAGGCTCTTCTCCTCGAACTGTCTGTGCACAAGTTCAACCAGTCGTCCGATGACATCGGCAGGATCGGGAGTGAGTTCGTCGCGCGTGTGCGCGATCCCGAAACCTCCCCCCAAATTCAGTTCCGCAGCTTCGAATCCCAGCTGCTGTTTCGCATCTTGCAAGAACCCCGCCAAACGTTGAACGGCAAGGTCGAACGCCGCCAATTCGAAGATCTGCGAGCCGATGTGTGCATGGATTCCTACGACCTCGCCGGGTCCGTCGATCGCCCTTTTCAAGCCCTCCATGGCGACCCCATGGGCCAAGGTCAAGCCGAACTTCGAATCCTCCTGTCCGGTCTGGACGAACTCGTGTGTGTGAGCCTCCACCCCCGGGGTGACCCGTAGCAGCAACTTGGCCCGGATCTCCAAGTCCGCAATATGCTGAATTTCCTCGACGGAGTCGGCCACGATCCGCCCGACCTTCGCCGTGCGCGCCTGTTCCAACTCGGATACCGATTTGTTGTTGCCGTGAAAGAGAACGCGTTCGGCGGGAAAGGCTGCGGCTACTGCCGTTGCAAGCTCTCCCCCACTGCAGACGTCGAGCGACAGTCCGAGTTCGTCGAGCAGTTGGCACAGGGCAACGCACAGGAAGGCCTTCCCCGCGTAGCAAACCTGGTCGGGGGCAAGCGCTGCGGCGAAGCTGCGCGCGCGGGCGTTGAACGTCTGTTTGTCGAAAACGATTAGCGGCGTCCCGAAGCGCTCTGTCAGAGAAACCGCGTCGCAGCCACCCACCTGCAGGTGACCTGCTTCGTTCGAGGACGCACTGTCGGGAAGAACGCTCTCCATAACAGGCTCAGCTCGCGGGGACGTCTATGTCGTCTTGCTTAGAGAACTGACAACGGCCCCCTACCTGCACCTCGTCGCCCTCGGTACTGACGAAGATTCGACAGGGTTGGCCCATCTCGACCCCCTGTTCGATTTCGAAGCCGATGTCTCCGATCCTCGCGGCCAGGTAGATGCCGAGAGCAGCGGCGGCAGCTCCCGTCGCAGGGTCCTCCGGAATGTTCTGGCCCGGCCACAGCCCTCGCGCCCGCACGCGCCCCGCCCCCGCCGCGGTAAAGCAATAGGCGCCGAAGTTCTCGAAGATCTCAAGCTCGGTCGGAGGGTGAATACGGGCGAGCACCGCCAAGCTGGGCACGGGAACCATCATCATGCGTAACCCCGCGTCGGCGAAAGCCGGGCCTAACCTGCCGCTTCGTCCGACCTCGCGCGCCTCGAGGCCTATCTCCTCCGTCGACAAGCCCAGACTCTTTGCAATCGTTCGCGCGTCGCCGGGGCGGCTGTCTTGGATGTCGGGATCGGCCGTTCCTCTTCTTTCGAACCAAAGCAGGTCGTCGTTGACCCGTATGACCGTGGTTCCCGCCGGCGTCCGCTGCTCGATCTTCTCCGCGGTGACCTTGTCGAGATGCCTGAGCAGCCACGACGTCCCTATCGTCGGATGTCCTGCGAAAGGAAGTTCCTCGGCGGGCGTGAAGATCCGCATGTCGTAAGAGCTCGCGTCGTAATTCGAGACAAAGGTCGTCTCGGAGTAGTTGAGCTCCGCTGCCAGGCTCTGCATCTGTTCTGTGCTTAAGTCCGCTGCCTTGAGGAACACGCCGAGAGGATTGCCGGTCCCCGGCCCGTTCGAGAAGACGTCGACCTGGTAGTACTCCATTAGTTACATCCTCTCCGGCGCGGACACACCCACAAGACCCAG
This sequence comes from Actinomycetota bacterium, assembly GCA_030862115.1. Lineage (GTDB taxonomy): Bacteria > Actinomycetota > CADDZG01 > CADDZG01 > WHSQ01 > JALZEK01. Next base: position 1,792 of record JALZEI010000104.1, read on the forward strand.
GGCATCGGCGATGACGTTCTTGGTGGCGACGCAGAGGTTCAGCCGAGCCTGCGTCAGAACGGCGTCGTCCGTAACCACTTTGCAGTCTCGATAGAAAGCCGAGAACAAAGAGGCGAGCTCCTCCACATAACGGGTAACCCGTTGTGGCGCGCGCAACTCGGCCGCGGTGGGAATCAATTCCTCATAACCGGCGAGCTTGCGCATCACGTCTTCCTCGCTGGGATGAGTCATGACCGACAGGTCCGACGCGTCCAGATTCGGTTCGATCCCTCCCTCGGCCGCCCGTCGCAAGATCGAGCAGATTCGGGCGTGCGCATACTGCACGTAGTAGACGGGGTTCTCGGGAGCCTGTTCCTTCGCCAGCTCGATATCGAAGTCGAGGGGTGCATCGATGGATCGAGTGAGGAACATGTAGCGGGCCGCGTCTTTGCCCACCTCGTCGACGAGTTCCTGGAGCGGCACGAACACCCCCTTCCGCTTGGAGGCTTTGATCCGGTCGCTTCCCCTCGACAGAGTTACGACCTGAACAAGAAGGATCTCCACCGCCTCGCGCTCGTGACCGAGCGCCTCGGCTGCGGCCTTCATGCGCGGGACCGTCCCGTGATGATCGGATCCCAGCACATAGATCAAATGGTCGAAACCGCGGCCGAACTTGTCGTTTAAGTAAGCGAGATCGGGCGCCAGATAAGTCGTGTCCCCCGATTGTCTGACCACAACACGATCCTTGTCGTCGCCGAGACGGCTGGAGAGAAACCACAGGGCGCCGTCCTTTTCCTCTATGAACCCTCTGCGCTTTAGTTCGGAGATCGCGGTCTGGACCCCGCCCGACTCGTGCAGGCTCGACTCGCGGATCCAAAGATCGTGCTTCGTGCCGAACGCCTCGAGAGAAGCCCGCATCTGCTCCAGCATCTTCTCGAGCCCCAGCTCCGCGAGCTGCGCGGTGCGCTCCTCCTCTTCAAGCTCGAGGAAACGTGGACCGTGTTCCTCGGCCGCCGAGCGCGCTAGATCCGTGACGTAGTCCCCGAGGTATCCGTCCTCCGGCATCGCCGCGGTCTGCCCCAGCTCCTGGAGATAGCGGCCGGCGATCGAAGCTCCGAACAACTTGATCTGCCGGCCCATGTCGTTGACATAGAACTCCCGGATGACCTCGTTCCCCGCCGCCGCAAGGATGTTGGCAAGGGAATCTCCAAAGGCGGCATGACGTCCGCTCACGACGTTGATAGGGCCTGTGGGGTTAGCCGAGACGAACTCGACGTTGATCCTTTGCCCGTCGGCGGCATCCGGCCGGCCGAACCCCGAGTCGGCCCGGGTCGCCCTCTTCACCACATCGTGCAACCAGGCCGGCGCCAGATAGAAGTTGATGAAACCCGGCCCGGCGACTTCGACTCGCTCCACGAGATCCGAGGGAGGCAACAGCTCGACGATGGCCAGCGCGGCCTCGCGCGGAGGGCCCTCTTTAGGAAGGGTCAACGGGAGATTGGTCGACCAGTCGCCGTGTTCCTTGCGCTTCGGACGTTCGAAGTGCACCTCGGGCTCGTCTCCCGCCGGCAGTCGACCGCCATGGATCGCGGCCGTTACGGCCTGCTTTACGAGATCGGCGAGGTGGTCGGTAACCATCGCCCTAGGGTAGTGGCGTCAACCGACGACGCGCTCGACTACCTCGATCAGCTGGTTGGGGTCAAAGGGCTTGGTGAGGTAGTCCTCAACCCCGTACTCCTTGCCTTTATCGATGTCCGACTGCTGCGCCTTTGCCGAGAGAAAAATCACCGGAATGTCTTTGGTCGCGGGACTTTCCTTGAGCTTGGCGCAGGTCTGATAGCCGTCGAGTTTCGGCATCATGATGTCGAGGATTACGAGGTCGGGATCCTCGGCGATGGCGACCTCGAGCGCGGCCTCGCCGTCGTTCGCCATCAGCACCTCATAGCCCTCGAGCTCCAGGTTCACCTGCAGCAAGCGAAGAATCACGGGGTCGTCGTCACATATGAGTATTCGCGTCGCCGCAGGCGCCATGCGCGAGATGGTACCCGTCGCTTGCTTCGCCTCGGCGGCAAACGGCCAGTACCCTGGAGAAAGCGCCCCCGTAGCTCAGGGGATAGAGCACTCGCCTCCGGAGCGAGGTGCGCAGGTTCGAATCCTGCCGGGGGCACAAATGTGATGTCGCGGGGCATCGTGGACGGGTGTCGCGGAGCATAGTGGACACCCATCACCCCAACCTCTGTGCCTGGTAGTTCCGGTTCGGATCGAGCTCGAAGTCCCTGAGGAGCTCTCCGTCGGTGGCGATGATCCTGATGTTGCGGCCCGCGACGAGCAGGATGATGCTCGTCCCCTTGAGAGCGCGCCCCATCCCGATGTGATGGAGCTTGCTCTTGTAACGGATGGTCACGACCCCGTGGGCATCGACCCTGTCGTGACGGACGCGTAGCTCTCTTGTGAAGGTGCCCTCGCGCTTGATCGGTCTCGCCTTGTCGCGTGAGTCGAACGCGCTGTGCTTGTAGTCGATACCGAGATGGAACAGCTCGGACTCCAGCGCGCTATAGCCGTGACGGTAGGCGGCGGTGTAGATGCAGCCGTTGTCGGTCAACAGCGATGCCGGCAGACCCCAGACGGAGCCTGCCTCGTAGAGCGTGGCGACGACATCAGGAGCGGTCGTGTTGACGTGCACCTTGGAAGCCACACAGACCCTCGAGAAGTCGTCTAAGAAGTTGCAGATCTCGACCTTGGTGCCGTCTTTGAGCGCGAAGACGGTGACGTCTGATTGCCACATCTCGTTGGGCAGGCTCGCCTCGAAGGAGATGAACGAGCTCTTGGGTCGCTTGTGCGGTTGCGGGGTGACGAAGCCGCGGCGTTTGAGGATGCGCCAGATCGTCGACACCGACGGCGGTGCCGGGTCGCTCTGAGACAGGAGGTAGTGGATCGTCTGCGCCCCGGCATCGAAACCGGCATCGGTGAGCTCCTTGCGCAGACGCACGACGCGGTCCTCGAGCTCGGCCGGGCTCTTGTTGGCGACTTTGCTGGCCGCCTTGGAGCGCGGGGTTAAGGCTTCATAACCACCCGCGCGATGGCGGGAGACGAGCTTCGCGACCCAGCTCTTGGAAACCCCGTGCGCTCGGGCCACCTCCCGGCAGCTGCGGCCCTCCAGCACCACCGCGTCGACCACGAAGCGAGCGAGATCCACGGGCCACCTCCGCGCTAGGGGTGTCCACTATGGCCCGCGACATACTCGATCAGCCGTGTCCACTATCCGGTGGAATCACACACTGCCGGGGGCACAAAAGGCACTTGTGAGGTCGCAGGTCGCGGTGCATCGTCGCGTGTTGTTCGAATCGTCATCTGGCGACCGAGCTCAAGAACCCCCACAACCACATCGTGGTGCCGGCGAATCGGTCAATCCAGCTCGGGCATAGCTAGCGGCTGGGTGCGCGGCCGGCACGTGCCACACTGCAGCGCCTCCTCGACCACCAACGCCTCCGCACGGTCACGCACGTTACTGCGGTACACCTCAAGCACGAAGGGACCTAACCGAGAGTGGTCCTCACATAAGCCACGGCCGCAGAACGCGCACGTGCCGCGAGCGGCCTTGGCGCAGAACCAGCAGGTCATCCATTCCCCCTGTTCATACGACGGTCAGGACGAGGCTCGTGAGGTCCCGGATGCCCCCGCCGGAGGCTTCTACGGTGAACCGATAGTCGCCGGGCGGCACCCTCGGCCCAATGCGGACCTGCATGCCTAGGCTGGCCGGTCCGTCCCTGATCTCGACGGCACCGGTGCCGTTGGACCACACACACCCGGTGCCGTCCGGAAGTCCGCTGCAACTCAGTTGCACGTCACCCGTGAATCCGCCCGAAGGCGTGACCGTGCACATAGTGCGCTCGCTGTTGGTGCCCGGCTCCCCACTGATGTGGTCGGGATTGCAGCTCACCGTGAAGCTGGGGGATTCGGTCGGGGTCGGTCGCGGCTTGGGTTCCTGCGAGGGTTCGGATGACGGCGACGACTTTGGCCTGGTTTGCGGCGAGGGCTCAGACGTCGATCCGCCGAAGCCATCGGCGGAGGCCTGCTTCAAGCCGGAAGCAGTAGCGGCGTCCGATCCGGGCTTCGCGTCCGAACCGCGGGACCGGGCGGGGGATTTACCGGTCTTTCGGATCTTCGAGGGCGAAGCACCAGGCACAGTCTTCGCAGCCGTTGCACCCTCCCCGATCGGGCCGAACGTGCCCGAGTCGGATACCACCCCGAGGAAGTCGCAGGCGCTAGCCTGCGTGACGGGCGTCAGCAAGTCGCCGTCCAAGGTGACCTCCCCTGCCCTCAGGGCAACGGCGGAGGGGCTCACCGTGAACGAGGTCTCGCCGTCAGTCGCGACGACGTGTTGCCCGATCTCTATCTCGAGCGCCAGCGGGAGGAAGCTGCCGCGCTCCATGGTCGTGTCGGCGAGGATACGGCCCGCCTGGAGGTGGATCGTGGCGCTGGGACGAACGCTCGCGGACTCGAAGAAACCGCCTCGTCTCACGGTGTCGCGCCGAATGGATCCCATCTCAACCCGCGTATTCGGGCACAGGACCTGGGTGGCGCCGCCAGCGAACGTCAGGTCCACAACCGACCTCCGGCCGAGCGCGACGACATCGAAACGCGACACCGTCAGCGTGTCTCCGGCTCCGAACCCGTGCGCTTCGCCGTCCCTTGTGACCTCGACCGGTCCGACGCGCACGCTGAGCACAGCGTGGTCGGCGGGGATCTCAACCCAGCCGGTCGCCGGCCGGGCCGCGACGAGAATCGACAGCATGGCCAGCAGAAGGAGCAGGATGAGAAACCGACGGAACCAACTTACGAGGCGATCGTCGGGATCTTCGCCGGAGGGAGGGGGCGGGTGCGGCGGGGCCGGAGACGCGAGCAAAGGCGCGTAGCCTTCGTCCCCGTGAGCCCCCGCCCCAGGTGACCGGTTGGCACAACCCTCCGACGAGCCTCCAAACAAGGTCAGCTCGGTCAAGCGCGGAAGCCCCCACAGGCGAACGGGGGTCCTGGACATTGCGTGCACGGGATGCTCTGCGTCCTCGGGGGCGAGAACGTCGCCGCGGTGGTGCTCCCGTCCATCCACGCCGAGGAGCGTGCCGGATTCGACGACTGCGCCGTTATCGGGATCCTTGAGGGTGATGGTCTTTCCCGGCGGCACGTCGAGGGGACGCATGCGACGCAGGAGCGCCTCCCGTTCCTCGTCGGGAAGACTCGCCAGCGCGGGGGCGGCGCCGATCACGGCCTCGCCCTCGGCGCGGTCCACCGGCGGCCCACCCACCAGGGGACCCACGACTCGGTGAAATATCGCCGCCGGTATTTCGAGCAGGCGCGTGCCCGTGCTCGCCCACGCGAGCGGCGAGGGCACTCCGGCGAGTGCCGGGGTGATCCCCACGATCTCACCGCCGTGGGCACGACGCCGAACGGTTCCCGGAGGATCGCCCGGGCGTCGCCCTTCCAGCGCCCCCTCCGTGACGACGAGCACGTCTCTCACCGCGGCGTCGGCGGCGACGACCTCGCTGCCCGTCGACGGCCGTGACCACTTGGCCTCGCGCGCTAGGGCAGTCAGGGCCTCCGCGGGAAGCCGCGCCAGACGCGACGACCGCAGTGCGGCCAGACGCACCGGCTCATCGGCAGTGCGCTCACGCTCGGCGCGCCGCTCCCGCCGCGCCCGGATGCGCCGCCCTCCCCACCCGAGCAGGGCGGCTACGAGCGGTGCCGCCAGGCCCACCACGAACACGATCAACAACAGCCGGGACGCCCACCCGAGATGCCAGAGCCCAGTGACGAGCCCGGCGACGCGGTCGCGCCACATCCGCACGCTGAACGACATGAAGACGATCAGCCACAACGCGGACGTGACCCCGTACATCGCCACGTACCGGTTCTCGCGGTTGAGCCGTTTCCACCCGATGCGTCGGCGCCGGATCGCGCCCACCAGAAACGTCATCCCCCGGCGGCGCAGGTTTGCGATCTCCAGCCAGTCCATCGCCAGGTAGTAGCCGTCGAGCGCCATTAACGGGTTGAGGTTGAACAATGCGTTGAGGTACCAAACGAAAGCCAGCCGGAACGCGAGGGGGCTCAGCTCCGGCACGAACGCGGCGATCAATTGCACCGTCCCGGCCAGGGCAAGGGCCGACAGCGGACCGGCCGCGGTCGTGATCAGCCGGGCGCGTCGTCCCGCCATCCATACGTCGGTCGTATCCACGAAGGCGGATGGGATCCCGAAATAGAACAGGAACCCGATCGCAGGCACGCGCCGTCCCGCGTGCTTCACGCCGAGGGCGTGGCCCATCTCGTGCGCGAGCAATGCGAAAACGTTCAGCCCCAATAGAACGAGCCCGCCGGCTGCGTATGATCCGCTCGACAGAAAGAGCTGCTCGGAGCCGCCCAGCCAGGTCCGCCCGAACAGGTACAGCCCAACCAACGTCAGCAGCGCGATCAGCAGCGCCGCCGGGCGCGTGAACAGCAGGCGTCCGCCGCACCGGTACAGCCATCCCGCCGGCTTGTCGAAGCTCGCCAGGACGACGCGCTTTCCGCGCGCCGCCGCCAGAAGGCCGTGGCCCATCCGTCCCGCCCACGACCGGCGGCGAACGGACTCGACTCGGCGGAAGGCATCGATTGGCAGCTCGGCAAGCATCCGGTTGGCGGCGAGGTCGGCCACGACGCGCGTCACCTGATCCGGAGCCAGCCGTCCCGAGATCTGCACGAACTCGCGCACCAGCTGCGCGACCGTACGCGAGCCGTCCATGCGCGAAGCCAGCGACACCTCTTCCGGAGACAGCCTCACGTACGACGCCGCTTCGTCGGGAGAGCGGAGCATCACGTACGGCTGGCCCCGCAGAGACGTGAGGTGGGCCTGCTCGATCGCCGGCCGCAGCACAGGTCGCGCCCGCACCGGATTGAGCCGCTGGACGACGGCCCTCCACAGGTCGGGATCGTCCGGCCCCGTCGGCCGCCCCGGAGCGCGTCCGGCAAGGGCCTCCCAAAGGTTGGTGTCCGCCGAGGTGATCGCCATGAGGGTCGCCGTTGACCGGATTAAGCCGCCGCCCCCGTTACTTCTCGCCCTCTTCGACCTCGGATTCGACCTCTACGTGTCCCCCAGCCGCGGCGGGGTCCTCAGGGCCGCCCTCGCTACCCACTAGCTCACTTGGAGCGTCGGGGGCCTCCTCAACCTGGATGAACCCTGCCGGATCGTTCGGGTCGCCCGTTTCTCCGGCCTCGCTGTTGTAGACGCGTCCAGTGATCAGAGGCCGGTCGGGATCGCCGGCCGAAGTGTCCTCTGGGCCACTTTGGTTGTACATCAACAGGCCGCCGCTAGCAGACTTGCGGTTACCCGCCTCCTCGGACCCACCACCCGATTCCGCGGCCGCAACTTCGGTCGTGCCTACGGATGAGTCGCCGGTCGCCGAATCCATAGATTTGGAGATCATCGTCTCTTGGAGCTCTCCGACCCCTATCTTTTTCGGCCAAGCCCCATCCAGGCGGTACTTGCCGACCTGCGTGCTGGCATCGTGAGTGTCGTCCCCAGTAACCACAGATCCGGGCCCTATGTTGATCCCGCCTTCCTCTCCGCCACTCGTTTGATCGGCCGTGCCGAAATTGTCTCTCCATACGGCGTAATCACCCGACTCCGTTTCCGGTGCCGTCGGCGCAATCTCGTCGAGGCTCTGATCCTTCGAGAAAGCCGTCGCATCCTCCCCGTATATCCAACGCACGCTCTCCCCCGAACTACCACTCGCTTCACCGGCACCCACGATCCCAGCGATAAGCCCCATCATGGCGGACTTGCTGGTGCGCTGCTCGACTCCGTGTTCGCCGCCCGTGCTCTCGTCGAGCTGCGCGCTGAGGAGCTCTAAGTCTTCGCGGGTCAAGTCGTAGCCCGCCAGGGCTGCTTTCGGATCTTCTGCGAGCGTCTTCCGGAACTCGGCGTCCCCGACCAACCGCTCCAAAACCTCGTCTATTCCTGCCATCGATGCACCTCCATCGCCCATGGTTCCCCGGTCGTGGTCACGTCACCCTGGGGGTTCGTCATCAAACGTAGACGCAAAACCTATTTCGCAGGTGACCCAGAAGGCATCCTGGGTGTTGTCCCCGGCCCAGTCGGTACACATATCGTCGCCCTCTCCGCCATCCATGACGTCATCACCGCCGTCGAACCCATCGAAACCAATATCCCCTATGTATTTACCGTGCGAATAACAGCACCCGAGCTCGTCATTGTCTTCTTCGCCGAAGAGCATGTCGTCGCCCGGACCCCCGCGAAGAAGGTCGTTGCCGGGACCGCCGCGCATGATTTCATCGCCTACGTCGCCTATCACCGTGACACCGGCGGGAAACCCATTGGGATCGTCAAATTCGTGGGGGATGCCGCCGGCATCTTCGGGTGGTGCACCAAGCGCGTCGGATTGACTACCACCAAGGAGGACGTCGTCGCCGCCACCTCCCTCGAGCCAGTCGTGACCTCCTCCAGCGCAGATCAGGTCGTCGCCGCCGTTTCCAAAGATCTTGTCGTGCCCCCCTTGCGCGACGATGACATCCGGACCCTGAGTGCCTTCGAGAACGTCGTTACCCGCGGTTCCGACGATCGTCGCCTCTACCCCGTCGCACTTAGGCAGACGAGCCGTCACCTGTCCTCGTGCTTCGCCAGGAACTTGAGACGCCAGAACCACAAGGAGAGTGACTGCCGCACCGAGGATGAACAGCATGTGGAAACGAGTAGCCCCTGTCGTGCGTTTCAGTTGTCCGGACATTTTCTGCCTCCTTGCCGGGTGCTCCGAGATCATCATTGGATCTGTACGGCGTCGCAGCCGAGGAACGTGCGCAGGTTGGCGTCTTCGTCGAAGTACGTTCCGACGAGGCAGGCCGACGTCGTGCTGTCGTCGAAGCCCGCGCCGGAGCCGGGGAATCGCAGGACGAGATCGAGATCCCCGTCCTTGGTTGTGTCATCCATCTCGAATGAGTCCTGGATGAACGGCAGGTTGGGGGAGGGCATCGCACCATTACCGTCGTTCAGGCTCTGGAGTGTTCCGAACCGCACGGTTGAGTGATCGACCGTCGATGCGTCGAAGGCGAGCGGCAGCCCGTACTCGCCGGCGGTGGTGGTCAGGGTCGCAACGGGCACGACCTGGTTGGCGTTGGGGTTCACGAAGTTGTGAGAGTTCCCGGGCCGGATGTTGATCTGCATCGGCATCACGCACTCGATTGCCCGCCCGACCTCTAAGCCGTTGTTGGCCGGTTGGGGATCGACGACATGTGCCTCGGTTGGAAAGATATCCGCGCGCACCCCGATCTCATGTGTTCCGGGTTGGTCGCAACGCACTCCGAAGGTCGTACTCACGACGCGGTCCGCACCCGCTTCGAGCGCCGACGCGTCGAAGCCGACGCTGATCGAGGCCGGACCCTCGACCTCGGTCACCGTACCGGCAGGCTGGTTGATGGCGACTACGGGATTCAGGCCATCGTCCACCGAGACAGTCGCCGGTGCCTCGTCGGCAGTGACGCGGACGAAAGCGCTTACGCCTCCCGGCACGTCGATGGTTCGCGACACGCGCGCATCCACCGGGAACTGTGCGAAGTCGTCTGCGACATCGCCGAAGTTGTGAAGCGTCAGCGGCGCGTCGAACTCGAAGAGCTGTCCGGCGAGCAGGTCGCCCAGGCCGGCGCCATCGAGCGTCGCGAGGTCGACATCGAGCACGGCCAGATCCGCGGCAGTCGCAGGCTGCCAATCTGGGCCAAGGTCGAATCCTGGATGGTTGGTGAGGTTGGTCTTTCCCGAACCGTCGGCGTTCATCGCAAAGATCTCGAACCCACCCTCGCTGCGGATGGTCGTGTAAGCAATCTTGCTACCGTCCGGCGACCATGCCGCCCAGTCGTCGAATGTGTTGTCGTTGTTCGTGAGGTTGGTCCGTGCCGAGCCGTCGGCATTCATGACGTAGATCTCGTGGTTGCTGGTAAACGCGATCTTGGTACCGTCGGGTGACCACGCCGTGGCACCGTCGGGCGCTGCATCGCTCGTGAGATTCGTCTGTGCCGAGCCGTCGGCATTCATGACGTAGACATCGTTATCGCCGCCTCGATTGCTCGTAAACGCGATCTTGGTACCGTCGGGCGACCACGCTGGGAGACCGTCGGCCGCTGCATCGCTCGTGAGATTCGTCTGTGCCGAGCCGTCGGCATTCATGACGTAGATCTCTAAGTTGCCGTCACGAAATGTCGTGAAAGCGATCTTGGTACCGTCAGGCGACCACGCCGGGTCGCCCTCGTTCGAGGCGTTGTTCGTGAGATTCGTCTGTTCCGAGCCGTCGGCATTCATGACGTAGACCTCTTCATTGCCGTCGCGATCGCTCTGGAAGGCGATCTTGGTGCCGTCGGGCGACCAGGCAGGATCGAAGTCCTCGGCAGGATCGTTCGTGAGGTTCGTCTGGCCCGACCCGTCCGCGTTCATGACGTAGACCTCCAGGTGGCCGTCTCGGCTAGTCGCGAACGCGATCTTGCCGTTGTGGCCTGGGAACGCCGCGCTCGCTGGTTCAGCCCCGGCGAGCAGCGATGCGAACAGAACCGCGGATGTGACGACCCTTAGCAGAACCTTCATCGCTATCCTCTCCTCTTCCCTTGAGCGGCGCGGCATCGGTGTCGCTACCTCCTCGATCGGCCAGTTCTTCGCGGACGGTACGAAGCGGACGGTACGAAAGGGTCAAACCGGTTCGCATCGGGGAGCCTCCCTACTCTTTCCGGTGATCGGCCGCGCCGGGTAATGATGCGAAGGGTAGGGAGCTTCCCTGATGCGAAGCGCAAGCTGGGCCGCCAAGATCAGCTCATGGCGCCGCGTCTGCATCTCGAGCTCGACCTCAAGATCAGCGAGCCGATCGCCGGGACGATGGCTGCAAGCGATGGTCGACGACACACGTTCACCGGCTGGCTCCAGTTGCTCGCCGCCCTCGAGTCGCTCTGCGCTGCCGCCCGCATCGATCAGGAATCCGGCGACGGCGGGAAGCCGCCGTCCTCTGAGCCTCGATCCTGCGATGACCTTCAGCGTCCGCGACGCCACTCCTGGTAGCCTCGCCCGGCCACGCGGCAACGAGGGAGCGATCGGGGACGGATGAGTGGTGCCCGACCGGGGACGCGCCTGCTCGAGCGGGAGGCCGAGCTCGTCCGACTGAGCGAGCTGATCGCTGCCACCCGCGATGGCGACGGGTTGGTGGCGGTGGTCGAAGGACCCCCGGGCATCGGCAAGACTGCGCTCCTGCGCGCCCTCGGGGAGCGGGCGGTGGAGGGCGGGCTCGAGGTACTGGGGGCGCGCGGCAGCGACATCGAGCAGGACTTCGCGTTCGGCGTGGCCCGCCAACTCTTCGAGGCGCGGGTGGCCGCGTCGCCGGAGGCCGAGCGTACGGAGCTGTTGTCGGGGGCGGCCGCTCTGGCCGCGCCCCTGGTGGATCCATCCGGGCCAATAGGGCCCGCCCCGGCGCAGGCCGATCCGTTCCCGCTGCTGAATGGCCTGTACTGGCTGGCCGCCAACCTCGCCGAGCGCAGTCCCCTGGTGATCGTCGTCGACGACGCCCACTGGGCCGATCTTCCCTCGCTGCGTTTCCTGCACTACCTCTCGCGCCGCCTCGAGGGTGTGCCCGCGCTGCTCGTCCTGGCCCTTCGCTCGACGGCACCCGAGGCGCCGGTGGAGTTCATCGAGGCGATCAAGGCCGAGGGGCCGGTCGAGCTCGTGCGTCCCGGCCCGCTCAGCCGCCAGGCGAGCGCCGAGCTGCTAGCCGACCTGCTGCACGCCGAGCCGGCGCCCGAGCTGGCCCGCGAGGCCCACCGAGTCACCGGAGGCAACCCCTTCCTGATCTCCGAGCTCGGACGCTCGCTCATCGCTGACAGCATCACGCCCGATGCCAAGGCCGCCGACAGCCTGCGCGAGGTGACCCCCCAAGCAATCAGGCGCAGTGCCCTCCGCCGCCTTGCGCAACTGCCCCACCCCGCCCGGGAGCTGGCCGGTGCTGCGGCATTACTGGGCGAGGAGTCCCAGCTTCGACACGCAGCCGCCCTCGCCTCACTTGAGATGGAGGTGGCCCTCGGCGCGGCCGACGACCTGGTTGGGGCCGGCCTTCTTGAGGGCGAGTCGAGGTTCGGTGAGACCGCGACGCTCCGGTTCGCCCATCCGCTCATCCGCCAGGTCCTCTACACCGACGTCGCTGCGGGCGACCGCGCCCGGCGCCACAAGGAGGCGGCCCGCCTCCTCGCCGCCGAATCGGGCACGCCCGAGCGCGCCGCCGGCCACCTCATGGAGACCGCTCCGGCCGCCGACCCCTGGGTCATCGATGTGCTGCGCGACGCCGCCGCCGCGGCGAGCGCCACCGGCGCGCCGGAGATCGCCGCCTCGTACCTGCGTCGGGCTCTGGAGGAGCCCCCCACCGGGCACGCCCGCGCGGGGGTGCTACTCCGGCTGGGGCAGGCCGAGCTGCAGGCGTTCGATCCGAGCGGGGTCGGGCACCTGGAGGAGGCGGCGAGCAGCGCACGTGACACGACCGAGCGGGCCGCAGCGCTGGGAACGCTCGCCTTCGCGCGGTTCATGCAAGGCAATGCTGCTGCCGCGTTCGGCCCGGCCCGCGAGGCTCTCGAGCTGGTACCCGCTGGTGCCGGCGGCGAGCCAGAGGCTTGGCTTCTGGCAAGCTCGCTGTGGGCCGCTCGCCCGGCGCCCGAGCTGGTCGATGCCTTCAACGACCTCCTCCGCCGCCCGCGGCTCGCCCCGGACGGCGAGGCCACACCGGCCGAGCTGGTCAGAGTCACGGCCCAGGCCCACGATGCCCTCCTGCGCGGTCGACGCCGCTCAGCTGCCGAACACCTCGCGTGGGTCACGAAACAGCCCCAAGAGCTGCTGCACGCAGAACGGGCCCCGACGGCGTTCACGCTCGGCCTGGTCCAGGGCTTCCTTGGAGAAGACGCCGAGGCCGAGGCGACCATGCAGCAAGTTCTGGAACGCACCCGGCATCTCGGTGACAAGCCGCTGATGTCGGCGGCGATGGATGGCCTGGTCTACCTGCGCTGGCGGAGGGGTGACCTGGTTGGTGGGACTGCCCTCGCCGAGACTGCGCTCAGCGTGTTGGCGGCACTGGGTGGGCAGGAGTGGGATCCCGCCACCATGTGGGCCCGGGTCATGAGGGCTCTCTGCCTCGTGGAGCGGGGCGACCTCAACGCCGCGACACGCTCGCTGGAGATTCCCGCGGAGCTGGAGGCACGACAGCCGGGAACCTGGTGGGGGCTGTGGCTGCCCTACGGGAGGGGCAGGTTGGCGCTGGCGCGCGCCGACTGGCCGATGGCACACGAACAGGCCCGGGTCGCGGGCGAGCGGGCACGTGCGATCCAAGTCAGCTCGCCCGACTACCTGCCCTGGCGGTCGCTGGCCGCCGCCGCCATCGCCCGTCAGGGCGGTCACGCCCGTGCGCTGGCTCTCGCCCGCGAGGAACTCGAGCTGGCCCATGGAGAAGAGTCGCCTCGCGCTATCGGGACTGCCCTCACCGCCGTCGGCATCATCGAGCACGGAGACGCGGGCCTGGAGCTTCTGGGTGAGGCGGTCGGTGTCCTCGCCCGCACCCCGGCGCGGCTGGAACACGCACGTGCCCTCTGCGAGCTCGGCTCCGCTCTTCGTCGTGCCAACCGCCGTGCCGCCGCACGGGAGCCGCTCAGCGACGCGATCGACCTCGCCCGCGCCTGCGGCGCGATGCCACTCATCGAGCGCGCTCACACCGAGCTCCGCGCGACCGGCGCTCGCCCGAGGACGCTTCGCTTCAGCGGCGTCGAGTCCTTGACCGCCCGCGAGCGACAGGTCGCCGAGCTGGCGTCCGCCGGTCGCTCCAACCCCGAGATCGCCCAGGAACTCTTCATCACCCGCAAGACCGTCGAGAAGCACCTCGGCTCCGTCTACAACAAGCTCGGGCTCGACTCCCGCGAGAGCCTGGCTAAGGCCTTGGCGACTCCGCCCCAAACCTGACGGGGTCAGTAGTCTCAATTTGAGTTCGAGAGCGACCCGGGGAACAGCCTCCCGGCTCCTGTCGAAATCATTCTCACCACGAAGCTCTCGGGGAAACGTGTGTACGTTGCGGTGGCGTGCCGACCATGCTTCCTCACCGATGGCCGCGCGAAACTCGTCGACGTCCATACCTAGCAGGTCGTGGAAGAGAGTAACCAGCCCCGCTTGGCGGTCTCTTTCGTCGATGAATTTTTCTATGCGATCGATTATTCCCACCGGGGTTGGATAGATGGCCGGGCTTCCGCCCTCGTAGTGAACGAACTTCCTGATAAGTGGGGTCGACGGCAAAGCACCCAAGATCACTGGCGTCGCGACGCGCTGACAAGGAAGCGGTCGTATGAAGCTTGTGGATCAAGAGGATCTCGCCCGACGAAACGACAAAGTCCGGCGCTCATGGGCCAAGCAGGCTCCGCGCTACGACAAGCAGATCGGGTTCTTCGAACGGCGCGTTTTTGGCAGGGGCCATCGGGCGTGGGCGTGCTCCCGCGCGTCTGGGGATGTCCTCGAGGTCGCCATTGGCACCGCGCTCAATCTGCCCCACTACCCAGAGGACGTGAGGTTGACCGGTCTCGACTTGAGTGCCGAGATGCTCGACCTCGGCCGTAACCGGGCGCGCGAGGCGTGTGAGTACTTGAGTCGCGGCGCGGCTTGCGGCGCAGCGGCGCGATCGGCCGCCGAGCAGGCCGCCCATATCTCCTCCGAGATATAGATGCAGAGCGGTCCCTCGAGGTTGATACGGATGTGCAGGCGCCGCGGACTTCTAACTCGTTATGGCATCCCGGCATCCCAGCGGGGAAGGGGGTCTCCGGGACTTACAAAACGGGAGCAAGAGGTCGCGGCATAGGCGGGCCGGGCTACACGATGCAACAGATCGCCGATGAGCTCGTGATCTCACCCCGGGCGGTTCAGAGACACCTCGAGAATGTAAGAGCGAAACTTGGCGTCGGTCGAAAGACGGATTTGATCAGGTTCATGAACGAGTAGGAGGGTCTCTAAAGCGGGCAAGAGGTCACCATCCGCGCTCACTCACTTCTTCGCCCAACGGGATTTCGGCACAGCAAAACCGCCCTCGATGATCAGTTCGGGTCGCGAAACCGCAGGTTGCCCCTGCACAGATGTAGGGAGTGCCCTGCCGGGGGCACGAGAGCGCGAGCGCAGCGAGCGCGGGCCCCCGGCAGGATCGCTGGCGAGAGGGCGCCAAGCCGCCCTTAATCCTGTGCCCGTTGAGGTGGGATAGCTAATTGATCAGGATCCGTTCGTCCCCGCTCGATTCGTGTGTAACCACATCAGAATCTCTCGGATGGCTCGCGCGCCAGCCACTGGTAGTGCCGATACATGGGCCAAGGTCGGGCAGCTTTGCAGCCGCCCGACCTTCTACCTCTTAGCTATGAAGACCTCTGATCGTCACGACCCGGGGGGATGGACGGAGAACTGGATATCTGCACACGTGGGGTTGCAGGCTGCTTGGAACTGCGTAATCTGCTGCTCGAGCAGAGCCGGGTCCTCGTGCGCGACGCCGTGGTCCTGCACGACGAGGTGGATCTCGGCGGCCTGAGCATCTACGAGGCCGGACACGTCGCTGACTCCGAACATCGCATCGTCAGTTTCCCGCCCGATCACGAGTTGGCCCGCTCCGAAGGCGGCTCCCTCCATGATCTCGCTGGTGATCCGCAGGCGGCCGGCGGGGTTCGACACCGCCCCTCCGGTCCCGAAGACCGAGATATCGGCGGCCTGGATCTGCGGCACGTTGAGTCCGGTGATGTTGCCGTTCTCGTCGAAGGTGAAGATGTCATCCTCAC
>JALZEI010000111.1 GCA_030862115.1 Actinomycetota bacterium
CACGCGCGGGCCCAGTCTCCTGTTCCGTCCTACGTAGGGGGAGGCTTCGGAATCGGAATCCCCAGCTCTTCGCACAGTCGCGCGAGTTCGTCGTATGCGTCGTCCACGTGTTTCACCCCCTTCCACCCAGCGAGCGAGCCCCACGGCTCGATGACCAACAATTCGCCCAACGAGCTCGGTCTCCTTGCGGCGCGTTCTAGAACGTGCCGGCGAGTTCGATCGCGCACCCTTGCGCGCACAGTCACCCTCGCTTCGAGATGGGATTTCCGCTCCATCCCTTCGTGGCCGAGCGGGATTCGACAGGTCAGGGCCACTCCCACATCGTCGGGTGCCAGAGCAGGCCGGAGAGTCGCCACTTGGTAGCCAGGCCGTCGCCATTGAGCGAGAGCGGCCTTACCTACTCTGAAGGGGATTGTTCCCGACTCTGTCGGAGCACCTAACCCGAACATCCGAACGACGAGAGCGAAACGACGCTTCGTCGAGGCCTCGGCGAACAGACGGGGATTCTGCACCATTGATTTCGCGTACATCACGAGGATCCCGGGTCGCCGATCTTTACGTTCGGCGCGTTTGAGCCAGTCGACTCCAATGACAAGGCTGTCATCGATGTCGACGTCGTCGTCCAAACCAGGAAGCCAGAAAGCTTCATAGCGCGGGAGCTGACATGCCTAAAGTCTTGCCGCCCCCGCGCAACGTGAGTCTGCTCGCCCTAACGGCAGCGCGCGGAGACTTCCCGGGCCGGTCTCAAGTGGCCTTCACAATCCGGTACGAACAGCGGCCCCGGAGCCCGTGCGGTGATCAAGATCGGTCGCCCCCCGTCATCGATGACGCGACTCACGCCTTCGGGTCCGTCCTCGACGACAACCTCGGCAGTCCATCGAACTGCGGATCGTGAGGTGAACGCCTCCAGGTACAAGGTTTCAGGATCCTTGGGGTCTACGTTGAACTGAAATCTGCCGACTAGGCGGCCCTGCCGGTTTACGTAGCGCACGTCTTCCCGCGCGGCTTCTAGATACAGGCTTACGCGCCGAACGAACCCGGCTTCGGGTGGCGGCGGCGGACACAGGGCCACGTTCACTCCTTCGGGCGGCGAAGCCGGATGGCGCTTGAGTCGGACTTGCTTCATGAAGAGCGTCTCTTCAGACGACGCGGCGACCGTGATTGGTATCTCGACGCGTTCAGCGGGTACAGGATTAAGCTCCTCTAGCCACTCCCAACGCCGCGCGTCATCGCAGTCTCGCGCGCGTGGCGCTCGAGGCAACTCATCCTTCGCTAGAGGGATGACATACGAACTCGCCGTCGGCGATCCCACACTTACCCTGATACGGCCTTCTTCTGACGGGGCCCCGTCCTCAGATTCCCGCGCCTCATCGACGCCCCCGTCGGACCGTGACGCGTCGGCCGGGGGACTCGCGGAAGGGGGGTCGGTTGACTGATTCCGCGAGGCACCTTCAAGCCCCAACGCGACAGTGGTAACCAGGCTGGCTAGGGTGATAAGAAACATCCTATTCTTGTCCCACCACTCCGACCAGGTGCGTTTTCCTCGCCCCGCGACTCGAGAAGATGTGTTCGAGCCGGACCGTCGCGCCTTCCGACCGGATCGCTGCTTCCGGGACATCCCACGGTCACCCCCTTCGTACGCCCCAGCTAGTTTACGGGCGATCCGACGTTTTTGTTAAGTGACAAGCGGGCGGTCACCTGCCCCATCTCGTCCGGGGCGAAGCCTCTGGCGGGACGCGATGATCCGGGTCGGCGGATTCAGGAGGCACCAACGACAGCACGGCCGCCACGGGGCACGGTCTCACGCGAACAGAAGGGGGTCGAGCTGGGCTAACGACTGGTGGGCGGTAAAGGTGCAGTCCCTGGAGAAGGAGTGGCAGCGACGGAAATCCCGCGTGTTTGGGCCGATCCGCGATTAGCTTGGACCGTGAACATGAGAGGTAGTCCTGCGCCGACGGGCCGCCCGAACCGAAGGTTCGGAACCTGCGGGCTCTGTGGCCTCACGGGACAGTTGACGAAGAACTCACGTACCTGCCCGATGTGCCGGGAACCGTGGACCGGTCAGACGCTTCTCGGTGATGTCCGACTCTGACCATGTCGCGAGGAACTCTCGCAAAGACATCGGGGGCCTGCACTTCTACGGATTGTGCCGGTCTTGCAACGGTGTGGTCCAGAATCGGTGGGAGAACGCGTATTGCTCGTTCGCACGGCAGTTGTGGCCGCTGGCGACCGACCCGCGGGTTCATCTGCCACGTCGCATCACCATGCCCGATGTCGATATCGCTCCCGGCGCGATCGCGCGCACGGTGTTGGTTGGCTGCTTCGCTTTGGACTCCAATCTGCGTAATCTCTATCCAGGGGTGGCTCGAGCACTCATCGATGATGCCGATGCGATCGAGCTCCCGGCGCCGATGGATCTCTATCTCGCTGTCACCCGGGGACCGTCCGCGCGAGTGACGGGATCGATAGCGGGCTTCCACCTGTTCGGGCCGGAAATTGACGGTCGAAAGGTCGGCATCATGACGATGGCGCAGATTTACTTCCCGCCACTTGCGTGGCAACTCGCGGACACCCCCACGTCCGCTCGATTGATGATCGAGGGATGGCATGGCGTGACAGAGTGGCTAACTTTGCCACCAAAGAAGAGCCTTCCGCTGAGGCAATTCGTTAGGGATCTCCCGCTCGTCTTGGACCCTAGGCAGACCCCGCGAGGACTATCGGACTGGGTCGAACTCCACGGCGAGGAGACGACGTTCGTCATGGAAGGAGAGAACGCTCTTCGCTCCTCCTGGGAGTGATGTCAGTTCAACGGCGGGGCCCGCACGGTGGGCAGGGGGTGCAGACCCCAGTCCTCATTGGTCGGGTGGCAAGGGCCCCGATACCGCGCCAGGCCCCACCGCTCGGCGGAGAATCTCGCCGGAGGACCTCGCCTCGAGGACCGCGAGAGGACCGCGGCCGACCGCAATTTGCGGCAATCGAGCGCAACGTCCTGCGACAAGGAAAAGACCCGTTGACCTGCGGGAACACGAAGAAGCCCTGGTGAGGCAGACGGCCTGATCTGCCTTCACACAGCAGAGGTCATCGGTCCAAATCGGTTAGGACCCATGATTGTGGGTCAATCAATTAGCCATGGATGGTCCCGGTTCTGTTGAGGCGGTCGCCGCCGCAGCGCCAGACCGCAAGAGGACCGCGGCCTGGGTGAGCTCGGCGCCTTCTTCCGGTCATCGATCCCTCGCAGCTTGCCCGGTCTTGGCGTTCTAACTAAGCGCTCCCACCGCCTGAAGCGAAAAACCAATCATGAGACAGCAAAAGCCGATGCTTCCGGCAAGCCCGCCTGTGGCGTGGTCACGAGTCCAAGACATGACTCGGGAGCCAAGCTTCAGCGCTCCGCCGGCGACGATGTGCACCGTGAACTCTCCCAGAAAGGAATATCAACGCAAGCATTAGGTAAAGGCCTCCGAGAAAGATGACCAGGATCAGCCAGGGCGATTCGTCGCTTAACCAATTGGCTGCGCGCCAGCTCGGTTCTAGGCAGGAACCCTAGGAAGACTCCAGGAGGCGAAGTCTGCTTTACCTGCGCGCCTTCGCTAGCGAGAACGCGAAATTCACTCGTGGGGCTACGCGATAAATAGCGCGAGCCGACCATTCAGGTCAGCCGTCGAGTTTGCGAAGCTCCTCCTGTAGTCAAAGGGACGAGAAGAACGGGGATAACTGATGCCGAAGCGGACGTCATCGACTCGTAGGGTTAGAAAAGGACCAAGGGGTCTGTACCCATTTAGTGCCCTGATTGCGGTGAGTGTCCTCGGGGCCTCTCAAGTCGTGCAAGCGCAAACTGCACCGGATTCCGGAACCATAGACGTGCCGGATGGCCCCCAGCCGCAAATCGACGATCCCATTAGTGACGCGGAACTCCAAGACCTGAAGACCATTGCCAGTCAGTCTGGGATGTCCCTTCAGGCTGCTATCGATCGGTATGCCTGGAACGACAACTTTGCGTTAGCGCTCGCATCGGTTCGGGAAGTCTCACCGCAAGCATTCGCTGGGGCGGCAATCGTAGACGCCGACACTGCGTGGGTGGCGTTCAAGGAAGCAACTCCCCAAGCAGCACGCGAGATAATTGCCACGTTCGAAAGGAGCCACGTCGGCGTCTCCGTCGGCGTGCGCACTGACGTAGGGTTCACCGAGCTGGAACTCGAGAAGGCCATTCCGACGGTCCACTATGCGATCCTCGGCAGGCCTGAAGTACGCGACGCCACCACTTCCTTTGACTTCACGACAGGACAGATAAGGACAAAGATCGGGTTGGAGGACACTGTTACTGATACTGTGCCAAGCGATCTTCGAACGATCGCGGAACAGAGTCTAATTGATGCAACGAGAACGAGCATCCTAGACAAGATTGGAATATCCGTGATTCGGTCACGTGTGGCGGTCCTTGGGGGTACCGATAGCAGCAGTGAGCATCTGGGCGGTGAGGCCATCTCGACGTGCACCTCTGGTTTCGGCACGATCAATTCAAACGGCACGAAAGGCACCTCCACAGCTGGTCATTGTGGTAACTCACAATCGGATGACGGCGTGAGTTTGACGTTCAAGAACGACTACGAGGGTACTCATGGCGATTTCCAATGGCACACAGGAACTCAGCCCAACCCTGACGACTTCTACGCGGGGAGCACTTCGTCGACTGAGGTAAACCGCAGAGACGTCGTGAGTATCGGCTCTCCCGCCGTGGGGCAATCACTTTGCATGAACGGCAAGACGACCAACGCACACTGTCAGGAAGTCCGTCAACTTGGCGTTTGCTACAACGGCTCCTGCAACCTTGTGCAAATGGGGGAACGTCAGGCTGATAGTGGCGATAGCGGCGGACCCTATTATTGGGGCAACACGGCCTATGGGCTCCACAAAGGTTGGCATTATGATCCATTCGCGCCCTTTGACCGGGATCTCTTTTCCCGAACGGATCGTATCGACGACGCCTTAGGCATCTTCATCAACAGCTGATCGCGCGCAAGACGGCCCAGCGACGCTAACCTCGCATAGTGTCGCGGGTCGTCAAGCGCCTACGCAATCGGAACAGACCGGCCAGAGCAGGCGACATCGAATGGAGCCCCCCGTTACCAACCATTCAGGTCCGAGAAGATCATCCCACCCAGTTTTGCTACGGCTCGCGGTCCTAGCGCTCGGGATTGTGCTCGGGGGGCTGGCTGCGTTCGCTGCCTGGTTCTTCCTCGGCGGCGGCATCTGGCGCAGCGAGATCGGTATAGCCAATGCCGAGTTACGCTCCCCAGACACGCTCACCCTCATCGTCAACTCCTGCCAAGGGGACCCAGAAGTGACGCTGCTCCAGGAGACAGACGTAGACGTGCAGGTTGAGGTGGTTGCGTCCTCCACCCCCCTACGAGGTGGGGAGGACTGCCAAGACGTAGTTGAGGCTCAACTGGAAGAGCCGCTAGGAGATCGGGTCGTTGTCGACAAGCACACCGGGGAGTCAGTGAACGTTAGCCGATAGCTGCTCGAGGCCACAGCCCTGTGAGGCCCGACCGAGCCAACTTCTTGCGGCGTCGGCATGCCAGCTGTCGGCAAGTGCCCCCCTACTTTGCCCTTCTGGATGGAGCGCTCTCGGCGGCTACGCATTACGAGAGGATCCATGCCGCGGAGGAGAGACATGTGAACCTACAACACTCCCTGCTCGAACTGTCTGCGCTTCAGCCAAAGTCGGAGGCTTTCCTGAATCAGCTGGAGAGCTGGCTGGAGCATCACAAACCGAGCTTGAAGAGCGGCATCGAGGCGAAGGGCGACCCGCTCCACCGGCCGCCCCCGCGTGAGGCTCGAGAGGACGAGGTCCAAGATGAGCATCTTCTGTTCGTACAGGGTTCGCTGTAGCCAAATCTCCCGGAGCAGATCCGCGGCGACGCTTACCGCCGCGTCTTCGGAACAGGGCGACGCGAGAGCTCGCTCGACAATCAACGAAAACTGCGGCGTCACTCTCCAATCGTCCCTGGCCAGCTGGTGGACTAGCTCCTCTGCCGACACAGCTACGAACGTGAAGTTGGCCACGACCAGCTGAAGGACGGAATCGTTATAGCGATCTTCCGGAAGACACTTCCGCTCCTTGAGTTCCGCCAAGAGATCCTGTGTCCAGGCCCCTGCAACACTCCATTCGGTCGCGGCGAGAGCACGCAACCGCAGGTCGTCTGCCACAAGCGGCAACCCCAACTCGCTCGCGAGCAGTATGGAGCCTAGAGCCTCCGGTCCGATAAGGCCGCTGAGCTCGTCATAACGGTCCCGCGAAAGTGGGAGTGCGCCGCTAACCGGAACTACCTCACATTCGTCGCGGAGGAAGGCGCGGATACCTTCGAAGAAGGCGCGTGCACCTTCTTGCTGCTCACGCGTTAGTTCTTCCCGAACGTATTGGCCGGCCTCCCTCCTGATCGACATGGAGGGCTTGAGGCCTTGGAACCTAGTTAAGAGGATCTCGTTGATGGCATTGACTGTTGTCTGGGACACGACTATGCGCCGAAAAGCGCCGGCCGCATCGTGAAGGATCTCTAGGTGAGCAAGTGTAAGTAGCGCAGTGAGGTCGAGCACGATGCCGTCTGCTTCGTGCAAGCATTCTCGTTGCAGCTGGGTGTCCTCTGCCCGACCCGACGCAGCAATGATCCCCTGAGTCGAGTCGCCAAAGAACCCGGCCCATATGTCGATGATCGGAAGTCCGGTCGATTGCGCTACTAATCCGAGAGTCATCGACTCCGTTTGGTAAAGACGCCGGATCGTCTCAGCCTGATCGGAACGGCGGTCCGCGAGCTCAAGAATCGGCGAGATGTCGTCTGCGGGGACATCAATTCGCTCTATACCGGGGAAATCGGGAAAGCGCTCGGAGAACGACGCCAGGGACTCTTGAGCGGCATGGACGTACTTGCTTTGAACATCCACGATCTCATATGTCAGCCGCTCGTACGTGCCTTCCTTCCAAACGATCCGCTCTCCCTTCCTGCGGCCAAGAAGACGCTTAGCTCGAGGGTCATCGGAGGGGATGTCCTGCTGGCCCAGTGGCAGCTCATCGTCAAGGATCACAACGACGTCCACTTCCGGCGACGCTTTCAAGTGAACGGCGCAATCAACTCTGATTTCGTCAACGTCGAACAACGCCGCGTCATCCTCTTCCCTCTGGAGGAAAAGCATCGCGTACGCCATGTGAGCGCGGGGATTACGCGGATCGAGCTTTCGAGCCCGGTACGCGAGAGGGAGGACGTCATCAAGGTGGAGGGATTGTCGAAGTTCGGCAACACGAATGAGGGCGCAAGGGTCGTCCTTGATCTCTTCGAACAAGATGCTGCCGAGGTTCTCTCGCGCCTGCGCTTCATCCCCCGACAGCAGCGAGAGCGTCGCGCTTCGGATGCGGTGCGACACGACCTTGGGCTCCTTGCGGCCGAGTCCTTTGAAGATCTCGATCGCCCCCTGCAGGTCGCCAAGGTGCTCGAGAACGGCAGCCTCAACCTCGCTTATCCCGGGCACGGGATCATCACGCCGGAGGTCCCGGGCCATTCGAAGTGCGTCCGCGAACAGGCCCGCGTGGTACAGGGACCGCAGGTACCGCCGGGCCACGGGGCTGTCCGTTCGAGGGTCGACGAGCGGTTTGAAAAGCTCGACGGCTTCGGCGTGGTGCCCTGCGACTGCGAGCGTCTCAGCTAGGTCGATCCCGATGTGATCACGTAGGGGTGGATCCGCGTACGCGAGTGCTTCGCGCATCATGTCGATGGCTCGGTCCACGTTCCTTTGCTCACGCCGAGCTCGAGCGAGGATCCACAGCGCCTGGGGATCGCTCGGCCAAGCCGAGCGGATCGTGCGATCCAACTCCTCAACTGCTTCAGCCCTGCCCAGGATTGCCTGACATCGGATTAGGAGATCTGCGATGTCACGTTGCTGGTTGTCGCCGGTGGTCGGGTCCCATACCGGCTCAAGGATGGCCGACGCCTGCTCCCACTCGTCTCGTTTCATGTGGCCCATCGCGATGTAGATCGCGAGCTGAATGTCATCCGAGCCACCACGCAGGCGACGCATGATGGCGATCGACTCGTGTTCGGCGTCCCCTTGGAGCAACAAGAGTGCCTTGTTGCGAAGTGCCGTCGCGTGGTCCGGCGCCTCGAATAGCACCGCCTCGCAGTCGCGAAGGCCCTCCTCCGATCGTCCAAGCAGGGACCGTATTCCCGACCGGTTCGCTAGGCAGTCGTGAAGGCTCGCACGTTCCTCATGTGACGCGAAGGCTGTTGCGGCCAACGAGATTTCGCGATCCGCACGTTCCAATCGTGCCTTCGCGTTCGACGAAAGCTCCGCCCCAGGAACATCGGGAAGCTGATCGCGAACCGAAAGAAAGATCGCAGTCGCGAGGGACTTCCGGACCTGTGGGTTCGTAGAGCCCGCTTCCAACGCGCGGTTCAGGAGGTTTTCAGCGTCATCTAGGCGTCCCTGCTCTAGCCGAACCTGCCCGAGCATCGACAGACACTCCTCGTTGTGGTGGAGCCAGGGGTTGTCCGCCACAAGCTGGTCTAGGCCTTCGCCTCGGCCGCACCGCTGCAAGACCAGTAAACGTACGGCCATCGAGCGAGCGTCGCGCGGCTCCTTGACCAGAGCCTCTGCAGACAATTGGTCCGCACGATCGAGCCTGCCTACCAGCGCGGCGCCCAGGCCCGCGTTGGCCAAAGCCTTCGCCTCGCGCGGCTGTAGCTCCAACGCCTCCTCGAAGTGCCGATTTGCGTTCGCGACATCGCCGGTGTCGAGGGCGCACATCCCCAAGTTGCTCGAGATACGGAAAAGAATCTGGTCTGAGGGTGCAGCGTCGGCAACCTGACCGCGGAGATCAATGAGAGTTTGACATGCTGTTTTGGTCTTACCCGCGTCGATCAGCTTCCGCGCGTGGTCGATCTTGAGGGCGACGATCTGCTCGTGGGTCTCCGGTGCGGGACCGGCGTCTGTTCCTGAGGAACCTACGAGGCGATTTGCTGTCGCCTCTAGCTTCTGTTCAATTCGATCTGCCCGCTCCTCGACGATCGATTGAGTTCTCTGATGATTGAGCCGCTCCTCACGAGCATGGACGACTGGACCAAGGTCACTCCTAGCAATCTCCTCGTCCAGCGCTTGAAGGAACGCGCCCAGGAGGTCGCGGGCCAAGTCTTCATCATCGAGACTGTAGATCGACGTCGTGGAGATGAAGGCTCGAACAACATCATCGTCCGTTTGCACGGGACCGCCCGCGACGAACCCGCGGAGTTGCTCGATGAAGTCTGGACTCGCACTCCACAGCCGAAGGTGTCTCTCGGCATCCGCGTCCCGATCCAAAAAGGCTCGCGCGGTGACCTCAACCGAGTTGTTGACGGGTCCGAGGTCGAGCAGCCGCGTCGCGCCCTCGCTCGCTAAGCGTGTCAGGAGGGAACTGCTTAGTTTCAGAACGAGATCTGCGATCACGGCGCCTCTTTAACTGAATCCCATCGTTGTGATTATGTTAGCACTTCACCCTACGGACTGCTAAGTCAAGCTGTTCCGAGCCACGCCGCCGCCGTGCATCTCGGCCGAATGCTCACGGGGCAGCTGGCGAGCGTTCTATGACGTCCGAGGCTGCGCGGGTACCGACCGCTCGGTATCTGATCCGCTCGACACGGATCAGCTGTCGAGCAGTTCACCCAGTGCGTCCAGGTCGGTTTCGAATACGTGCCCATACACATTGAGCGTGAAGGCCGCTGACCGGTGTCCCAACAACGTCTGAACGGCCTTTGGAGTAGCCCCGGCCGAAATGAGTCTCGCCGCCGCCGAGTGCCGCAGCGTGTGCAGCCCGACCGCCGGCAGTCCGAGCCGCTCGAGAGCCGGCCTCCATAGACTCATGTACGCGTATCGGTATCGGATCGGTCCTCCCTTGGGGCCCCTGAAGAGCAGCGAATCAGGCGAGTTGTCCACGGTCTTTAGATGCCGCGTCAGCGCGGCGGCGATCGACGGGGGAATCGGGACGGTCCGCACAGCATGCGACTTAGTGCTCCCGAAGATGAGCTTCCCGCTTACCTCGGCCAGAGAGTCCTCTACTCGAATCCGCCTCTTGAGGAGGTCAACGTGGCGCCGGCGGAGTGCCGCCGCCTCGCCCCAACGAAGGCCGAGCACCGCGAGGACCCGAAACAGGAGCTGGTACTGATCGTCGATCTCGCCGAGGATCCGCTCGATCGTCGCGGGATCGAAGTAGGCGGCTTCTTCCTGCCTCAGACGTGGCGCTTTGATGCGGTCGCAAGGGTTCCGCGCGACCAAACGATCTTGGACGGCGGCGTCCATCACGAGACGCAGGACGATCACCGCCTGCCGGATCCGGCTAGCGGAGAGGCCCTCGTCGTGCATGGCCGAGACCCATCCCTGGATGTCCGACGGCCGGATGTTGTCGAGCCGGCGGCGGCCGAAGGCGGGCAGGACGCGGCTCCGCAGGAGCGACTCGTAGGAAGCGCGCGTCTTCGGCTTCACGCTGAGAGTCGACAGCCACTTCGTCACCCACTTCTCGAGCACGACTTGGCCGGCGCGGGGATCGAGGTAATCACCGCGCCCGATGTCGGACGTGATCTCCGCCGCAAAGCGTTCGGCGTCAACCTTTCTCTCAAAGGTCTTCGAACGTTCGACTCGGTTTAGGTCGCGGTATCGCACGCGGTAGACGACTAGCGCTCTGCCGCCCCGGCCACGGCGCGAGCCCCGTGTCTTCCTCGGCACCTCTTGGATATGCGCCATGGTCTGGTCCCTCGCGCGCGCCTGCGGCCTGTTTGCGGCCTACATTGTATTTCAGCAGTACGACGAAAAACCAGATATGGCGCTGATCAGGGCTTTTAAGGGTGGGTCGCCAGGGAATCGAACCCTGAACCTACGGATTAAGAGTCCGTTGCTCTGCCAATTGAGCTAGCGACCCGTCGCGCAGATTACAACGGCCCCCGAGGGCCGGATTCGGGGCGACCGACCGGATTCGAACCGGCGACATCCTGGACCACAACCAGGTGCTCTAACCATGCTGAGCTACGGCCGCCATGTGGCGCCGACAAGAGTAACGTGGCAAGCGCCGAGCCGGGGCTGAAAAACTCCTACGCCCCTCCGCCCATTGGGGCGGGTGGTGCGTCCAGCACCGGCCCGGCCGCGGCGTCACGCCGGGCGTAGAGATACAGCAGCCCCAGCCCCCCCAACGCGACCAAACCCGCGACCCGGAACGAGCCCGCGTAGCCGAACCTCGACGCTACCGCCCCCAGCGTCACGGCCCCCAGGCCGAACGCCAGGTCGAAGAACGCCGTGAACGTCCCTACGACCGCTCCCCGCTCCGAAGCCGGAGCGCCTCGGACGGCAATAGACATCAGCGCCGGGAACGCCAGAGCCTGGCCCACACCGAAGATCGCACCCCCGACGAACAGGCCGGGGCTCGCCGACCAGAAGCCCAACACCGCCATCCCGAGCGCGGAGGCCGTCAGCGCCAGCCGCGCCGTCAGGCGCGTTCCCAGCTTGTCCGGGATCCGCGCCCCGAAGAGGCGAAGCGCCAGCACCAGGCTGGAGTACGTCACGAACACCAGGCTCGCGCCCTCGAGGCCGAGCTCCCGCGCGTACAACGGCACGAACGTGCTGAACCCGGCGAGGCCCCACACGCTAGCGGCGAGAACGGTCCCCGGCACCAGGGCGGCACGGTGCACCAACGCGGCCGAGCCGCTCGAAACACCCGGAGGCCGCGTGTCCGGCACCTTCCAGCCCAGCAGCAGCGCGACTGCCGCGGCCCCGGCGGACAGGAGCCACGCCGCGTCGAAGCGATCCGTGCCTAGCGCCATCTCGCCGAGGACCGGCCCGATCGCCAGCCCCGCATACAGCGCGAGCGAGAAGAAGCTCAGCGCCTCGCCCCTGCGCTCGTCGGGGGCTATGTCGTTTATCGCGGAGGCGGCGCCGACGTAGAAGAACGCTTCGCCGGCGCCCGTCACGAGACGCAACGCCACCAAAGCGGCAAACGACGTGGCGAAGACGTAACCCGCGACCGAGAGCGTCACGAGCCCTGCTCCGGCGACCAGCAGCAAGCGACGCCCGCGGACGTCGCTCAGCCTCCCGCTGAACGGACGCAGCAACACAGCGGACAGGCTGAACGCCCCGATGCCGACGCCGACCGCGACGTCGCCGCCACCGAGCGGGCCCTCGACGTACAGCGGGAGCGTCGGGATCAACGCGCCGACGGAGACGAAGTAGGCGAACGTGGCAAACGTTATGAGCAGGAAGACGGGCGTTACCAGGCGCGGCCGCGGCGAAGCCACCGGCCGTTCCGCCACGCGTGCTGCCACCTCACCTCCCGGACGTAAGGAAGGGGGCGGGATGTCCCCGCCCCCTTCCGTCGACGCACCTGCTCGCCGGGCGATTCCTACCTGCGAGGGACGACGCTCATCGGCTCCGCAGATAGGGCTCCGTGATGTCGGCGTACTCGATCTTCTCCATGGCCTGGCCCCATTGCTCGTCCTCGGGTCCGGACGTCGCGGCCTCGCCTTTCCTCGCCTCGGCCTCGGACGTGAAGTACGCGGCCGTGACGAAGTCCTTGTCGCCGATCGGGCAGTAGATGCCGCCGATGACGTCGGGCCTCCTCTCGCGCATGTCCTCGTCGCCGCCCTGCATCGACTCCTCGAGCTTCGCGCGGTCCTTGGCGGTGCCGCTCATGATCTGGACGAAGCCGGCCTCGTCGGAGCCGCCGCCGCCCCACACCTGGGGCGTCGTGCACTCGTAGAACGTGGCCTCGCCGTCGAGGTGCTGGGAGAACTGGTTCCACCATTCGCCCTGCTCCGGCCGGTCGCTGTTGCGGCGCGCCGCCTCCTCCGACTCGAACCTGACGACGCTCCAGACCTCGCCGTTCGTCGAGACGCCGGCCGTCACGCCGAGCCATCCGTCTGCCCCCGGCGCGAGCTCCTCCATCCACCGGTCCATCTCCTTGCGGATCCCGCCCGGGTCTGCTGCCTTGGCGCGGATGATCTGTACGAACATCTCGGTCCTCCTCTCGAACCTGCCTGTATCGCTCAGGCCGAACCTACTCCTCCGGCGTATGCCCGAGAACGACGAGTGGCCGTCGTCGGGGGAATAGAGCGGTAAGCACTACTCTTTCTCCACACGACACGGCTGACAAGAGGAGCTCTGCCGCTAGACCGTGGACGGCAAATCCGAGCAGGAGACGTTCGGCCCGAACATCTGGCTGGTCGACGAGATGTACCGCCGGTACCAGGAGAATCCCAGGGCCGTGAGCGAGTCCTGGCGCGACTTCTTCGACGGCTACGAACCTGCCGGGGCGCCGAAGCGGGCCGAACAACCCCGAACGCCGGAACCCGCCGTCCCGGCCGAGGCCCAGGCACCGCCTCCTCCCCCCGCTCCCGTCGACGTCCCGCAGACGACACAGGTCCCCGAGGACGCGTCGCCGCTCCGCGGCGTGGCAGCCCGGATCGCGGAGAACATGGAGGCGTCGCTCGGCATCCCGACGGCGACCTCGGTCCGGACGATCCCGGCCAAGCTCCTCGAGGAGAACCGCCGCATCGTCAACCGCTACCTCGCGGGGAAGCGGGGCGGGAAGGTGTCGTTCACCCACCTGATCGGATACGCGATCCTGCGCGCGCTCGAGGCGCGGCCCGCGATGAAGGCCAGCTTCGCGGAGATAGACGGGAAGCCGCACGTCGTCCAGCACAAGCACGTGAACTTCGGGCTCGCCGTCGACGTCGAGCGCAAGGACGGCGGCCGCATCCTGTACGTGCCGAACATCAAGGACGCCGACGCGCTCGACTTCTCCGGCTTCTGGACCGCGTACGAGCAAGTGATCCGGAAGGTGCGCGCGAACGAGCTCGCGCCCGAGGACTTCGCCGGCACGACCGTGACGCTGACGAACCCCGGGACGGTCGGGACGAACCTGTCGGTCCCGCGCCTGATGCCCGCGCAGGGCCTGATCGTCGGGACCGGCGCGATCAGCTACCCGATCGAGTACGAGGCGGCCGATCCGCGTTCGCTCGCGCGCATCGGCGTGAGCAAGGTCCTCACGGTCACGTCGACCTACGACCACCGCGTGATCCAGGGGGCCGAGTCGGGGCAGTTCCTCGCGACGATCCACGAGCTGCTGCTCGGCGGCGACCGCTTCTACGACGAGATCTTCGCCTCGCTGAAGATCCCGTACAAGCCGGTCCGGTGGAGCCGCGACCGCTCGCCCGAAGGCGTCGCCGAGCTCGAGAAGCAGTCGAAGGTGATCCAGCTCATCAACATGTACCGGGTCCGCGGCCACCTGCTCGCGGAGCTGAACCCGATCGGCTGGGAGATCCTCGCGCACCCCGAGCTCGACCTCTCCTACTACGGCCTGACGGTGTGGGACCTCGACCGTTGGTTCCTGACCGACGGGCTCCCCGGCGGCGACCGCCAGTCGCTGCGCGGGATCCTCGACCGGCTGCGCGACGCGTACTGCCGGACCACCGGGATCGAGTACATGCACATCTCGGAGCCCGACCAGAAGCTGTGGATACAGCAGCGCGTCGAGGCGGAGGTCGACGAGGAGCTCCCGCCCGAGGAGAAGAAGCACGTCCTCGAGCGACTCAACGCGGCCGAGGCGTTCGAGCGGTTCCTGCACTCGAAGTACACGGGGCAGAAGCGGTTCTCGCTGGAGGGGGCGGAGAGCCTGATCCCGATGCTGGACGGCCTGATCGAGGGGGCCGAGCGGAACGGGATCGTCGAGGTCGTCATGGGGATGTCGCACCGCGGCCGGCTCAACGTCCTCGCGAACGTCGTCGGCAAGCCGCTGAACCAGATCTTCAACGAGTTCGAGGGGAACATCCCTCCGGAGACGGTCCAGGGGTCCGGCGACGTGAAGTACCACCTCGGGATGACCGGCCGCTTCACCACCCGCAACGGGAACAGCATCGGCGTCGTCCTCGCGTCGAACCCGTCGCACCTCGAGGCCGTCGATCCCGTCGTCGAGGGCATGGCGCGCGCGAAGCAGGATCTTCTCGGCGACGGCGCGCACGAGCGCGTGCTGCCGGTGCTCCTGCACGGGGACGCCGCGTTCGCCGGGCAAGGCGTGGTCGCGGAGACGCTGAACCTGTCGGCCCTGCCCGGGTACCGCACGGGCGGCACGATCCACATCGTCGTGAACAACAACATCGGGTTCACGACCGCGCCGGCCGCGGGCCGCTCGAGCGTCTACGCGACCGACATCGCGAAGATGGTCCAGGCGCCGATCCTGCACGTGAACGGCGACGACCCCGAAGCCTGCGTCCGCGCGGTCCGCCTCGCGCTCGACTTCCGCAACGCGTTCCAGAAGGACGTCGTGATCGACCTCGTCTGCTACCGCCGCTACGGGCA
>JALZEI010000119.1 GCA_030862115.1 Actinomycetota bacterium
GATCGGTTGGTTCGACGGCAGCTCGACTCTGACCCCTACGAGCGAGAGCTCGATCATGCCGCGGAGGCTAACACCAACTCTGTTCCGTCAGTACCTGCGGTACTGACGAGCGCGCTCCTTATGGCCACAAGGGCCCTCGTCGCGCGCGTGGGGGTTCGCTCGCGAGCTTCGCTACCCCCCACACCCCCACTCAGGCATGAGAGCGCGGGCCGAAGGTCGCGTCGACCAACAGGTGGCGCTCGTTCGCGAGCCGGGCAAGGTCCTTGATCGCGAGGATCTCCGCGGTGTTTCTGTAGAGGCCCTGGAAGTCGAGGCCGTACCCCACCACGAAGACGTCCGGGATCTCGAAGCCGGAGAACTCGAGCTCCACGGGCACAATCCGCCGCGCCAGCTTGTCCAAGAGGGTGACGGCCCGCAGCGAACGCGGCCCCCGATCACCCAGTGTCCGGCGCAGGTAGTTCAAGGTCAAGCCCGTGTCCACTATGTCCTCGACTATCAATAGATCCCGTCCCTCGATGTTCTCCTCGAGGTCCTTGACGATCCGCACTACCCCCGAATGCTCCGCGTGGCCGTACGACGAGATCGACATGAAGTCGACCGCGAGATCGATCGGCATCGCTCGCATCAAGTCGGCCAGAAACATGGTCGAGCCCTTGAGGACGCTGACCAACAGCGGCGGCTCGGGGCCGTCCGCATAGAGGGCGGCGAGCTCGCTTCCCAACTCCCCGACTCTTGTTCGCAGGTCTTTTTCCGAAATGAGGACCTCGGCGGGGGCGTGCGTCTCGTCGCTCATGCGGCGACAAGACTCGCACCGATCGCGTCTATCAGCGCGCGCAGGAAACGGGTGGCAGAAAGAACCGTTCCGAGCACGTCTTCGTCGACGGGGGTCGGCCGTGTCCGGCGAAACCCGAAATCGAGCAGCAGGCGGGAGTCGCTCGCAGCGTCGGCCGAGCCGAGGGCGACCGCGTACACGACCCGCCCTTCGCGCCGCGCCGCGGAGATCAAGACGTCGCCGGCCCCCGCCGTCATCCCCGTCTTGATGCCCACCGCACCCGAGTAACCCTCAAGTAGATCGTTAGTGTTCTCCAGAGCCTGCGATCCCCCGCTGCCCTCGAGAGTATCGGCGGGCGTCGCCACGATCTCCGCCAGCTCGGGATCCGCGAGCAGCTCCCTTCCGATAAGCAACAGATCCGCGGCGCTGGAGTAGTGACCCGGGGTGTCGAGTCCGTGGGCGGTTACGAAGTGGGTGTCGTCGGCCCCCATCTTCTCGGCGCGCTCGTTCATCGCCTCCACCAAGGCCTCCTCGGTGCCGGCAACGTGCTCGGCCAGAGCCACCGCGGCCTCATTAGATGACGCCATGAGAAGTGCCTGGAGGAGCTCGCTCACGGAGTAGGTCTCCCCCGCCGTCAGGTCGACGTAGCCGGCCCCCAGAGAGCCGGCGGTCTCGGAAACCGTGACCTGCTCGTCGAGGCCCGTGAGATCGCGTACGAGGATCGCGGTGAGCATCTTGGTCGTGCTCGCGTTCGGGAGCCGGGCATGCGCGTTTCGGCTCCAGATGATCTCGCCGTCTTCATCGGCCACCGCGCAGGCCGTGCAGGAGACCTCGGGAGGGGCCGCCGACGCTCCAGGCGCCGGAGCGAAGACGACTAGTAGACAAATCCACGAGTAGACAAAGCCCCTCACGACGCACGAAAGGGGCGCCGAGCGGGACACGCGGGATCAGAGAAGCTTTCGAAGACCCGAACTCAGAAGCGCGTCGCGAAGCGTTCGCGACAGCTGGAGAAGTTGCGCGGCGGAGCGAGCGGCCTGCTTCTGCGCGTCGGGGTCCCGCTTGCGAGCGACCGGGGCGACGATCTGCTCGATGAAGGTGGCCTCCCGATCGGCAAGCTGGCGGTACATCCGGAGATGGCGAGGTTCCACCCCGAACTCCATAAGCCCCCGGGCGGCCTTAGCGATCGTCAGATGTGTGCCGTCGTAGCGGCCGTCGGTCGCCTGGAGGATGCCGAAGTCCTCGATGCCGCGGAGCTCGGACTCGTCGAGGCCCGATGCCGTCAGGAGCTCCTCGCGAGAGAGGCTCACGTCGGTCAGGGAAACGGCGCTCTTGTCTTCGGTCGCGGTGGGAGCCGCCGGCGCGGGGGCCGTGCTCTCGAAGGCCGGCGCGCCGCCGTTCGACTCGAAGTCCGCGAGCCTTTCCCGGATGACCTTCAGGGGCAAGAAATGGTCTCGCTGCAACCCGAGGATGTACTTGAGCCGTTTCAGGTCGTCCTCGTAGAACTTGCGGTAGCCCGACTGCGTCCGCTCGGGGGCGATGAGCCCCTCCGCCTCGAGGAAGCGGATCTTGGAGATGCTGACGTCGGGGAACTCCGCCTGGATCGTTTCCAGGACCTCTCCGATGCTCAGGTAGTCGCGCGAGCGGGACAGCGGCATTACTGGTTCCCCGTCAGAAAGACCAACTTGAACTTGCCCACCTGCACCTCGTCGCCGGTGCGGAGCTCGGCTTTCTCGACTCGCTCGCGGTTGACGTAGGTGCCGTTAAGGCTTCCCACATCGCTCAGCGAGAACGCGGTCGGCTCCCGTCTGATCTCGGCGTGGCGTCGCGACACCGTGATGTCGTCCAAGAAGATGTCGGAGTCGGGGTGGCGCCCGATGATCGTGGCCTCGGTGTCCAAAAAGAACTTGCTCCCCGCGTTCGGCCCCCGCTTGACGATCAGCACCCCCCGGCCCCCCTCGAGCTCCTCCGGCGAGATGTGGATCTCTTCGTCGAGGTCCGACTCGAGCTCGGCCGGAAGAAAGGAGACGGTGGTGTCGTGGCCGCCCGACTCCGAGAGCGCCTGGCCGCACGACGCGCAGAAGTTGGAGCCCTCCGGGTTCTTGTGACCGCAGTTGGTACAGAACATGGCGTGACCCTATACGGGACGTTTAGGGTTGGTCAATAGCGGGATTAGTCCTCGGCGATCAGCGAGCGGTAGGCGGTGGCGTCGAGGAACTCGCTGGTGTCTCCCGAGGGCTCGATCGCCACCAGCCAGCCCTTGCCGTAGGGATCGCTGTTGATCAGCTCCGGGGTCTCCTCGACGTCCTCGTTTTTCTCGACCACCGTGCCCCCGGCCGGGCTGTAGACGTCCGAGACGGATTTCGTGGACTCCACCTCTCCCAGAGGCTCCCCCGCTTTCACCTCGGATCCGACGTCGGGAAGTTGCACGAACACCACGTCGCCCAGCTGGTCCTGCGCGTAGTCGGTGATGCCGACGATGAGTTTGTCGCCGTCGGAACGAGCCCACTCGTGCTCGCGCGTGTAGTGCCTGTCGTCCGGAACCTCGGTCACCCGCCCTCCTTGTGCGATGGTCGTGATCTATTTGTCTACAAGTCGCTATGTCTATGAGTCTCCTGCCGACGCGACGACCTCTTCCACCACGTCTGCGTAACGAGCTGCCAAGGTCTCGGCGTCCTCCTGGGAGCCGGCCTCGGCCCAGACATAACAGATCGGTTCATCCGGCGACGGGACGACCAGCACCCAGCGGTCGTCGTAGAGGATCTTCACGCCGTCGTAGAGGACCAGCCTGCCGCCCTCGGGCCGGCTCGCCACCGTTCGCATGACGGTCCCTTTGTGCTCCGACGGGGTGCGTGCCGTTGCCCGCGCGAGAAAAACGGCGGGTAGCGCATCGATCGTCTCGGCCAGAGGTCGGTCGGAGACGGCGAGGAGCTCGAGCGTTTTGCAAAAGGTCATGGTGCCGTCGGGGGCAGGGAGGAACCCCGGAAAGATCACGGTCCCCTCGCTGTTGCCGGCGAAGGTCACGCCCGCCCGGGCGGCGCCGGCCATGAGGCCGGGCAGCCCGGTGGAGGTCCAGTAGACCCGGCCCCCCGCCTCCTTCGCCAGCTCCTCGCACACGGAGGGCGACGACACCGGCACGGCCGCGACGCCCGGCTGCGCGCTCAGCTGGTGTTGGAGAAGGGCCAGCAGAGCGTTGCGATGCCCCACGGTTCGACCGCGGTCGTCGACCAGGTGAGCCACCTCTCCTCCCGGCTCCAGGACGACGCCGAGGTCGGACCCGGAGTTGCGCACGTGGTCCGCAAGTTCTTCGAGCATCGAAGCCAGCGCCTCTTCGGTTACGACCGGGCGCGCCTCGTCGGTGAAGGCCCGCAGCGACAGAGCGTCCACCCCCAGCCGGCCGAGTATGGAAGGCCCGACGAGAGAGGTCGGTCCGTAGGCGTAGTCGACCACGACCTTCGGCCGCCGTTTGCGGATCGCGGCGGCGTCGACGTGTTTCAGCAACCCCACGGCGTAGCGCTCGACGGCATGGGGCGGGAACTCGAGCTCGCCGAGCTTGTGGGAGCCGGGTCTCCGGTAGTCATCCCGGAAGAAGACCCGATCGATCTTTCGCTGCATGGCCTCGGGGATGTCGGCCCCATCGCCCCCGAAAAGTCGAATCTCGACCATCTCCGGATCCCGCGGCGAGGTGCGCACGCTGATCCCGCCCGAGGCCTGCTCGCTTCGAACGAGAAAGCGCGTGATCGGCATGGGCATTAGCTCGAGGTCGTGGCAGGTGACGCCGGTCGAATTGAGCCCGGCGATCAGGGCCCGCTTAAGCGTGCGGGCCGCGCGGCTCGCGTCGCGACCGGTGACGACCGTGCTGGGTCGCGTCAAAGTGGAGCCGTAGGCCATGCCTAGACGCACCGCGACCTGGGGCGTAACTCCGACGTTGACCTGACCGGTGACCCCGCGGACGCCGAAGAGGCTGCGGCTCGCCCGCCGCTCGCGCACGACGCTCTGCGTGACGATCGCACCCGACTCCACCGTGCGCGACGGGTAAACCTTCACGTGAGGCTTTATGAGAGCGCCGGCCCCCACAGAGACCTCGTCTCCCACCACGGCTCCCTCCTCGACCGTGGCCCCCCGCCCGAGTGCCCCGCCGAGACCGAGCACCCCCCCGTCGAGGTGCGCCAACGCGCCCATCGTGCCGCGGTCCATGACGACCGCGTGACGCACACGTCCCTCGCGGCCGACCATGACGTTGTCGCCGAGCACCGCGTGGGGGCCGAGAGTCGCGCCCGCACCCACGCGGCAGTTGTTTCCGATAACGAGCGGAGGGTTCAACACCACGCTGGGATCGATCTCGGCATCCTCGCCCACCCACGCGCCGGGCAACAGTTCGAAGCCGTCGATCTCGGTGGCAACGAGTCCGTCGAGCACGTCGATATGCGCCTGCAGGTAAGCGTCCGTGTTGCCGACGTCGGTCCAGTACTCCTTCGTCGTGTAGCCGAACACGCCCAAACCTTTGGCGAGCATCTGCGGGAAGACCTCAGAGGAAAAATCGAAGGGCTGATCCGGAGGGATCAGGTCCAAGACCTCTGGTTCCAGGACGTAGATGCCGGTGTTGACGGTGTCCGAGAAGACCTGTCCCCAACCTGGTTTCTCGAGGAATCTCTCCACCCGCCCGTCGTCCGCGGTCATGACGACACCGAACTCGAGCGGATCCTGCATCGGCTTCAGCACGATTGTCGCGGCCGCTCCTTTTTGCCTGTGCCACTCGATCGCCGCGCTGAGGTCGATGTCCGTGAGCGCGTCTCCCGAGATCACGAGGAATGTTCCCGACAGCAGGTCGCGCGCGTTCAGGACCGATCCCGCCGTGCCGAGAGGCACATCCTCGGTCGAATACGACAGCGAGAGCCCCACGTCGGACCCGTCGCCGAAGTAGTTCCGGATGACCGACGAGAGGTACTGAACGGTGACGACGACGTCGTTGACCCCGTGACGTCGCAGCAACAGCATGGTGTGTTCCATCAAGGGCCGGTTGACGACCGGGAGCATGGGCTTCGGCATGTTCGAAGTAAGCGGGCGAAGACGCGACCCCTCGCCTCCCGCCATCACTACGGCCTGCAGCGACTCCGTCATGTAACTGCCCCCGCTCTTATGCGCGTCAGCGCCTCTTTTGCATACTGGACCGCCGTGATCCAGTAGAGAATCGCTCCCCCGATCGTGAACGCCATGCCGATCTCGTCCGAGCCTCCCGCCCACGGAAAGGTCGTCTCGGAATAGGCGAGGAGGGTGAGACCGAACAGCAACATGGCCGTTGCCGTCTTACCCGCAAAAGTAACGGGGATTCTCTGCACCGCCCGCCGGTCGACAAAGGGAAAGGCGCTGAGAAGCAATACGTCACGGACGATGATCGCCACCGCCAGTAGCCACGGGAGGCTGCCGCGGGCCACCACCGCTATGGCCAGCGCGACGATGAAGATCCTGTCGGCCAGCGGATCGAGAAGTTTTCCGATGACGGAGACCTCGTTCATCCGGCGCGCCAGGTACCCGTCGAAGAAGTCCGTCCAGGCCATGGAGCCGTAGACCAGGAAGGCCGCGTTCGGCTCGTCCACGATGAAAAGCCACACGAAGACCGGCACCGAGGCCAGACGTGCGAACGACAGGAGGTTGGGGACCGTGAGCACGCGGTCGGTGACCTGCTCCGGTGGATCGACCGCGGCCTCGCGACCCTCCAGATCGGGTGCCTGCAGCTCGCCCCCTTATGGCTCGGTCGACGGGTCGCCGTACGGCGGCCTCCGTCGGGACGGCCGGATTTGAACCGGCGACCCCTGGTCCCCCAGACCAGTGCGCTAACCAAGCTGCGCCACGTCCCGAACCCCCGATGATATCCGCCTGCCGGGCGCCCCCGATTGTCGACAAAACGACATACCGACAAAGCACCAAGTCGACTGTCATTCGACCCGCGGCCCCTCACTCCCACCGGTCTCGAGGGCTGATCGGCGGCGCCGGTCACCGGAGCGAGGTGGGAGCGAGTTAAGCCTCTACTTCACGTCTAGCTTTGACCCGGTAGCGCAGGCGGATCGTGGTGCCGGTGAAGGGGTCGGCGGCCCGCAGGCGGTTCTCGAGGAAACGTAGGTAGCTGGGCTCGAGGGCCCCGTTTGTGAAGAGGACGAAGGTCGGCGGTGCCACCGCTGCCTGGACCGCGTAGAGAACCCGGATCGCGCGGCCCCTTAGTCGAGGGTGCGGGCGGGCCTCTTGCGCCGCTTGCATCAGCCGGTTCACTTCGGCGGTGGGAAGTCGTCGGCGATGAGCCGAGACCGCCTCCAGGACCGTGGGGATGATCCGGTCCACTCCCCTGCCGGTGAGCGCCGCGGTGCGGACCACCGGGGCCCACGAGATGAAACGCATGCGGTCCTTGATGTCTCTCTCGAGAAGGCGCGGGTCCGAGTCCTCGCGACGGACGAGATCCCACTTGTTGATCACCAGTACGCAGGCGCGCCCCCGCTGGACTATCGCCTCGGCGATGTGCTGGTCGTGCGTCGTAGGCCCCGCCTCTCCGTCGACGACCAGCGCGGCAACGTCCGCTCGTTCGAGGGTCCTACGCGCCCGCAACCAGCTGAAGTACTCGATTGGATCGTCGATTCGCACCTGTCGTCTCATGCCGGCGGTGTCGACAAGTCGCAATCGGCGACCGTCGTCGAGTTCCAATATCGAGTCGACGGGGTCGCGCGTCGTGCCCGGGGTCGCGTCGACGATCGACCGCGAGCCTCCGACGAGTGCGTTGAGAAGCGACGACTTGCCGACGTTCGGCCGGCCCACGATGGCGAGCGAGGCCCACGCGTCATCTCGCGGGCCGGCGTCGGGGAGAAGTTCGACCACGCTTTCGAGCAGGTCACCCGAGCCGGTCCCGTGGAGAGCCGATACCGGGTAAGGATCTCCCAGCCCCAGTCGGAAGAACGAGGCCGCCAGCGGAGAATCACGCCCGTCGTCCACCTTATTCACGGCAACGATCACCGGCTTGTCGGCGCGGCGCAATCGCTCCGCCACGATCATGTCGTCCTGGAGGGGGCCCGCCTGGGCGTCGACCACGAGCACGACGACGTCGGCCGTTTCGAGCGCTACTTCCGCCTGTTCGGCCGCGCTCTGTTCGAGGCCGCGCGCTCCCGGCTCGAGTCCGCCGGTATCGACCAGCTCGAAATGACGACCGCCCCACTCGGCTACGTAGCCGTGGCGGTCGCGGGTGACCCCCGGTATCGCCTCCACGATCGCCTCGCGCCTGCCCAGCAAGCGATTCACGAGGGACGACTTCCCGACGTTCGGCCGGCCCACCACCGCGACGACGGGCAGGCTCCTCGAGTCAGGACTCATTCAGTCTCTTTTTGGCAAGCCCGACTATCTCGTCCACGATCTCCGAGATGGAACGATCGGTGGTGTCGATGCTCTTCGCGTCCGGCGCCCGAATCAGCGGCGAGGATTCGCGCGACGAGTCGCGATGGTCGCGTTCGGTGAGAGCGCGCTCTACCACCGCGACTTCATCCGGCGCGGTTGTCCCGAGATCGCGCGCGCGGCGGCGCGCTCTCTCTTCTAGCGAAGCGGTGAGAAAGATCTTCAGCAGCGCATCGGGGACCACGACCGATCCGATGTCGCGACCCTCCATGACGACGTCTCCTCGTGCGGCCGCGTTGCGCTGCTTGGAAACCAATGCCGAGCGAACGCCTCCGTGGGCGGACACGATCGATACCGCGTCGTTCACCTCCGGGCGGCGAATCCGTTCGGACACGTCCTCGCCGTTGAGCAGAGTGCGGCCGTCGCGGATCTCCACGGCGGCATCCCGGGCGATCGCCGAGGCCCCCTCGGCGTCGGAGGGGTCGGCCCCCTTTCTGAGGACGGCGAGCGCGAGGGCCCTGTACATCGCTCCCGTGTCGACGTAATCCCATCCGAGGGCGTCGGCCACCGCCGCGGCAATGGTGCTCTTGCCCGCGCCCGCGGGCCCGTCGATGGCCACAACTCTCACGAGCGCGACCGGGCGGCGGCAAGCAACGGGAGAAACTCTGGGAACGACGTCTCGGTGGAGCTCCAACCCTTGATCCGGACGTTGTCTTTTGCCACGAGACCGGCAACGGCCAGCGAGAGGGCGACGCGGTGGTCGGCGGCGGAGTCCACCTCGCCCCCGTTCAGGGGAGTCGGCCCGGTCACCACGAAGCCGTCTGTCGTCGGCTCGATATCCGCTCCGAGCGCCCGCAAAGCGGTCGCCATCGTCTCGATCCGGTCTGACTCTTTCACGCGTAGCTCCTCGGCCCCCCGCACGACCGAGATGCCCTCTGCCTGAGTCGCCAGCACCGCGAAGACCGGCAGCTCGTCGATCAACGACGGGACCTCGTCGGGGCCCACCTCGGCCGCCCGTAGCGAGCTCGATCGGATTCGCAGATCCCCGACCGGCTCGCGGTCTCCTCCGTCATCGGACTCGCGTTCGACGTTCGCCCCCATCCGGTCCAGCACCCGCAGCAGGCCGGCGCGCGTCGGGTTGAGTCCTACCGCGGTGATCGTGAGATCGGAACCCGGGAGGAGAAGGGCCCCGGCCACGAGGAACGCCGCCGAGGAGAAGTCGCCCGGCACCGTCAGCGAGAGCGGCTCCGGCGCGATACCCCCTTGCACGGTTACGCGAAGGCCTTCCTGTTGCACATCGACTCCGGCCGACCGCAGCAACCGCTCGGTGTGATCTCGGCTCGGCGCGGGCTCCGTCACGGAGGTCGCGCCCGCCGCCGACAGCCCCGCAAGCAGTACCGCGGTCTTCACCTGCGCGGAGGCGACGTTGGATTCGAAGTCGAGGCCCACCAGCTCGCCACCTCGGACGGCGAGGGGAAGTCGGTCGCCGTAGTGGCGGCCGTCGATCGACGCGCCCATCTGCCGCAAGGGGGCAACGACCCTCAGCATCGGCCGTCTCTGAAGGGTGGCGTCGCCGGTCAGAACGCTTAAGCCGTCGACGCCCGCGCAAAGCCCTAGACCGCACCGCACGGTCGTCCCCGAGTTTCCGGCATCGATGACACTCTCGGGCTCGCGGAACTCCTGGGAACCATAACCCTCAACCTCAGCTTCGGTCTCACCTTCGGTGAAGGAGGTCCTCGCTCCCAGAGCGCCGACCAGCCCGGCCGTGGCGCGTACGTCGAGGCCGGTGTTGAGGTGACCAAAGCGCGACGTCCCCCGTGCGAGCGCGGCCAGCAAGAAAGCGCGATGCGAGATGGATTTGTCTCCGGGCACCTCGACCTCGCCCCGGAGTGGAGCGCTCGGGTCAGACCTTCGACGCTTCTTCACAGATTGTTCCCTTGTCGACAAGTAGATCAGTTGATTTGGCTACGATGAACCCGGTAGCCCAGGCGGATGAGCTCCGCCGCGAGGACCTCGGCCGG
Source organism: Actinomycetota bacterium (assembly GCA_030862115.1). Lineage (GTDB taxonomy): Bacteria > Actinomycetota > CADDZG01 > CADDZG01 > WHSQ01 > JALZEK01. Next base: position 10,162 of record JALZEI010000119.1, read on the forward strand.
CTCGGAGCCGGAAATGACCAGCTCGAGTCGGCCCTGCCCTCCCTCGGTGGAATGCACGATCCGCAGGTCCTCGATGTTCGCACCCAATTGCCCTGCCGCCGTCGTCACCTCGGCGAGCACGCCCGGCCGGTCGGGGACGACCATCGACAAGGCCACGGGGTCCGCCCCCAGATCGGGCTTGGCGAACAGCTCGAGCCGGGCGCTGCGGGCGCCCGCCAGCCACGCGGCAAGCTCCGGCCATCTCGACTCTTCGATGAGCTTTCGGACGGCCGCGAGCCGCCCGTCGAGGGTGGTCAAAGACTCGAGCACGGCGCCGGTATTCGACCGAATGATCCCTACCCACATGTCCTGGTGGCTTGCCGCGATGCGGGTGACGTCCCGAAAGCCGGACCCCGCCAGGTGTAGGAGAGCCTCCCGGTCAGTTCCGCCCGCCACGTCCACGATCGCGCTCGCCACAAGCTGGGGCAGATGGCTGAGCCGGGCCACGAGGGCATCGTGCAGGACCGGCTCTACGGCCACCCCCCGGGCCCCCAGGGTGGTCGCCATTTCGTTCACCGCGGCGTAGGCGTCCGACGAGGTAGCCGCCGTCGGCGTCAGGATCCACCACGCGCCCTCGAAGAGGGACGACTCGGCGGCCTCTATGCCGTGGCGCTCGGAACCGGCCATGGGATGGCCTCCCACGAACCGATCTCCGAAAGCGGCCGTCCCCGCCGCCACGATGGCCGTCTTGGCGCTACCCACATCGGTGACGACCGCGGCGGGGGGAACGACGCTCGCCAGCTCGGCGAGCAGCCCCGGGACCAAGTCCGTCGGAACGGCCACCACGACCACGTCGGCCGCCCGCACGGCGCCGGCCAGATCGTCGGTGTTAGCGCTGACCGCGCCGCGCGCGCGGGCGGCCCGGGCGGCGGCCCGGTCGACGTCGAATCCGACCACCTCCCATCCCGGGTCGGCACGCCGGAGTCCGAGTCCGATGGAGCCGCCGATGAGGCCGGTGCCCACGATCGCGGTCCGAGGCACTCTAAGCCTCTAGTTCAGGTTCAGATATGCCTCCGGCGCGGTCGCGCAGCACCCTTGCTCCCCCCAGGTATGGGTGTACGAGCTCGTCGCGGGCGCGGGGGGAATAGAGGTGGGCTAGAACGCGGATGCAGCGGGGAAGGGCCCCGGGCACGTCGATCTCGCTCGCGCACAAAAGTGGGACCCCGTCGAGGGCGAGCCGACGTGCGGCCGCGGCCGGGAACTCCGCGGTGAGGTCCGGGGTCGAGGTAAAGACGATGCTCACCAAGTCCTCGGGCGCGACGTGGTTGCTCTGGAGCACCTCGGCCAGAAGTCGCTCGGTGGCCGCCACGATGGTCGCCGGGTCGTCGGCGTCGACCGTGATGGCACCCCGGACGGCGCGAAGACGAGGAGACCGTTCAGTCGACATGTCGACAAATCACCTGGTCGATTCGACTACCTATCGACGGCGTGAATAAGCCTGGAGGGGCGGGAATCACCGCATGTCGACCTGTCGATTTGTCGATAAAGAGACTCGCGCCACCGCTCACAGACCCACCGTCCTATACAGCTCGCCTACCTCCTGGGGGCCGAGTTTGCGCAGCGCCCCGGGCTTCAAGCGACCGAGCTTAAGGGGACCCAACTCGGTGCGCACCAAACGCAGGACCCTATGTTCGACCGCCTCGAACATCCGCCGGACCTGCCGGTTGCGGCCCTCGTGGATCGTGAGCTCGACCAAGCTCGCCCCGTGTCCCCGCCCGGTGACGGCCACCCGGGCGGGCGCCGTCGGGCCGTCGTCGAGCTCCACCCCCCGGGCGAGGAGCCTGGCGGTCCGCTCGGAGACGTTTCCGGCTACCTCGGCGACGTACGTCTTGGGGATCTCGAAGCTCGGATGGGTCAGCCGGTAGCTCAGATCGCCGTCGTTGGTCACTATCAGCAGGCCCTCGGTGTCTATGTCGAGTCGGCCGGCCGGCCACACGCGGGGGCCCTCGGGCACGAGGTCGAGCACGGTAGGGCGCCCCTCAGGGTCGGACGCGGTCACGATCACCCCGGGAGGCTTGTTCAGCAGGTAGTGGACCAGGTCCACCCCGAGGGCGACCCGTGAACCATCAACTTCGACTTTATCCTTAGATATATCGACCTTATCGCCCAGGCTCGCGACGGTTCCGTTAACGGTGATCCTGCGGGCCTGGATGAGCTCCTCGATCGCACGTCGCGAGCCGACCCCGGCGTGCGCGAGCACCTTCTGCAGGCGCTCGGGGGCGGTCATGTCCCCGGAGAGAGTCTCGTCTCCATCTCCTCGACGGACTCCGAATCCGGCATGAAGTCGGCCAAGGGCGGCAGATCCTCCACGGCCGGCAGACCGAGACGCTCGAGGAACTCGTTGCTCACCTCGAACAGGACGGGAGAACCGGGCCCGGGATCTCGTCCGGACTCCACGATCAGCCCGCGGCCCAGCAATGTCTTTACGACTCCATCCGAATCCACCCCTCGGACCTCCGCGATCTCGGAGCGGGAGATCGGCCCCCGGTAGGCGACGATCGCCAGGACCTCCAGCGCGGCGGCGGTCAGGCGGGCGTGGGAATGCGAGCGCACAAACCTCTCCAGCCAGGGGGCGCAGTCGGGACTCGTATACAGCCGCCATCCCCCGGCCGCCTCCCGTAGGACGAACCCGCGCTCCTCGGCCTCGTAGGAGGAGGCCAGGTCCGCCAGCATCGCCTCGACGTCGGCACGGGGACGCTCCAGCACCTCACCGATCATGCGGGCCGGCAGCGGCTCGTCGGCCAGCAACAGCAGCGCCTCGACGATCTTGCGATCCGGTGGTGTCATCGTGCTCCCTCCGGTAGCGAGTACTCCTCGGCGGCATCGAGCGCGTCTTCGATCGCGACCTCCCCCGTCCAGGTGACCGCGATGTCTCCGAAGCGGTCGGATTGGCTCAGATCGACGGCTCCCGCCTTGTAGAGCTCGAGGATGCCGAGAAATCGGACCACGACGTCGATCCGGTCGGTGACCCCCGCGCACAGCTCGCGGAAGGAGCTCGTCGGCCGAGCCGACAGACCACGGGCGAGCTCGAGAATGGCCTCCGTCACGGTCGCCCGGAGGGGAGCCACGTGCGTCGTGTCGAGCTCGAGCGGCGGTGGCCTGTAAAGGGCGGCCGCCGCCGCGGCGGAGAGGTCCTTCGGGGACACGCGGGCCAGAAGATCCGGCGCCAGTTCCAGGAACTGGGGTTCGAGTCCCGCCGTGCGGCCGTGGAAGGCCAGTCCCCGCTCGAGGGCCGAGGACACCCATCGACCCGCCTCCCGGAAGGTGGCGCACTCCACGAGCCGGGCCAGCAGCAGGTCTCGCTGCTCGAGGAAGCCATCGCCCTCCTCGCCCTCGGGAAGGGGGAGCAGGCGCGCCGACTTCAGCTCCAACAAAGCTGCGGCCACCACGAGAAAGCCGGTGGTCGTCTCGAGGTCGAGACTGTCCATGCGGTCCACCGCCTGCAGGTACTCGTCGGTGATCGTCGCCAGCGACACGTCGTAGATGTCCACCCGCTGTCGGGTGACCAGGTGAAGGAGAAGGTCAATGGGCCCCTCGAACACCTCGAGCCGAACCTCGTGCGTCACCGTTCTCCTCGCTGAAAGTTGATTTGTCTACTTGTCTACTCGAGGATCCCCGAGTGGTCTCAGCCTATCGTCGCCGCCGCCTGCGGGGACGGCTTTCCCGCCGCTATGCCAGCCCCGCCCGGGCCCTCACATCGACCATCGTGTCCCGGGCCACCGCCGCGGCCTTGACCGCCCCCCGGGCGAGGATCCGTTCGGTTTCGCCCGGATCGGACATGAGCTGCTCGTAGCGCTCTCTGATCGGGGCCAGCGCGGCCACCACCGCGTCGGCCAGGGCGGCCTTGAAGTCGCCGTAGCCGGCCCCCTCGAAGCGAACCTCTAGGTCGGCCACCGGGGTGCCCTCCACGGTGGAGAACATGGTGAGGAGGTTCGTGAGCGCCGGCTTGTCGGGGGCGGCCACCGCCTCTTTGCCGGAATCCGTCACCGCGCTCTTGATCTTCTTGGCGATCGCCGCGGGAGGCTCGGTCACGCCGATGACGGAGTTGGGACGCACGTCGCCCTCGGATTTGCTCATCTTCTGGGTGGGGTCGTCGAGCGCCATGATCCGGGCCCCGGTGCCCGGGATCCAGGCCTCCGGGACGACGAAGGTCTCTCCGAAAGACGAGTTGAACCTCGTGGCCAGGTCTCTCATCAACTCGACGTGCTGCCGCTGGTCTTCCCCCACGGGGACGCCATGGGCCCGGTAGAGCAGCACGTCGGCCGCCTGCAGGACGGGGTAGGTGAAGAGGCCGACCCCGACGGACTCCGTCTCCCCGCGAGACTTCTCCTTGAACTGCACCATCCGGCGCAGCTCGCCCATGCGGGCGATGCAGGTGAGCACCCAGGCAAGCTCGGTGTGCTCGGGCACATGCGACTGGACGAACAACGTCGATCTCTCGGGGTCGATCCCGCAGGCCATGAGCTCGGCCCCCTTGGCGACCGTCTGCGCCCGGAGCTCGCGGGGATCCCAGGCCAGGGTCATCGAGTGCAGGTCGACGATGCAAAAAATCCCCTCGTGATCGTCCTGGCCCTCGACCCAGTTCCGGATCGCGCCCAGGTAGTTCCCGAGATGCGCCTCGCCGGTGGGCTGGATGCCGCTGAACGCCCGTCGGGGCGTCCTATCTCTAAGGGTCTGGTTCAGGGTTTAGCCTCCGTTCGGGACCGCCTACGGGGCGCCTACAATACCGGCGGTGCGCTCCGAGATAACCACCCCACTAGAGCTCCTCCGCTTCGAACCCCTCGCCTTTCTGCTGCTGGCGGCCGCCTTGGTCCTGGCCATCGCCCTGCACGAGTTCGCTCACGCGCTGGCGGCCGATCTCCAGGGCGACCGGCTGCCCCGTGCTATGGGCCGGGTGAGCCTGAACCCGGCCCGGCACCTCGACCCGCTGGGGACCCTGTTGATCTTCCTGGTGGGGTTCGGGTGGGGAAAGCCCGTCGAGTTCCGGCGCCAGGCGCTGTCGTCGCAGCGCTTCGGAGCCGCCATCGTGGCCCTGGCCGGCCCCTTTATGAACGTCGTGCTGGCGATCATTGCGGGACTGGGGCTGGCGTTGCACGCCCAGATCGACTTCGGACGCTCGGCCGAGATCTTCCTCGAGGTCTTTTTGAGCATCAACGTCCTGCTCGCCGTTCTCAACCTGCTCCCCCTGCCTCCGCTCGACGGATCCCGGCTGCTGACGATCTTTTTGCCGCCCTCCAAGCAGCACATCCTGTTCTTTCTGGATCGCTACGGGATCATCATCTTGCTCCTGCTCGTCATCCTCGGCGGCTCCGTTCTCCTTGAGCCGCTGATCAGCGCGGCGGACTCTTTCATCCGCAACCTGGTGGGGATTTAGCCGTCGATAAGTCGACAAATCGCCTAGTCGATTCATAAGAAAAAGGGGCCCTGGTTCAGGCCCCTTTTCGGTTGCGGAACCGGTCAGGAGGAGAGGCGTCGGACGAGAACCGAATCCTCTCCCCTGGCGTCGAAATCCTCGAGAACGTAGGCCAGCGCGCTGCGCACGATGCGGCCCCTGTCGGCCCCCAGGCCATGTTCGGCCCTCAAGGAGAGGCGCGCCCTCTCGAGCGCCATGAGGTCCTCGCGCGTGCAGTAGAAGGTCACCTTCTCATCGTGCTTGGGCCCTTTGCGTTCGGACTGCCCCTCCGCGGCGCCGGCCGCTTCGGCCTTAGCTACTTGTAGCTTTGTCGACTTATCGTCTACCGGAGCTTGGGCGGGCTCGGGGGCCGCCTTTCCGGTGGACGTTCTGCGGAAGAGCTCCTCAGCTCCCGGCAGGCTGGCTCGTCGCGACACGGTCCATCACCTCCTTGGCAAGACTCCGATAGGACTCCGCTCCCGCGGATTTGGGCGCGTAGGAAAGGATCGGCTCGCCCGCCACCGGCGCCTCTGCAAAACGGATCGTCTTGCGAATCACCGAATCGAAGAGGCGGCGACCGAATACCTCCTGCACCCTCTCCATGACCTCCCGCGCGTGAAGGGTGCGGTTGTCGTACATGGTTGCGAGTACACCATCAACCTGAAGTCGAGGGTTAAGCCTTTCCCTCACCTGCTCGATCGAGTCCCGCAGCAGGGCCACACCGCGAAGCGCGTAGTACTCGCACATGAGCGGGACGATCACCCCGTCCGCCGCGGTCAGCGCGTTGATGGTGAGAAGCCCGAGGGACGGCGGGCAATCGATGAGGAGCCAGTCGTAGCGAGAGCGCAGCGGCGCCAGCGTGCGCATGAGCGCCTGCTCCCGGGCGACCTCCTGTACCAGCATGAGCTCGGCCGCGGCCAGATCGATATTGGCCGGCAGCAGCTCGAGGTTGTCGGTGCCGGTCTTCAGGATGACGTCTTCGACGTTGCAGTCCCTGTCCAAGAGCGCGTTGTAGACCGACAGCTCCAAAGAGCCGGGCTCGATCCCGAGCCCCAAAGCGCAGCCCCCCTGCGGATCGAAGTCCACCAGGAGCACCCGCTGATCGAGCTCGGCGAGACCGGCCGCCAGGTTTACGGCCGTGGTGGTCTTGCCCACGCCCCCTTTCTGGTTGGCAAGGGCGACGATCCGGGCGCTCTTCGGCTCGGAGCCCGTTCCGCCGGCGCCGTTGTCGAGCCACGAGGGGGCCACCGCCGTGGCCGTTGAGCCTTCTTCCATGTCACCTCCAAGAGCGCGAAAGGAAACTTGTCGACAAGTCGTTTTGTAGCCGGAGCAGGCTATACCCGAGGGCGTTCCCCTGTCTAGAAAAAATTTTGGCGCCCGCAAGGTCGCAGACCTTGCGGTAAGGAACGGGGGTGTGGGCGTAGCGAAACACGGAGAGCGTGCCCCCACGAAGGCGAAATGGGGGTGGGGGCTAGGCGAGGAGGGGGGCGAAGGATTCCCCGGGGAGGGCGGCATCGACCCCGAGCAGCTCGGCGATCGTGGCGCCGCAGTCGGCGAAAGTCGACCTCACGCCTACATCCACCCCGCCGCGCACGGCCCCCGTCACTAAGACCGGCACTCGCTCGCGGGAATGATCGGTCGACGGAGTGGTCGGGTCGTTGCCGTGATCGGCCGTGAGGATCACGACGTCGTCGTCTCCGAGGACGCCCACGATTTCCGGCAGGCGGCGGTCGAAATCCTCGAGGGCGCCCGCATAGCCGGAGGGGTCGTTGCGGTGACCGAAGGACTGGTCGAAGTCCACGAGGTTCGCGAAGACCAGCCCTCTCTCGATGGCGGCCAGCTCCTCGATGACCGCGTCCACGCCGTCGTCGTTCGAGCGGGTCGGATGCGAAGAGGTGACTCCCCGGCCCCCGAAGATGTCGGAGATCTTGCCCACGCCGCGCACCTCGAGCCCGGCCCCGGAGATGGCATCCAGCACGGTGTCGGCGGGAGGGAGAACCGAGAAGTCGTGGCGGTCGGGGGTCCGCTCGAAGCTTCCCGGCTCGCCCCGGAAGGGGCGGGCGATCACGCGGCCCACCTCGTGCTCTCCGCGTAGTAGCTCCCGGGCCGCCCGGCACATGTCGTACAGCTCCTCCAGGGGTATCACGTCGACGTGCGCGGCGATCTGGAACACGCTGTCGCCGGACGTGTAAACGATCGGCCTACCCGTCGCGATGTGCTCGGCGCCGAGTCGCTCGATGATCTCGGTGCCCGAGGCCGCCACGTTACCCAGGCTCTTGCGGCCCACGCGGCTTTCAAAAGCGGCGATCACGTCTGGTGGGAAGCCATCTGGGTAAGTGGGGAACGCTTTGTCGAGAAGAACTCCCGCAAGCTCCCAGTGACCGGTTGTGGTGTCCTTTCCGGGCGAGCGTTCGGTGAGGATCCCGTGGGCGGCCCGTGGACTAGCGACGGGAGACACCCCCTCTATGTCGGCGAGATTGCCGAGACCGAACGCCGTCAGGTTGGGAAGGTAAAGCCCCCCGACCGCGCTTGCGATGTGAACGAGCGTGGCGGAGCCTTCGTCGCCAAAGCTCGCGGCGTCGGGCGCGCCACCGATCCCGACCGAATCCAAAACGATAAGAGCGACGGCGCGGGCCCGGCCCCCGCCACCCGCGGTCACCTCGAGGCGAGTTGCTTACAGGACACGCACAGCGACGTGGTCGGTAGCACCTCCAGGCGCTCGGGAGGGATGGCGGTCCCACAGCGCTCGCAGCTCCCGTAGGTCCCCGCCTCGATGCGCTCGAGCGCTTTGGTCAGCTCGGCCCTCGTTTGCTGGAGTTGATCCATCATCGAGATCGCCTCGGAGCGCTCGGCGGCCACGTGGGCGGAGTCGGCGAAGCCCTGTTGATCGGGCTTTTCGTCCGACGTGCCTACCGTCGAGTGATAGTCCTGCAGCTGTTGTTCGACCTCTGTTTTCTGTTGGGTCAGGGTCGCGCGGATCTCTTCGAGCTGGGCTTGGTTCACTTTGTGGGCTCCTCCCCTCTCCCGCGACCCTAATCGCAGCGGGAGGTCTAACCCCGCGCGCGGGGGTGTGAGGAGGCGTAAACCTCCCGGAGCTTGGTTTGGCTGACCAAGGTGTAGATCTGAGTCGTCGCCAGGCTGGCGTGCCCCAGGAGCTCCTGCACGACCCGGATGTCGGCCCCCCCGTCGAGCATGTGAGTGGCAAAGGAGTGCCGGAGGGTGTGGGGGGAGACCTTGTCGCCCAGCCCCGCGGCGCGGGCGTAACCCTTCAGGATCTTCCAGCAGCCCTGCCGGCTGAGGCGTCCTCCCCGGGCATTCACGAACAGCGCTGCCTCCCCCCTCGCGCTGCGACGAGCGAGCTCGGGCCGGCCGATCGTGAGGTAGTCGCCCACGGCCTTGACGGACGCCCGCCCGAGAGGAACCCGGCGCGCCTTACTTCCCTTTCCGGCGCGGACCAGCAAGGAGCCCTCGTCCAGATCGACGTCATCGACGTCGAGGTCCACCAGCTCGGAGATACGAAGGCCCGCTCCGTAAAGGATCTCGAGTATCGACACGTCTCTCCGTCCCAGCACGTCTTTGCCGGGAAGCGTCAGCAACCGTTCGACGTCCGCGAGGGGAATCGCCTTAGGAAGCGAGCGCGCTCGTTTGGGCGATCCGAGTTTCGCGGTGGGATCGACGTCGAGGCCCTCCTCTCGCACGAGATATCGAAAGAAAGACCGCAACGAGACGAGCATGCGCGCCACCGACGAGGCGGACAGGGCCTTCGATGCCGGAGGCCGACCGGACCGGAGCCGTTCGAGGAACTCGGTTACATCCTCGGGCCGGGCCTTTGTGATGCCGATCTTCTTGCGCGCGCAAAAACGGCCCCACGTATCGAGATCGCGGCGGTAGGCGGCAACGGTGTTTTCGGACAGGCCCTTCTCCGTCGTGACGTAGGAGATGAACTCGTCGAGCGCGCGCCGGTCGCGGGGTGAGAGCGCGTCTTTGGAGACGCTCTTCTTCGCGTCACCAGCCACGGGGTTTAAGAGATCAGGTCGTCGAGGGACACGTAGTCGAGACCGTGGGCCTCCGCGACCGGCTCGTAAACCACCGACCCCTGGAGCACGTTGACGCCCTTGGCGAGGGCCGGATCGTCGCGCACCGCCTTTTCGAGCCCCTTCTCCGCGAGCGCTACGACATAGGGAAGCGTCGCGTTCGTCAACCCGTACGTCGAGGTGTGCGGAACCGCTCCCGGCATGTTCCCGACGCAGTAGTGGACGACGTCGTGAACGTTGTAGGTGGGACTCGAATGCGTGGTCATGCGCGTGGTCTCGAAGCAGCCTCCCTGATCGACAGAGATATCGACGACGACCGCGCCAGGGTTCATCTGCTCGATCATGTCCTCGGAGACGACCTTGGGAGCGCGAGCTCCGGGTACCAGCACTGCACCGATGACGAGATCGGCGGCGGCTACCGACTCCTCCACCGCCAGGCGGTTCGAGGCGAGGGTCAGGATCTTTCCCTGGTGGATCCGATCGATGTCGCGCAGTTTGTTGATGTTGGTGTCGAGGACGACGACCTCGGCCTCCATCCCCTGAGCAATCCAGGCGGCGTTCATCCCTGCCATTCCCGCCCCGATCACCACCACTCGGGCCGGGCGCACCCCCGACACGCCCCCGAGAAGGACGCCGCGCCCCCCATGCTCTCGTTCGAGGAAGTTCGCCCCTACGTGCGGCGCCATCCGGCCGGCTACCTCACTCATGGGTGCAAGAAGGGGCAGCGACCGGTCCGCCGGTTCCACCGTCTCGTACGCAACGGCGGCGGTTCCCGAATCGATCAGCGCGCGCGTTACCGGTTCGCTCGCGGCAAGGTGCAGGTACGTAAAGAGGATGAGGCCCTCGCGCAGCAGTCCGAATTCTTGCTCGATGGGCTCTTTGACCTTGAGCACCATCTCCGCTTCCGAGAACACGCTCTCGGCATCGGGGACGATCTTGGCCCCTGCCCTCTCGAACTCGGTGTCGGTGATGCTCGACCCCATGCCCGCCTCATGCTGGATGAGAACGGTGTGTCCCAACACGACCAGCTCACGCACGCCCGCCGGAGTGATCGCGACGCGATACTCGTTGTCCTTTACCTCGGACGGGACCCCGACCCTCATGAGGTCACATTAAACGCTGGGAGTGTGGGAGTGATGGGGGTGTGGGGGTATGGGGGCGTGGGGGTGTCGGGGTGAGCGAAGCTTGCGAACGGACCCCCACGCGCGCGACGAGGGGCCCTCGTGGCCACTCGGAGCGCGCTCGCCAGGACGAAGTCCTGGCGGAAATAGAAGAGGGGTGGGGGTGTGGGGGCGTAGCGAAACTCGGAGAGCGTGCCCCCACGAAGGCGACGGTCACAGAGTCCTTGGCCGGACAATGTGAACGGCGCCCCGGTATCGCCGGAGGCGATGCCGGAACAGAATGCTTTTAATGAGATGTCTCTATAGAGGACTGGTCCGTCGTCTCCAGTCGCAGACCCCCGTCCCGCTTAAACAAAGCGGCCCCCACGAAGTCGCGGAAGAACGGATGCGGACGATCGGGACGGCTCTTGAACTCGGGGTGGAACTGCCCCGCGACAAACCAGGGGTGATCTTTTAGCTCGACGATCTCGACCAGAGTCCGGTCCGGCGACTCTCCCGAGCAGACGAGACCCGCGTCCTCGAGCTTGCGGCGGAACCGCGGGTTGACCTCGTAACGGTGCCGGTGCCGCTCGAAGATGAGCTCGGTTCCATAAGCTTCGAAAGCACGGGTGCCGGGCGTCAGCTTGCACGGGTAAGCACCGAGTCGCATGGTGCCCCCGAGCTCGTTTAGATCCTGGCCCGCGAGGATGTCGACGACGGGGTAAGGCGTCGACCCGTCGAACTCCGAGCTGTTGGCGTTCTCCAGTCCGGCGACGTTGCGCGCGAACTCAGTGACCGCGCACTGCAGGCCGAGACAGATGCCGAGGAAGGGAACGTTGTTCTCGCGGGCGAAGCGGATCGCCTCGATCTTGCCCTCGACACCGCGCACCCCGAAGCCTCCGGGCACGAGGATCCCATCGACATCGGCGAGCTGTTCGAGCGCGCCGGGTGACTGCAGTTCGTCCGACGCCAGCCACTTGATCTCCATGGAGGCATCGTGGCTGTAGCCGGCGTGCTTGAGCGCCTCGACAACAGAAAGGTAGGCGTCGGGCAACTGCACGTACTTGCCGATCAAACCGATGCGGACCGAGCGCTTCAGCCCGTCAACCCGATCGACGAGCGCAGACCATTGCCCGAGCTCGGGAGCGGGCGCGTCTGAAATTCTCAGGTGGTCGACGATGAAGTCGTCCAGCCCCTCGTCGCGCAACACGAAGGGGATCTCGTAGATGTTTGCCGAGTCGACCGCCGCAACGATCGCCTCGGTTCTCACGTCGCACAGCAGCGAGATCTTTCGCTTGAGCCCGGGTGAGATCTGGCGATCGGAGCGACACACGATCGCGTCCGGCTGGATACCGATGCTGCGGAGCTCGCGAACCGAGTGCTGCGTCGGCTTGGTCTTGAGCTCCTCGGCCGGAGCCATGTAGGGCACGAGCGTGACGTGGACGTAACACGTGTCGTCCCGCCCGAGCTCGCGCTTCAGCTGGCGGATGGCCTCGAGGAAGGGCAACGACTCGATGTCTCCGACCGTTCCGCCGATCTCCGTGATGAGAACGTCGGCTCCCGAGTCCTCGCCCAGCGAGATGATCCGCTCTTTGATGGCGTTGGTTATGTGCGGGATGACCTGCACGGTGTCACCCAGGAAATCACCCCGGCGCTCCTTGGCGATCGTGGATTGGTAGATCGCGCCGGTCGTCACGTTGGATGCCTTGAACATGTTCTCGTCGATGAACCGCTCGTAGTGGCCGAGATCGAGATCGGTCTCTCCCCCGTCTTCGGTGACGAAGACCTCTCCGTGCTGGAACGGGTTCATCGTTCCCGGATCGACGTTGATGTAGGGGTCGAGCTTTTGCATCATCACGCGCAGGCCACGGGATTTGAGAAGTCGCCCAAGGGAAGCGGCGGTGATGCCCTTGCCGAGACTCGAGACCACCCCACCCGTCACGAATACATGTTTCGCCACCGAACCTCCATCCCATAAATAGGATCGACCCACAAACAAGCGTGAACCGGACCCTCTCCAACAGGTGACGACCCCCGCAAACGATGGCGGCCCCCGGCCGCTGCACAGGCTCGAAGAGGTCGTCTCAACGTAGCACGCGCCGGGGGCCGCGCGTCTTCATTTCCGGAGTACTAGGTCGGACCTCTTTCAACCGACCGGCCCCAGCGGTCCGCGGCTCGCAGCCACGGGACCCGTTCGATGACGGAGGAGAACGACCAGCGCTCGGAAGCGAGCGTTAGGACCGCCAGCACCACGACGGCCGCCACGCGGCCCCCCGTGGGCAGAGCCACATAGAGGCCCAGCCCGAGGATCGCCCCGAGCGCGTTCGCCCCCGCGTCCCCCAGCATTCCTCGCTCGCGGAGATCCATGGGCAGGATGCCGGCCCCCGCGCCCGCCACCCCCGAGGCCGCCACCGCCCACCCGCCGGGGCCGAGGACGACGAGGGGCACGGCGACGAGCAAGAAGAACTTCAGCGCCCGGCCGGGAGCGCGATCCAGGAGATTGACGAAGTTGGCCGCCAGCGCGACCAGCAGCGCGCACGTGAGGACGTCGAGCCCCTCGGCCACCAACAATCCGGCGAAGAGGCTCGCCGCCCCTACCCCCGCGATCTTGATCAGTCCCCCCGTCACCCTCCCCCGAAGCGCAGCCCCGAGATGACCCGCAAACCCCCGGTCGGACTCGTCTCCGCGCAAGTCGTCGGCGAGCCCGGCCGCACCCGCGATCACCAGAAGCACGGCAACCGCAAGCGCCTCGCGCACGCTCACGATTTCAAGCGCTTGGTCCAAGGCGAGCACGACCCCCAGGCCGCACAGACCGGCGGCCGCAAGAGCAAGACCGAGAACCGCGGGCACCTGAACGCCCGAGACGTTCGTTCGCAACAGGCGCGAAGCCGGTGCCTCGAGAACGTACGCGGCCCACAGGCGTCCTGCGCCGAGCCCCACAATCGCCCCCGCCAGGGTTCCCCACAGGGTCTCCACGTCAGCTTGGATCCGGCTCGGGATCGAGACGGCCGTCGCGCAACAAGCACAGATGAAGGATCACGGACATAGGGACGAGATAAGTGAGGATCACCGCCGGAATCACGATCCCGGAATCGTTCAGCGCAAAGCCGATAACGGCGAGCAACAGCCCGCCCAACAGCCCCGAGCGGAGTTTGGGATACGCCTCGGCGAGCGCTTGCCAGCGACCGCGCGGCCGTCGCAACAAGAAGGCGATCGCCAGCAAAGCCGGTGGAACGAAAAAGGTCCACAATGTTGATCGGAACAGGCGGGCGTTGGCCCGCAGCTTGCGAACGATCGTGTCGGTCATCACGCCGGCACCGCGGTCGCGGACGTCTTCATAGAGGCGAGCGAGATGGGTCTGCTGGTCGTCGGGACGCGACACGTCGACCGCGAGAAACACTCCGACGAGAACCGCCGCGGCAACGGCGCTGATCAAGGCGACCCTCCAGTTCGGACGGCGCCCCGCCAGCAAGAGAATCGTCACCCCGAGGGCCGGCACGAGTGCGAGCACACCTCCGACATCGCTTCCAAGCTGGGGCGTGCCGTCGAATACCACGGCCGCGCCAAACACCATCGCCGCGACGACGAGGGCTCGTCGTCTCCCGCCTCCGCGATGGACGATCAAAGCGCCCGTCAACAAGGCCGATATGCCCAGAATTGCAAAGGCGATGTTGCCGAGGCCGGCATAGCGACCGCCCACGACCGGCGAGTAGCCGAGGACCGTGTTTAGTTGCAGCCGACCCCCGGTTAGCAAATCCGCACACAGCACTAGGAAAGTCACCCCGGTGATCGCGAGGAGCCGATCGAAAGCGCCGCGCAGCAACAGGATGGCGCCGGCGACAAGAGCCAGATCGATGCCGACCAGCACCGCGACCATGCCGGGGATGCCCAGGTCGTGTTGATTCACCGCTCCGGCTAGAAAGGTTGAAATCGGAAAGGCGACGATTGCGAGCGACGCCCACTCGGCGTAGCGCCCGTAGTGAGACTCATCGCTCGTTCTCTCGCGGCGCGCGATGAAAACGATCGCCAGTAAATAGGTGAGCACCTGCGCGAGCACGAACCCCGCCGATACCGGCGTTTTCATGTTCTCGACGAAGACGGATTCGCGATCTATCGCAATCCCGGCAGCCACAGGATCGTCGGGCCCGTCGACCGCAAACCAGCGGCGTCCGGTCATCGACTCGGGACGAGCCAGACCGAGGTGAGCGAGAACGGTCGGCGCCACATCCGTGATGCTCACCACACCGCGTCTCCTGGTGAAAGCCGACTGCAGAGTGTCGCCCGACTCGAAACCCGGCCCCCGCGCCACCGCGATACCCAGGTGGACATCCCAATCCCACCACGGAGAGGTAGGCGACACGACGAGCAAGAGGTCGGTGGCGAAGTCGAGCCGTTCCACGATCGAGCCCAGTGTTTCGTCCGCGGCGCGCAAAGCATCGTCGCGCGCGGCGACCTGGAGTTTGCCGGTGGCAAGGGCCCACTCGTCGGCCCGCTCGAGGTCACCGTGATCGACGAAGGTCACGCTGCATCGGCGTTCCAAAGCGGATCCCATGACCCTCTCGAGCGCGGCCTGGTCTGTTCGAACCCCAAAGGGAGCGTCGGGCGCTGCTTGGGTCAATCCCAAAACGGTTGCCGATCGCGCCACGGTCCCGTCCTCTTCCATGGCTGCAAGAAGTACCCACCGGCCGGAGCCCGCGGGGGCCGGCGGCGTGGGATGACCCGTGTCCGCATTGCCGATGGCCGTGACCCCGACTCCCTCCGCGGCCAGCGCAGATCCAAGAGCGCCGGGCTCGGCCCCGTAGCCGTCGGCGATAGCCTCCGCGCGCAGATCTCGAGCGCCCGGGATCCAAGCTCCCGCATCCCAAACGGTTCTCGCCCTCGGATGGACCCCTGGAGGACCCGGCGTCGACTCCAGATCGGGCGTCACCTGTCGTCGCAGCGCGTCGATACGGCTTCCTCCCCCGATGGTCGTGAACCCGGCCGCGTACGAGGTGCGCGGGCTGATGGCGCGCACCGATACCGAACCTGCGGCTCCCGCGCGCGTCAGCTCCAGCAGGTTGGGAGGTTGAACCCTCTCGACGTCCTCCCACGTCACCGCCGGTGTCGTAAAGACGACGACGCGCGAACAGTCGTCGGGTTGTGCTCGCGCCGGCGACGCCACGCTCAGGAGCGCCATGGCCGCGACCGCAGACGCGAGCCGTCTACGCATCGGTCGTTCTCCTGTACTCCCTTAACAGTCTCTCGAGCATCGTTTCGCGCGAGAAACGCGTGCGGATCGTGTGGCCGGCCGCCTGCGCATAACGGGCGCCGGCCTGCGGCGAGTCGAGTACGTCGCGGAGGGCGACCGCCAGTGCGCCGGCGTCGCCGACCGGGACGAGGCGCCCGGAGTCGCCATCCTCTATGAGCTCCGCCATCCCGCCGACGTCGGTCGACACGACCGGGGTTCCCAACAACGCGGCCTCCTGGGCCGCCAGGGCAACGGCCTCCCACACCGACGACAGGCAAAAGACATCGGCGGCGGCGATGAAGTCGCCGACGTCGTCTCGGAAACCCATCCAGCGGACACGGGCATCGAGCCCCAACTCGCCGGCGCGTTGTTTCAGCTCGGCCTCGAGGGGGCCCTCCCCCACGACCGCCAGCATGACGTCGTCCGGAAGTTGCGCGAGCGCGTCCAGCATCACGTGCAAGGCCTTTTGCGGCGCGAGTCTCGCCGCGGTAATGACCAGCCGCTCGTCCGAGAGACCGAGTTCCGCTCTCACCTCGGCGCGGCAGCGCGCCACGGGAGGGGGCTCCACGGGAGCGTGCAAAGTCTCGATCTTTTTCGACTGATCGGGTGCTACGGCTCGGAGATGGCGAGCTATCTGGTCGGACGCGCCGAAGGTCCGGTCGCTCAATCTCACCGCCAGGGGCTCGGCCCTTCGGTAGAAACCCGATCGCAGACGCCCCGCGGTCTCCGGGAGCACGAGGTTGTGAACGGTGAGCAGCACTCGCACCGGCGACCCGCGCGCGGCCAGGCCAGCGTCTATACCCGCACGAAGACCGTGGGCGTGAACGACCGCGTATCTCTCCTCTCGCAATAGAGCGCGCAACGACCGAATGACCTTGCGATGCCCGAACAACGGTCCGGACGGGATGACGATCTCGTGGATCTCCGCGCGCATCTCGTACGGGAGATCGCGCGGGGCGGCGAGATCGATAACGAGTTCCTCCCGACCCTGGAGCCCGTCGACCACCTGTGCCACGTGCTTGGCGATACCTCCTTCGGAGCGCGGCACGACCTCCAAAACGCGACCGCCTTCCACCGGCGCCTTCGCCGGCGCTCCCGCCCGTCCCCCCACGAGTTCGGTCATGCGGCCCATCTCCGGCGACCGCACCGCAACCATGAACACGGCATAAACCAGCGCGCCGGTCAGCCCCACGACGAGCACCGCCAGCAGCTGCTCGAGCTTGTCGCCGTAGTCGAAGATCCACCGGATAAGAGCCCACGACGCGAGGCCCGCCAGCAGCGATGCGGCCAGCGACCGGACGACCGCTCCTCCGAACCGAGCGGACAGGGGCGACAGGCCGCGGCGTGCGAGAAGGGCCACGAGGCCGATCGTTCCGGCCGCGAATCCCACGGAGTGACCGAACGCGAGACCGGGGACCGACCAGTTCTCGCTGAGGGAAAAGAACAGCAGGGCCGCGACCGCGCTCGAGATCAGCACCGCGGCGCCGTTGATTAGCGCCGGGGTCTTCGCGTCGTTCATCGCATAAAACGCGCGCGTGAGGACCAAGAACGCCGAGTAAGTGGGTAAGCCCACCGCGAACGCGACCAGCACCCGGCCGACCAGATCGGCGTCGGCCTGCGACATGATGCCGAAATCGAGCGTTAAACGGGACAGCGGCTCGGCAGCCACCGCTATGAGCGCCGCGATGGGGGCAAGGATGAACACCAGCATCGAAAGGCCCGTCGTGAGCCTCTCCTTGAGCGAGCCCACCTCTCCTCTGGCGGCGTCCTCCGACATCGCGGGAAACAAGACGTGGAAGATCGGCGCGGCAAACAGCGCATGCGGAACGAAAAAGAACACATACGCCCACTGGTAGGCCGCTACGCCGCCGCGCACCTTGTTCGCGAGCACCAGAACGATGAGAAGCCCGGCCTGGTATCCCCCGGCGTAACCAAGCGCCCAGACACCGACGCGCGCGGCCTTACGGACGGCCGCGTTCGCGATGTCGAACCTCCAGCGAAAGCGCCATCCCAAAGAGCGGAGCTGAGGAACGAGGCACACCGTCATGGCCACTACGCCGAGCGTGGTCCCCAATCCCAGCAACAGGGTCTCGCCCATGGTTATGTCGGCCAGCGATCCCGCTTCGTCGCGTCGGACCCACGCGTACGTCGCGTAGACCCCGATAACCACGACGTTATTGAAGATTGGGGCCACCGCGGCGAGACCGAAGCGACGATGGGCGTGCAGGGCTCCGGTCATGATCATCCCGAGTCCGTAAAAGACGACCTGCGGTGCGAAGAGTCTCAGCAACGTGGTGCCTAAGGAAATCTCGCGCGCGCGCAGGGCGGGGTCCTCGACGCCGAGCGTCAAAAGCCTCATCACGTACGGAGCGATGAGCGCGATCAGTACCGACAGTGCAACGAGCCCCACAAGCGCCACCGAGGTAAGCGCGTTGGCGGCCTTCCAGCCCTCCTCTTCTTCGCGGCGCACCAGGTACTCGACGAACGTGGGCACGAATACAGACGTGAGCACCCCGGCCGCCACCAGCTCGAAGACGACATTGGGGGCGGTGTTGGCCGTCTGGTAGGTGTTGACGAGATAGGTGCCACCCACAGCCGACGCGAGCACCATGACCCGGATGAACCCGGTAAGACGGGACAGCGCCGACGCAATCGTGATCGTCACCGCGCCGCGCGCAAGCGACGGAGACGCGGTTACATCACTTTCTGGTGAAACCTCGATGGCCACCGCTACTGGAGTGGCGTGGGGGCCGGCGCGGCGCCGTCTTTCGTGCCGAGGTGGAGGGCCGGCGTCGGACTGGTCCGGCCGAGCGCGAGCGCGACGTCGATGCGGCCGGCTATGGTTTCGGCGTTATCTACCGTGCTGATCTCGGCGGCCACTTCGTCGTCCGAACGAACTGCATTGACGAGCTCCCACACGCTGTCCGACGTCTCGCTCACCAGTACGCGCCGCCCCTGCCCGTCGAGAGCCATCGCGAGAGCTCGCACAACCTCCTCGGTGGGCCATCCCGGAGTCTCGGTGCTACCGCCGATGATCAAAAAGTTGGCTCCCGGCGGCACGAGCCGGTCGCCAAAACCCTCGGTGGTGACGAAGCCGGCGTCGTTGATGTCCTGGAGGAGCCCTTCCAGTGCCTGAGAGCTCGTGGCGCGGGGGCCGAGATTTCGCCCGGAGGCGGCCGCCCCCAACGCGTTGCCGAGAAGATCGACGAACTCCACCCGCAATTCCTCCGCTTCAGTTGACTCGGATTCCAGGAGCGCCGCCAGTTCCTGGCGGCTTCCGTCCTCGCTAAGCGCCAGCCGGTTACGCAGCTCGATGCGGCTCGCAACCTCTCCGTCGGCCTCCTCGACCACCCCCTCCACCGCATCGAAAAGCGCGGCGTCGCTTCCCTCGATGTCGAAAACCACCAGCTGGTCACCTATGAGCTGGCCGTCCACGAGAAGTGGCTCGATCGCGGACAGGAACTCGTCGTTCTCGTCCTGCCGCGCCTCCAGATCGATGATCTGCCGGCGGAGCTCGTCGTTCGCGCTCAATACCTGACGCGCCTCTCCGCGCAGTCCTCTAACTACTCGCCCCCCGATGAGACCGCTGCCCATCACGATCCCCACTCCGAGAGAGAGAAAGATCCCGATGATCGTTATGAGCAGGTAGCGGAAGTCGATCACGACAGGGCTCGTCTCACCGAGAACCAGAACTGCTGCACGTCGTTCCAGAAATACTGCAGATAGAGCCGGAACGGCTCCGAGATAAGCACCACGATCGTCATAGTCAGAACCGCGGCGCCGATGAGAAGCAGAAGGTCGCGCCGCCGTACCCTCGAGCGATACAAACGGCTAACGCCCTTGGCATCTACGAGGATCGGCCCCACGCGGAGCCTCGTCAGAAAGGTGGAGGCCATGCCCTTTCGACCTTTATCGAGGAACTCCACGAGGTTGGCGTGGGTCCCGACGGCCACGATCAGCTCCGCACCGTTGTCGAAGGCCAGCAACATGGCGATGTCCTCGGACGTTCCCGCGGCCTCGAAGAGAACCGACGGCAGGTTGAGCGCCTCGATTCGTTCGAGACCGGGAGCGCGGCCTCCCGGATACGCGTGCACGACGAGCTCGGCCCCCGATTCGAGCGCGCGCGTCGTAACGGAATCCATGTCGCCGATGATCATGTCCGGCCGCAGCCCGGCCTCAAGAAGAGCGTCGGCCCCCCCATCGACTCCGATAAAGAGCGGCCTCACCTCGCGGATGTAAGCACGGAGAGCGGCCAGGTCCTCCTTGTAGTGATAGCCACGCACGACGATCAGAACGTGGCGTCCGTGGAAATCCGTCTTTACGTCGGGGAGCCGGGCCGCATCGACGACTACATCGCGCTCCTCTCTTATGTACTCGATGGTGTTTTCTGCAAAACGCACGATCTCCGAACCGATGCGATCCTTGGTGCTGTCGAGGAGCTCTTCGACCTCTTCCAACCGGAGCACCTTTGCGCGCGCCACCTCTTTCAAGTCGGTCCCGTTACGGGCGAAGATCCGATCTCCTTCGATAACGAGCCGCGTGCCCTCGGTAACGTTCATGACCTCGGGCCCGGCGTCGTCGAGCAGGAGCACGCTGGACGAGCACAACAAAAGGGGGCCGAGGTTCGGATAGCGACCCGAGGACGAACGCGACGCGTTGATCACGGCCTTCACCTGCCGCTGAATGAGGCCTTCGGCCGCGATGCGATCGATGTCCTCATGGTCGATCACCGCTATCTCGCCCGGCTGTAGTCGAGGCAAGAGTCTTTTCGTCCGCCGGTCGACCCGCGCGGTGCCGGACAAACCCTCGGAGGGGACTTCTATTCGCCGGCGGCGTCTTAGTCTTCCGATCACGCGACGGCGCTCGCCCTCGCGGCCATGTCCAGTAGTTCGCGGGCGTGCTCCCGCCCTCGCTCGCTCTCGGGAAGACCGGCCAGCATTCGCGACAGCTCCTCGACCCGCGCGTCGGCATCCACTCGTTCGATGGCCGCCTGCGTTCGCGACTTACTCGTCGCCTTCGACACGCTGTAATGCGCGTTTGCGAAGGCGGCCACCTGTGGAAGATGCGTAACGACGATCACCTGTTGTCCGTTGTCGTGGGCGAGGCTTGCGAGCGCGCGGCCCACGGACTGCGCGGCCTCACCACCCACTCCCGCATCGACCTCATCAAACACAAGCGTCGAGGCCCCCTCGGAGCTCGCCAGCAAGTGCAGAGCGAGAGCGACGCGGGACAGCTCACCTCCCGACGCGACCTTGGATAGCGGGCGCGGGCTTTCCCCTTCGTTGGCCGCCAGCAAAAGCTCGACCGTTTCAAGACCGCCCTCATACAGGGACCGCTCGGTAACCGCGACCTCAAAACGGGAGCCGCCCATGGCGAGCTCGGACAGCCGGCGCTCGACCGCGGCCTGCAGTTCAGCCGCGGCTCTTTTACGTGCCGCCGAGAGCTCGGTTGCCGCCGCCATCGCCATGTTCTCGAGTTCGACTACCTCGCGCTCGAGTTTGTGGACGTCTTCCGCGGCCTTGTCCAACTCGTCTCGTCGGGCGCGCGCCCGCTCAAGATAAAGCAGGATCTCCTCCTCGGTCTCGCCATACTTGCGTCGTAGGCGCGAAAGCACCGCGAGGCGCTCCTGCGCGGCCGCCAACGCCCCGGGATCCGGAGCGACGATGCGGGCGCGCAGCTCGGCGGCGATATCGGTCACCTCGATGCGCGTCGACTCGATGCGATCCACCAGTTCTTTCAGCTCGGGATCGGACGCGGTCAAACCGGCCACTTGGGAGCCCGCGAAAGCAAGGAGCTCGCCGGCCCCCCTTTCTCCCTCCAGGGCCTCAGACGACGACGCAAGACCAGTTCCCAATGCCTCCGCGCCGGCCAGTCGACCAACCTCGACGGACAGGTGCGCGAGTTCGCCGGGGACGACCGCGGCCGCCTCGATCTCTTTGATCTCGAAACGGACCACGTCCAGCTCTCGCTCACGCGCCCGCTCGGTCTCGACCAACGAATCCAATCTCCGTCGTGCCTCCAGGGTCGCCGACCACGAGGACGCCACCTGCCGAGCGAGAGCGACGGTTGTCGGGCCCGCGAAAGAGTCAAGAAGACGACGCTGCCACGACGATCCGGCCACGCGCGCATGTTCCTGATGGCCCGCGATCTCGGCCAGGGTTGGCCCCACCTCGGCGAGCAACGCGGCGGTGACCAAGATTCCGTTGAGGCGCGCGCTGCTGGCTCCCGAAGCCGGCACCGTGCGCGAGAGAATCAGCTCGACCCCCTCCGGGCCCGCCTCGAACGGAATCCCGGCCCGCTCCAGAACGCCGAGGGCGGGGTGGTCGGGAGCCACGAGGAAACGACCCTCGACCCGCGCCGCGGTCGCCCCCTCCCGCACGAGGACGCGGTCGGCCCGGCCGCCCAGCAGGAGACCGACCGCCGCCACCACGAGGGTCTTTCCGGCGCCGGTTTCGCCCGTGATCGCGCTCGACCCGGGCTCAAAAGAAACCTCGGCGTGGTCGATAACGCCGAGGGAATCCACCACAAGCTCTGAAAGCATCGTTTTGAATCCTAAGGGGCCGACTCGGGGTTTCAGGGGGTTCTACCAACCCCGACAACAACTCCACACGGCCGCCGGAGCGGGCGCATTCCGAGCGCGAATAGCTACTCCGGAAGACGCAGTTTCGCTCGAAGCCGCTGTAGGAACTTCGGGCCGGACAGCCTTATGAAGCGGAGAGGTCGGTCGTGACGGTGCACTCTCACCCGAGCGCCGGGCTTCAGTTCGCAGCCCAAACCACCGTCGAGGGACAACACGGCCTCGGCGCGCGGCTCCTGCACCTCGATTTCCACCATCTCGCGCGCGGACAGCACGACCGGGCGCGAAAAGATCATGTGCGGGCTGACCGGAACGACGACGAGACACTCCGCCCGTGGATCAACGATGGGACCTCCCGCGCTCAGCGCGTAGGCCGTCGAACCGGTAGGGGTCGCCACGAGGACGCCGTCGGCTCCGAACGATGCCAGGCGCTCACCTCCCACGTCGACCGCCAAATTGACGAGCCGTTGCCGGGCCGATCTCTCCACAAGGACCTCGTTCAGACCCACGTACGACTGCCCGTCGATATGGCACTCGAGCATCATGCGCTCCTCGATCGCGAAGTCCCCGCGGAGAACCCTCTCGACCGCGTCGCGCTCGTCGCCGGCCTCGACCTCGGTCAGGTATCCGAGCAGGCCGAAGTTGATCCCGAGCAGAAGCGCGTCGGCCGCGTGCGCGTGCTGCGCCGCTCTAAGGACGGTGCCGTCTCCCCCGAGAGACAACACGACCTCAGGATCCCGATCCGTCACCTCGACGTCACGTTCCTTCAAGAGACTCTCGAGTTCCCCCCTCATCTCCTCTACGCCGGCCTTCGCGGGGTGACTGACTATTTCGACGCGCCGCACGGTCACGTCGGCACCTCGTTCAGCAAACGCTCAACCAAATCCACTTCGGCACCGCCGCGGCGGCACAGGTGGACGAAAAACTCGACGTTTCCGGCCGGGCCGCGCAATGGGGATACAACTCCTCCGACCGCAAGCAGACCCAGACCCTCGCCGGCCCCGATCACCGACTCGAGAGCAGCCCTCCAGCCGGTCGGGTCGCGTACGACCCCTCCGCGCACCACGTGCTCGCGTCCCGCCTCGAACTGCGGCTTAACCAGCACGACGAAATCCGCGTCGTCTGCGGCGACGCCGGCGAGGTCGGGAAGGACCAACCGCAGGGAGATGAAGGAGAGGTCGGCAACCACGGCCTGTGGTTCATAAGGAAGCTGTTCACGTGTGATCTGTCTGACATTCGTCCGCTCCAAGACCTCGACGCGGGGATCGTTTCGCAACCGCCAGTCGAGTTGGCCGTAACCGACGTCGAGGGCTATGACGGACGCGGCTCCCCAGCGCAGCAAGCAGTCGGTAAAGCCTCCCGTGGACGCGCCCGCGTCGAGCCATCGGCGTCCTTCAACCTCGAGGTCGAAAGCATCCAGCGCACCCTCGAGTTTCCGGCCGCCTCTGGACACGTAGGCCGTGTCGTCCTCGACGAACTTGATGGAGGACTCCGGCGACACAAGCGCGTCCGGCTTGAATGCCGGCATGCCGCCTACGGTCACCCGCCCCTCTTGGATGGCGCGGCGGGCCATCGTGCGCGACGAAGCAAGTCCTCGCTTCACTATGACCACGTCGAGTCGGACCGGTTTGCCCACGGCGATACGCAGGCTAGTCCTCTTTCTAGGACTCGGTCTCCGACTCCTGTGAGGGACGGCCCTCGAGCTCGCTCTCGAGACGGTCGTGGAGCTTCTCGAGGAACTCGAGCCGAGCGCCGTCGTCCTGCCGCTCGACCCTATCGAGGGCCTCTCTGGTGTCTTCGATTCGCTCGGGATCCGGCATGTGCTCGACCATGGTCGTTTATTAAACCCGAGGTTCGCGGCCGCGAGGCGGATCAAGCGCCCGGTGTGCCGCCGCCGTCCTCGGGTGGGACCGGCGCGCGATCCACCGTCGTCTTGGAGCCGCCCGAACGGCTCCCCGAGGACGAGCCCCCCGATGCCGCCGAGGTGGACTTGCGCGTGGATTTCGAGGAGGACTTCTTGCGAACGGTCGTCTTCTTCGAGGGTCCCGACGACGTCCGAGCTCGGTCCTCGAGACGGCTCACCCGGCGTTCCAGACGTTCCACATCTCGGTTGGTGGCCACTCCGAGGGCCGCTATCTGGTTACGGATCTCTCCTCGCATCATCTCGATGAACTCGCTTCGGTTTATGCGACCCAGATCCATCACGGTCTTCACCAACGAGCCCGCCTGATCTCTGCGAACCTCACCCGACTTCACCATGTCTCGCACGATCTGTTCGGCGCGGTGCCGCGTGAGCTCGGCTACCCCCGAAGTGAAAAGCGCCAACCGCCGGAACTCGTCAAGCACTGTGTCCTCCTCCGTGTCCAAACTGCAAATGGCAACGTAGAGGCCCAACCTATACTTCGCCCCATGCTGTCGCTCATCCCGATCTCCGACGCAAATCCGACGCGTCGCTTCCCGGTGATGACGCTGATCCTGATCGCGCTGAACGTCGTGGCTTTCTTCCAGACCCCGGGGCTGGGACAGAGTGCGGAGTCGAGCGCCTACTTCTTCGAGAACGCGCCGATCGTCTGCCAGCTCACCGATACGTGCCCGGCGGGAACGATCCCCGTCGGCCCCGACGTCGAGACCTCGATCCCCGAGCGGGATCTCGTCTCCTTTCTGGTTTCGGTCGTCTTCTCTACATTTCTGCATGCGGGGTGGCTCCACATCATCGGCAACATGCTCTTCTTATGGGTCTTCGGGAACAACATCGAGGACTACCTGGGACGCATGAAGTTCGTGCTCTTTTATCTTTTGGGCGGCCTCGCCGCGTCCTTTTCTCACATCGCCTGGACCATGTTCAACTCCTCCGATACGTGCACCAATGCCGACTTCGCCGCCTGCATTCCGTCGGTCGGAGCGTCCGGAGCGGTCGCCGCGGTCATGGGTTCCTACATGCTCTTGTATCCGCGCGCGCGCATAAACGTTCTGGTGCCGATTTTCTTTTTCATCACAATGGTGCAGATGTCCGCGCTCGCGGTGCTCGCCATCTGGTTCGCGTATCAGTTCTTCATCGCGTATCAGGACATCGCCGGAATCACCGAGGTGGCCTGGGCCGCGCACGTCGGCGGGTTCGTCTTCGGCCTCATTGCGATATTCCTACTCGGCGGCAGGCCTCACCGGCCACCGCCCGTGTTGCAACCGCAGTGGCGCTACTAACGCGCGCCGTCGTGTAAGAGTTCCGCGAGGCTCTCGAGCACGAAATCGGGACGAGGCCTTAAAGCCTCCACGTCGCCGGGACCCGTCACGCCGGAGAGCACCAACACGGTCGTCCATCCCATCGCCGCGGCCCCCGCGAGATCGGTTTCGGCCCTGTCGCCGACCATCGCCAGTCGCGCCCCCGGTTCGAAGCGCGCCGCGGCTCTTTCCATCATGGGTCTGCGTGGCTTACCCAATACCTCTGCGTTCCGACCGCCGGCGACCTCGATCGCCGCCAGCAACGCTCCGGCTCCCGGCTCGAGGCCCGCCGTGGACGGATAGGTGGCATCGTCGTTCGTGGCGATAAAGACCGCGCCGGCCCGGACGGCATCGGCCGCACGTCGCAACGCGTCGAAATCGAAACGCAGGTCGCGACCCACGACCACAACCTCGGCCCGCTCGGGATCGCCGGTGATGTCCAGCCCGGCGCCTTCAACCGCCTCGCGTAGCCCCTCGGCGCCGACCACGAAAGCGGGCCCCGCCAGGCCGCGTTCGCTCAAGGCCTCGCCGGCAACTACGGCCGAGGTCACAAGGCGTTCCGGCGCCACCTCGAGACCCATCGCCCGGAGCTTCTCCCTGTAGTTCTCGACGGTGGGGGCCGAGTTGTTCGTGCACAAGACCACGCGGCGACCCCGGCGTTCGAGCTCCCGTAACGCCTCGACAGCTCCCGGAATCGCCTCGTCCCCTCGGTAGACGACCCCATCGAGATCGCATACGAGCCCATCGATGTCGTCGATGTCGATTGCCATGCACGAGCTATACACCGCGCAGCGAGACTTAGGGTGGAGCATATGGAGTCGTCCACGTCCACTAGACAAGCTCAACCGGCGTCCCTTGTAGTTCAGCGAAGGATCGAGTGGCCGGATACGGACGCGTCGGGCTGGTGGCACAACACGGCCGGCTTCCGCTTCATCGAGGTCGCCGAGACGGCGCTTCTCGAGCGGCTCGGAATACTCGACGACGTGTACGGGCGCCTTCCGAGAGTGCACATAAGCGCGGACTACAAGGGCAAGCTCGTCTTTCGCGATCTATGCGACTGCCGTATCGCAGTCGCGGCCATCGGGCGAACCTCCATCACGTACGACTTCGAGATGAGAAAAGAGGGTGAGCTGTGTATGACGGCGAAGATCGTGGCGAGCCTGACCGACAATGAGGGGCGCCCGGCGGCCTGGTCCGAGACATACCGCGATCTGCTCCTGAACGCGGGGCCGCAGGCTCCCGAGCTCTTGACGGTTGCGGAGAGCGCGTGATGAACCCGTCGGATCTTCTCGGAATCGACTCGCTCTTGTCCGACGAAGAGCGGATGCTGCGTTCCACCGTCGCCGACTTCGCGCGCGACCGGATTCTTCCCGATATCGCGCGGTGGTTCGAAGAGGGAATCTTCCCGCGCGAGATAGCCATCGAGCTCGGAGCACTCGGGCTGTTGGGCATGCACCTCGAGGGTTACGGGTGCGCCGGCTCGAGCGCCGTGGCCTACGGGATCGCTTGTCTGGAGCTAGAGGCCGCCGACAGTGGCTTTCGCAGTTTCGCGTCGGTCCAGGGTTCGCTGGCGATGTACGCGATCTGGAAGTTCGGATCCGAAGATCAGAAGAACGAGTGGCTTCCACGCATGGCGGCCGGCGAGGCCATCGGCTGCTTCGGGCTCACCGAGCCGGATGCGGGCAGCGACCCGGCGAGCATGCGCACCTCCGCCAAGCAAGACGGCGACGACTGGGTGCTCAACGGGACGAAGATGTGGATCACCAACGGCGGTATCGCCGA
>JALZEI010000130.1 GCA_030862115.1 Actinomycetota bacterium
TACGTCGGCTGGGAGGGCGTTGGGCTGTGCTCCTATCTGCTGATCGGTTTCTGGTTCGAACGCCCCGCCGCCCATAACGCGGCGAAGAAGGCCTTCCTCGTCAACCGGATCGGAGACTTTGCCTTCCTGCTTGGGATCCTCGTGTTGACGTTTGAGATCGGGGCGCTGACGGTCGGCCAGGTCAACGAAGGGGCCGGCGCGCTCACGGCCGGAGTCGCTACGACAGCCGCACTTCTCCTGTTCGCCGGCGCCACGGGTAAGAGCGCGCAGATCCCTCTGTACGTATGGCTACCGGATGCCATGGAGGGACCCACTCCGGTTTCCGCGCTCATCCACGCGGCCACGATGGTCACGGCCGGTGTCTATATGGTGGCTCGCTTCTCGCCGGTCTTCGAGGCCTCCGGGGGTGCCGCGCTGACTGTGGTCGGTTACGTCGGCGGATTCACCGCGCTGTTGGCGGCGCTCATGGCGTGTACCGAGTACGACATCAAACGAGTGCTCGCTTATTCGACCGTGTCGCAGCTTGGCTACATGTTTCTCGCGCATGGCGTGGGCGCGTACTCCGCCGGCATCTTCCACCTGGTTACGCACTCGTTTTTCAAGGCTCTGTTGTTCTTGGGGGCCGGCGCGGTCATGCATGCCCTCGCCGGCGAGACCGACATGCGCAGGATGGGCGGGCTGCGAAAAGTCATGCCGATCACCGGGCTTACCTTCATGCTCGGCTGGCTCGCCATCAGCGGCGTCGTCCCCTTCGCTGGTTTCTTCTCGAAGGACGCGATCCTGGCGTCCGCGTGGCAACAGGGCGACTACGCGCTATGGGGGATCGGCGTCGTCACCGCTTTGCTGACCGCCTTCTACATGACGCGGCTTTATTTACGCGTGTTCGAGGGACGCTTACGTGTGCCCGAGGGCGTCCACGCGCACGACGCGCCGCCCACGATGGCCGCCGCGCTGGTCCCGCTGGCGGTGCTGGCCGTGATCGGCGGCGTGATCAACCTTCCGTCGGTCCTCACGCTCGAGCAATTCCTGCACCATGTGCTGGGGGAGTCGGCCGTACCCGAAGGTTTGACGCCGTGGGTCCTGGCGGGAATAGCTTTGCTCGTCGCGTTCGTCGGGATCGGGCTGGCTCGCTCGATCTACATGTCCCGGACCGGAAACATCCGTCGACGGGTGACGATCGGCCGACTCGGCCCTCTTGTCCCTCTGGCCCGCAACAAGTTCTACGTGGATGAGCTCTACGGCCGACTCCTCGTGATGCCCGGGAAGCGTTTCGCCGCTTATTGCGCGGGAGTGATCGACGCGCGGGTCATCGACGGATTCGTGAACGGGACGGGCCGGTTCGTCTCCGGGGTGGCGGAGGGTCTACGCCGCGTCCAAACGGGCTACGTCCGTAACTACGGTCTGACCTTTCTGTTCGGCGTCGTCGTCGTCTTCTCGGCACTTCTTCTCAGGGCGGGGATCGCGTGAGCGACTGGCCCTGGCTCGAGCTGACGATCTTCACTCCGTTCTTGGGAGCGGTTCTCGTTGCCCTCGTCCCCAAAAGGAACGCCGACCTGGTCCGCCTTGCCGCACTCGCCACGACCCTGGTTGCGTTCGCCTTTTCGCTCGGCGTCCTGCTCAACTTCGACGCCGCGCAGGCCGGCTTCCAACTGGGCCGGACCATGGAATGGATTCCGGCGTGGGGTGTCTCCTACAAGAGCGGCATCGACGGCGTGAGCTTGTGGATGGTCATGCTCTCGACGTTCCTCATGCCGCTCGCCGTGCTCGCGTCGTGGTCGATCACGAATCGCATCAAGCCCTACTTCGTCTTCCTTCTAATTCTCGAAACGGGAATGCTCGGTGTCTTTTGCTCGCTCGATCTGTTTTTGTTCTACATCTTCTGGGAGGTCACGCTCGTCCCGATGTACTTCCTTATCGGCATGTGGGGCTACGGCCGGCGTATCTACGCGGCGATGAAGTTCTTTCTCTTCACGCTCACAGGTTCGCTGCTGATGCTGGTGGCGATCCTGTTCGTCTACTTCGCAGCGAACGGGCAACCCACCTTCGACTACGAGCAGCTCCTCGGAACACCGTTTTCTCTAGGCACGCAGCGCCTACTGTTCCTCGGTTTCTTCGCCTCGTTCGCGGTGAAGGTCCCTCTCGTGCCGTTCCATACCTGGTTGCCAGACGCCCACACCGAGGCCCCCACCGCGGGCTCGGTGATGCTGGCCGCGGTCATGCTCAAGATGGGCGCCTACGGCCTCATCCGTTTTGCGATTCCACTCTTCCCCGACGCCTCGCGCGAGCTGGTACCGCTGGTGGCGACGCTGGCGGTGATCGGCATCATCTATGGAGCGCTGGTGGCGGCCATGCAGAAAGACTTGAAACGTCTCATCGCTTATTCGTCGGTCGCCCACCTTGGATTCGTCATCCTGGGCATGTTCGTAGGCACCGCCGAGGGAATGAGCGGCGGGATCCTCCAGATGGTGAACCACGGTCTGTCGACGGGAGCCCTGTTCATGCTCGTCGGTCTCCTTTACGACCGCCGGCACACGCGACTCATCGCGGACTTCGGAGGCCTGGCGAAGTCCGTTCCGATCCTCGCCGGGGTGTTCCTGTTCGTGACGCTGTCCTCGATCGGCCTGCCCGGTCTCAACGGATTCGTAGGCGAGTTCCTCGTTCTTCTCGGCACCTTCCTCCGCTACAAGTGGTGGGTGGTGCCGGCCGCCTTCGGGGTCATCCTCGCCGCGGTGTATCTGCTGTGGGCCTACCAGCGCGTCTTTCACGGTGAGCCATCGACGGATGAGAACCGCAACCTCGTCGACCTGAAGCCGCGCGAGGCACTGATGCTGGCGCCGCTGTGCGCCCTGATCTTGTTCATCGGCGTCTACCCGCAGCCGTTCCTCGAGCGCATCGAACCGTCTGCCGACAGGATCGTCGAAACCCTGAACGAGGGCAGCGTGATCCCCGATGAGGTGGCGGAGGTCGCGCCGTGACGCTTCCCAAGATCGTCTACTGGGGACTGGCCCCCGAGATGGCCCTTTTGGTCGGAGCGTTTGCGGTCCTGATCGTGGGGGCCGTCGGAAGAGATCGGGTTGTGCGTCCGTACTTGTGGTTGATCGCGTCGGCGAGCCTCGTCGCGTCGCTCGTCTTCTGCGTGACCTCATGGCGCGAGATATCGGAGGAGGGGGCCGCCCTGCACCTCGCCGGGATGCTGGCGAGCGACGGTTTCGCGGTGTTCTGCAAGGCTGCACTGGCGATTTTCGGTCTGCTCACGGTGTGGCTGGCGCGCGACTACCTGTCCTCTGAGGGCGAGGTGGATGCCGAAACGAACTCGGGCGGCAAGGG
>JALZEI010000087.1 GCA_030862115.1 Actinomycetota bacterium
GTGGCCGGGGGCAGGGTTGAAGCCGGCCGACTGGGCGGCCACGGTGCCGTTCGGGTTGAACAACGTGAGGTCGTAATCGGCCTGGTCCGGGAATTCAAGGCGAACGTACAGGCCCGTCGTCTTCTTCTTTTTCAGGTCGACCTGGAGGTTTTCGAAGGCGTGCGCTATGCCCTCCTCGACTACGGGGACACCCCCCACGCCGGCGCCTGCGTCAGCGCTGACCGTGACAATGGCCGGTCGCTTGGCGGTCGCCTTCTCGGTGATCTTCGTCAGCTCGGCATCCGCACCCGCCTCGGCGGGAACGAAGGCAGGGCACTTGCAGGTCTTCTTCTGAGCCTTCTTGCAGACCGGAGGAGGCGGCGGAGGAGGAGGAGGTTCGACGTCGCCGATGGTGAAGTCGGTCCCGATCTTGGTCGTGTCGGAACGGGGGACTGTAACGCTGTTCTTGCCTAACTCAGGAAACTCTCCGCCCCAGAACAGCACGGTCTCAGCTTGTGGTTTGGTCAGGCCGGCTTCCGCGAACAACGGGCTGGAGCTACGGGGCACTGTGATGGTCGTTATGCCGGTTCGATCCTCGAGTTCCTCGATCGTGTACTCCGCGGCAACTGCGGTCGACAAGCCGCTTCCAATGTTACAGACGTCACGCATTACGGCGAAGCTGTCGCCACGATAAGTCGTTTGCTGGTTCGTGTTCGCTTCCTTGCCGGCGAGAAAGAGCTCGAATCTGACGCAGCCCACCGCGCTCGATCCGACTTCCCCTTCTCCGGGACTTGCGAAGACCCTGTAGAGAATGGATGTGGACGCCGGGCCCGGTCGCTGGCTGAGTATGTGGGCCGAAATCTTGTCGCCTTCAGCAGAGAACCAGACTTTGATCATGTCGCTCACTGTGCTGCCGTCACATGGCGCCGGCGCGGGAGGACAAGGGGGCTTGTTGTCGTCCGAGTCGGGAACCACAATCGGGTTACCCAGTACGTTCACGCCCGGCTGACCTTGGTCATTTATGAAGTTCGCGTCGTCGACGGGATCCTCTATCTGAGCAACGGCAGGCACCTCTGTGGCGGCCTGCGCCGGAAGCGCCGACAGGCCCGACAGGAGCATGGCCGCGGCCATGGTGACGGTTAGAAATCTCTTGGACATCGTTTCGAACCTCTCTTTTGAGGGAAGCTGCGCTGCCTCCACGTCCACCCAGTACGCGGCCCAGGCCGCTATCGGAAATTTCTCCGCCAGAGCCGCGTATCCTTCACGATCGTGCCAAGTGGAGCCATAAAGTCCGATTTGCCCCTTGCGGTCCGGCCCCAGCGGGGTCGGCGAAACGGTTTAGCGTGGAGGGGTGGCAGCAACGAGACAAATCAGGAGGGCCCCGGTAGTCCTAGCGGCGCTGGCTTTGGCCCCGGCGGCCTACGCTCCCCCGGTAGCGCTCCAGGCGGGTGCCGTCGGCCCACCGGCCACCCAGACGATCGCCCTCCACGCCTTTTCCGGCTCCACAGCAGGAGATTTCGAGCCGGGCCCGATACCTAAATTCCGCCTCCGAAGGGCGATGAAGCACATCCGGCGACTCGCCCGCGATATCGGGATGCGGGTTCGAGCCGCCCGTGGCGAGCGACGTGGCATCCGCTATGTCGGAAGGAGATTCCGCCGTCTCGGCTACACCACCCATGTCCAGCGCTTCCACGTGGACGGAGGGACCTCCCGCAACCTGGTGGCGTGGTGGCCCGGCGCGAAGAAATTTCCTCTCGTGGTGGGGGCCCACATCGACACGGTGAGGGGAGCTCCCGGCGCCAACGACAACGCTTCGGGAGTGGCGGTCATGGTGGAGAACGCCCGGCTCTTCGCCAGCAGGCCGCAGGCGCGCTGGATCCGCTTCGTTGCCTTTGGATCGGAGGAGTACGGAAGCAACGGGGTCCATCACGTGGGCTCGAGCGTTTACGTCGACCGCCTGAAAGCCGAGGGACGAAGGCGGCTGGCGGGAATGGTGTCGGTCGACATGATCGCGGACGGCCATCCGCTCATTACCGGGACCGCGGGGATAGGCCCGCCGCGGGTAGCTAAAACCGTCTACCGCAAGGTGGAAGAGGCTGGCATCGGCGTCGACTATCAGATCACGTGCGACTGCTCGGACAACGGGCCGTTCGAGCGGGCGGGCATTCCGGCCTCGTTTCTGTGGAGCGGTTTCGAGCCGAACTACCACGACCCCTCGGATACGGTTCGCAACCTGAAACCGCGCGACGTAGGGCGCACGGGAAGAGGCCTTCGCATCTTTTTGAAGCAGGTGGACAAAGGGATGCTTTCGTACTTCCGCCGGGTGTAGGGGAATCGCCGAGAAGGATCGGAAAACAGCCGCTACGCTAGAGGCTGGACTGGGAGGAGACCCACAGAGTGAGCGACTACGACCCCACACGACCCTTCGATCCTAGCGAGCCCGACCCGGGGCTCGACTGGGAAGAGGACGACGGCTCGCCGAAGTTGCTGTGGGGCCGCGTGCTCGCCCTGGCCGGCGTCCTGCTCCTGGCGTTCCTCATCGGGCGGATGAGCGCCCCCGACGACTCGGCCGAGCAGGTCCAGAACCTGCAGGAGAGGCTCGCGGCGGCCAACGCCAGGATCACCGAGCTTGAGGACAAGGTCTTGATCGACGACACTCCGACCGAGACCCCACCCGAAACGCCGCCCGACTCCCCGGACGACCCGCCCGAATCACCGCCTCCCGGCGAAGGAGACGAGGGCGAGGATGGGGAGGGGACAGTCGAGACCTACACCGTCGAGTCGGGCGATAACTACACGTCCATCTCCGAGGACCTTTTCGGAGACCCGGCGGGCGCCGAGTGCATATCGGATGCAAACGATAACGCCCCTCTGCAGCCCGGCCAGGAGATCAACGTCCCCGACACCTGCGACCCGGACGCGTAAGGCCGGCTCAGTCGGCCAGCGCCCAGAAGGCGCGCGGGCCTTTGTTCCTGTAGACCCTTGCGGTTTCCTCCGCGAGCGGACAGTCGCGTTCCTCCAGAATTAGTTTGCGCGCCTCGAAGTCGGGTTCGGTGTCGAAGTCGAACGCGTTCATCATGTTGTTTGCCTCGCAGTCGCGCTCGGTCATGCATTCCAACCCAAAGATCGTCTCTATGAACTTAAGAACGGATGAGAACTCGTAAACAGTCGAGTCGACGAAGCCCTCTTTCGCCCACGGAGAGATGATCAGCATCGGCACGCGGGGGCCGAGACCCATGTGATCTATTTGCGGGGGCTCGACGTGATCGTAGAAGCCTCCGAAGTCGTCCCACGTCAAAAAGATCGCGGTGTGCTTCCAGTACTTCGATTCCATGATGGCGTTGATGTGACGGACGGTCCAGTTCTCGCCGACGCAAACGCTCGGCCCCCCGGGATGCTCGTTCGTTCCCGGCGGCGGCACGATCCACGTGACACGCTTGAGCTTGTTGTTCTCGATGTGTTCGAGGACCCGGTCGCCCGGCTCCCCGGACTCGAGGATGGCGGGGTCCTGGACCTTCGGCCCCCAGATGTCCTCGTCGGTGTAGATGTGCTCGATCGCCAGCATGGCGTTCATCCACGACCCATCCGCCGCGTAGTAGCGCCATGAGATTCCTTCTTCCTCTAACTGGTCGGGAAGCACCTCGAAGTCGAAACAGGCGCGAATGCTCTCCCAGTACTTCGTGATGTCGGAGAAGTCCCATTCCTCGCCCACGTCGAAGGTCTGCCCCTCGGCGGCCATGATCTCTCTCTTTTCGGGTTCGGTAACCGGCTGCTCGAAGGCCGGCGCGCGCTCCTCGGGGTCCGCGCAGTAGCCGCCTTCACCCCCTAGCGGATCCTTGTTGCCGACGACATCCCCGGCGGTAGCCGCGACCGTATACAGGTGCTCCGGAAAGGTGGGACCGTACATCGAGGAGAACGTGTGATCGCTCAACACGAAGTTCTCCGCGTATGCCCAGTAGTTCGGTATCCCCTCGCGCTCGAACGAGGTATAGCCGTTGAGGGTCTCACCGTTCGTTACGAGATCCCAGCGATCCATCCGGCCCCCGTTGATCCCCTCGACGGCGTCGGTAAACGAGTGGCCGAGGTCGGGCTCGAAGACATCCTCGGCCGGCGTGAGCTCGACCTCCTCGCCGGTTGAGATCAGCCCGGTCTCGGTGCCTTCGGCCCCGGGGAAACGCGCGAAGTAGTTGTCGTAGGTGCGGTTCTCCTTCACGATGAAAACCACTCGCTTGATCGGGAACTCGGGCGTCTCATCGGTGGGCGGCGGGGAGGTGGGCGTTCCATCGACGCCGTCACCGTCCGTTTCGTTCCCCCCAAACGCGCTTACGGGCTTCTGGTCGGAGTCAAAGAAGGTGTTGCGGACGCTAAAGAAACCGATGACGAGGATAAGTACCAGGACGGTCCGTCGGCGCCGCGCATACATGCGCCGGCGCCTCGCGAGCGCACGTCGGCGCGCAATTGCCCGCCGCCGCTCTTCCTCGGAGACCGGCGGACGTAGACCGGCCTGCCTCATCCCCGCCTGGTGTATCGGGGACAGGGGTGCCCTGGGACTCATAAGCCGAGCAATCTAACCGCCATCCGACAAAAGACACTAAAAGAGCAAGTCCTCCGGCCCCCGGATAAGCCGGGGGTGTGGGGATAGCGAAGCTTGCGGCGGGGAGCCCTAAATCGCCACGCGCTCGACGAAGGGCCCTTCAGGGCTGTTCGGAGAGCGCTCGCAAGGACGGAGTCCTTGCGCAAACAAATGGGGGGGAGGCGCCTGTCCCCATATCCTGAGCCCATGGGTTACGAGGTGCTCGAGCACACGGCCGACGTGGGGCTGAGGGCTACGGCGGGCACCCTCGAGGCGCTCTTTGCCGAAGCGACCCGGGGGATGGCCGAGCTGGCCGGCGTGTGGTCGGCCGGGCCCGAGGGCGAAGAGGTCCCGATCGAGGCCGACGGCCGAGACCTCGAGGGGGTCCTCGTCGAGTGGCTCAGCGAGACGCTCTACGTACACGATTCTCGCAACGCGGCTCTCCACAGGGTGGTCGTGGAGGCGGTCTCCGACACGGGCGCTCGCGGCCGGGTCTTCGTCAGCCCACTGTCGCAGGAGCGCGCGGAGGAGGGCACCCAGATCAAGGCGATCACCTTTCATCAGCTGGAGGTGCGTCACACGGACGACGGGTGGACGGCGAGGGTTTTCTTCGACATCTAGACCCAGATACGCCCCTGCCGGAATGGGTAAGGCCATAGGACGCGAGCCTGGAGGTCTCTCATGAAAGTCGTCATAGTCGGCGCCACCGGAAATGTCGGCACAAGTGTCATCCGCAGCCTTCGAGACGATCCCGAAGTCGACGAGATCGTCGGAATCGCCCGGCGACGGCCGGACCTCGAATTGCCCAAAACGAGTTGGGTGCAGGCCGACATCACGAAAGACGAACTGGCCTCGCACTTCACAGGGGCGTCTGCGGTCATCCACCTTGCCTGGCTGATCCAGCCCTCGCGAGACCTCGACACGCTCACCCGCACCAATGTTGACGGTTCGGCTCGTGTGTTTCGTGCGGTTGCGGACGCGGGAGTTAAGTCTCTTGTGTACGCCTCATCCGTCGGCGCCTATTCGCCGGGCCCAAAGGATCGGACGGTCGACGAAACGTGGCCGACCGACGGCATCGAAACCTCCTTTTACTCGCGACACAAAGCGCAGACGGAGCGCATGCTCGATCGATTCGAAGCTGAGCACACCGGAACAAGGGTGGTGCGCCTGCGACCGGCACTGATCTTCAAACGCGAAGCCGCAACCGGCGTCCGCCGACTCTTCTTCGGGCCGCTCCTTCCCAACGCGCTCGTCAGAAGGTCGTTGATCCCTCTGGTACCGAATATCAATCGTCTTCGTTTTCAGACCGTGCACTCGTACGACATCGGAGAGGCCTACCGGCTCGCGGCGGTGTCCGATGTCCGCGGGGCATTCAACATCGCTGCCGACCCAATACTGGATCCGGAAGAGCTGGCTCGCATTCTCAATGCACGACCGGTCGGGTTGCCGCCGCGTCTGCTCAAAGCCGGCGCCGCGCTCACGTGGCGACTGCGGTTGCAGCCCACGCCCGAGGGGTGGGTCGACATGGGGCTGCAGACTCCGCTCCTCGATTCCTCGCGGGCTACAAAGGAGCTGGGGTGGTCCCCGCGCTATTCGTCCGAGTACGCGTTAATGGACCTGTTAAGCGGTCTTCGGGAGGGAGCGGACTACCCGACCCCACCATTGGCAGCCCGAACCAGCGGAAGGTTGCGGGGTCGTGAGTTCCGCAGCGGTATAGGACAAAACAGCTTGTGACGGCCAACGTAGGTTCGTAATCATGGAGCCAACGCGCCTGGAGGAGTTCGTGTGGGAGCTTCCCGTGGGTTACGTAGACGGGATGCGCGTCCCCGGGCGCATATTCGCGTCGCAGGCGCTGTTCGATAAGGCGGTGGCCGACAAAGCCGTCGACCAAGTTGCGAACGTCGCCACGTTGCCGGGAATCGTCAAGGCCTCGTTTGCCATGCCCGACATCCACTGGGGTTACGGGTTCCCGATCGGCGGCGTCGCCGCGACGGACGCCGAGGGCGACGGCGTCGTGTCCCCTGGTGGCGTCGGGTTCGACATCGGATGCGGCGTACGACTGATCCGCAGCGACCTCGACTTCGAAACCGAGGTCAAGCCGCGCATGCGCGAGCTCGTCGACACGATAGGCCGTGAGGTACCGCGTGGCGTCGGGAAAACCGGGCGCATGCCGTTGAAAAGAGCCGAGGCTCTTCAGGTACTTCGCGACGGCTCCCGGTTCGCGGTGGCCAAGGGAGCGGGATGGGATGAAGACATCGAGCTGACGGAGGACGAGGGGAAGCTCCCGGATGCCGCGCCGGAGGAGATCTCCGAGCGCGCGCTCGAGAGAGGGGCGCCGCAGTTGGGAAGCCTGGGGGCCGGCAATCACTTCGTCGAGATCCAGAGGATCGATCAGATCCGCAACGCCGACGCCGCCGAGGTCATGGGCCTATTCGAGGGACAGGTCTGCGTGATGATCCACTCCGGCTCCCGGGGGATGGGCCACCAGACGTGTCAGGACCACGTGCGCACGATCGACCGGCTGAGCAAGGGGTTCGGATTCGATCTGCCCGATAGACAGCTCGCTGCCGCGCCGATCCAACACGAGAGCGCGCAGCGTTATCTGAGGGCCATGGACGCGGCCGGTAACTTCGCCAAGGCAAACCGGCAGGTGCTAACCGACTCGACCCGACGCGCTTTCATGAAGGTCTTCGGCCGGGAGGCGAGATCTCTCGGACTCGGCCTCGTTTACGACGTCTCCCACAACCTCGCGAAGATGGAGGAGTACGAAGTCGACGGTAAGAACATACGTCTGTGCGTCCATAGGAAGGGAGCGACGCGCGCATTCGGGCCGGGACATCCCGAGATACCGGCTCGCTATCGCGGCATCGGACAACCGGTGATCATCCCCGGATCGATGGGGACGGCTTCCTTCGTACTGGTCGGCACCGCGGAGGCGGAGGACCGCTCCTTCTATTCAACTTGTCACGGCGCGGGCCGCGCGATGTCTCGTACTCAGGCAAAGAAGGAAATGAAGGGCGAGGACTTGAAGCGAGAGCTCGAGGAACAGGGGGTGACGCTCGCTCGCTCGCAATGGAAGCTCCTGTCGGAGGAGGCTCCCTACGCCTACAAGGACGCGACGGATGTCGTCGAGACCTGCGAGGGGGCCGGCTTATCGCGAGTTGTCGCGCGCCTTCGCCCGATCGGGGTGATAAAGGGTTAGGAGCGCTGACAGCGAGGGCAGTAAGTGGTCCCGCGGCCCCCGAGTACGATCTTTCTCATTGGGGTTTCGCACCGCGGACAGGGCTGCCCCTCGCGGCCGTAAGCGACCAGGAACCCCGCGTTGCGACCGCTTTCTCCGTTCACCATTCGGTAATCGCGAAACGTGGTCCCCTCGCGCTCGATGGCTGCGAGCAGAACCTCTCTGATTGCGGCGTGAAGAACCTCCGCCCGCTTTCTCCCAACCCGTCGAGAGAGGGGATGTATGCGCGCTATCCACAAGGCCTCGTCCGCATAGATGTTGCCGACGCCGGCGACCGGTCGTTGAGACAACAGGTAGGGCTTTACCGGTGACGAGGTGCGAGCGAGCGCGTCCGCGAAACGATCCACATCGAACTCCTCCGAGAGCGGCTCGGGGCCGAGAGAGGCGAGAGTCGGCAACGCCTCGTACCGACCGGCATCGACGACTGCCATCCGGCCAAAGCGGCGAACGTCGCGAAAGGCGAGTTCACGTCCGTCGTCGAGCCACAGCCGCGCCCGGACGTAGGGGTCGTCGAAATCGAACCGGAAGGCGCCCGTCATTCCCAGATGCATGATGAGCTCGAGCCCGTCGTCGAGCGGGCAGATAAGAAACTTGCCGCGTCTGCCGACCGACGCGATCTTGCGACCGGTCACTCGGCCCACGTCCACAAACTGCCGCGGCATAGCGGGAATCGGATCCCACCACGCCTCTTCGACCCTGCGACCGGCGAGCTCCGGATCGAGCTGACGCCGAACCGATTCGACCTCGGGAAGTTCTGGCATGCCGATTAGCCTAGAGGTTCACAGATGAGTACCGATCTCCCGCAGGATCAAATCGCGCTCTACACGGTCGGTCATGGGGCCCGTTCGCTCGCAGAGTTCGCCGCGGCTCTCGAGTCGGTCGGCCTATCCAAGCTGGTGGACGTTCGACGCTATCCCTTCTCCAAACGGCATCCGCACTTCGCAAAGGAGGCTCTTGCCAAGTCGCTGGCCGAGAGAGGTATCGCCTACGAGTGGTGGGGGGACGAGCTCGGGGGCCGGCGCGACCCGGTCACGGGACCGTCGCGACATCAGGGTTGGCGCAACGACTCGTTCCAGGCATATGCCGACTACATGGACACCTCGGATTTCCGTGAGGCACTGAACCGATTACTGGATCTCGTCCGTAAAGAACGCGTCGCGGTGATGTGCGCGGAAACCCTGTGGTGGCGCTGTCACCGAAGGTTGATAGCCGACGCGGCGGCTCTGGCCGGGACCGAGGTGCTTCACATCTTCGACGAGCGCACCATCAAGGAGCACCCCTTGCACCCCTCGCTGAGGAAAGACGACGAGGGCTATCCGGTCTACGACGTCAACGTCGACCGAGAGCTTCTCTAAATACCTAATCGCCAAGTCGAATGCTCCGTTCGTTGCGCATATCGCAACCAGCGGAGCACTCGGCGTGTTATTCGTCGGTGTCGGCGGGGAGCGCGGCGAAACAGTTCGGCCATGCGTTGGGGCCCTGCACCGCCAGCACGCGCTCGGCGATATCGATTTGTTGGCGGCGCGTCGCCTGGTAGGCATAGCGCGCATACTCGCCGCCGCCGAATCCCCACCATGTGCTCGGCAAGAACTGCAGGCCGCCGTCGAACAGACCCGTATTGATATGCCAGCGGTTGGTCGACTCGCACATCGCGACGGCGGCCCAGTCCGCGCTGTAGGTGATGAGCTGTCCGCCGTCAACCCCTGCCTTCGTTACAACATCTCCCGACCTGTGGGCTTCGAGGAGCGCAATCGCGTCGTCGAGCGTCTCGATCATGTCCTTGCGTTCGAGACCCTTCTGCCAGATGTAGTCGCGCATCTCGGGGATAACGTCGAGCAAGATCTCCTTTTGAGATGTCGCCGCCTTGAGTCGGGCCCGAGCAGCCGGTTCCAGGAGAATCGATGCCACGGCCTGTTCGAATGAGCCGCCTCGTTCCACTCTGAGCAGAAGTCTCTTCTCGGAGCGGATTCTCTTCTCGGCGACCTCCAGTTCCTCTTCAAGGCGATGGAAGCTCTTCACTACGACCGAGAGGTCTCTCTCGAAGTCGATCAGGTCCCGCTTGGCCTCCTTGATCTGTTTCCTGATCAAGTTGGCCGCGGCCGGGGCGCCGGCGGACAGAAATAAGAGGGCGATGAGAACACCTGTTAGTGCCCTAAGAAGCGTCGAATTCCCGCTACGAGAGTCGCCGCGCGCCGATTCCATCATCAGATTTTCACATCCCTAGTCCCATACTCCTGCGCCGCCTAGGGCGACCGGCATTACCGTATCGGCCCAGAAGCCATAAAGGAGGCCGGAATGGAACGCCTGGGCATCACGATCGGACTCGAAGGGGCCTCCCTTCAGGAGGCCATCGACCTCTGCCTTCACGCCGAAGAACTGGGCTACACCGACGTGTGGTCGGCCGAGGTCGGGGGGGCCGACGGCGTCGCGGCACTGGCCCCCGTGGCCGCGCAGACCAGCCGCGTTCGGCTCGGCACCGCCATCCTCCCCGTCTTCACGCGCCCTCCGGCTCTACTGGCGATGGGCGCGGCCACCCTGCAGAACCTGTCCGAGGGACGCTTCGTGATAGGACTTGGCACCTCCTCACCGGTCATCGTCGGAAGCTGGATGGGAGGTTCCTTCGACCGCCCTCTTACCCGCCTGCGCGAGTACGTCGAGGTACTCCGAGAGGCGCTGTCCGGAAAAAAGGTCTCCTATCAAGGCGAGACCGTGTCGCTCGAGGGGTTCCGCCTCCAGCTTGATCCCGGAACGCCGGTTCCCATCTACTTGGCGGCGCTCGGGCCGAAAGCATGCCGTCTGGCGGGTGAGGTGGCCGACGGAGTGATCTTCTTTTTGAAGACACCGCGGGGGGTCCGGCAGGGTCTCGAGTGGGTGGCCGAGGGAGCAAGAGCGGCAGGACGCGACCCGGCCGATCTCGATTGCGTCATTCGCGTGACCGCCGCGGTGGACGAGGACCCCGAGGTCTTGCGTTTCGTTTCTCGCCGCCTGGTGACCACCTACGCCGCGGTCGCCGTCTACAACCGCTCGCTCATCCTCCAGGGGTTCGAAAAGGAGGCCACGGCGATCGCGACGGCGTGGGCGGCCGGCGATCGCGAGGCCGCCACCGAGGCAGTGAGCGACCGGCTACTCGACGAGTTGCTGATCACCGGATCTGCCGAGCAGTGTCGCCAAGGACTGGCCGACTTCCGCGCGGCAGGAGTTAAGACGCCGGTACTACTTCCCGTCTCGGTCGCGGGGGATCCGGCTGAGCGAATAGAGCGTGTCGGCGGGGCGGTCGCGGCTCTCGCTCCCTAAGCGCCGGCCTCTGGACCGAGCGCTCGTCTCTCGACGCAGTCGCCGCCGCACAACGATCGTGCAGGGACTAGCCCGATCTGACTATTCGACCTAGTCCTTTAGCACTCTTGGAAATGGTCATTTCGGACCATAGGCACACGGGCATCGCATCGCTAGCTTTAACTGAAGGAATTCTGAACACCGTATGAAGGTTCAGCAGGACAACCCCGCACATACGGACGGGGTAGGAGGAAACATGGCGGGCAGGATCACAACCAGTCCCCACACCGAAGGCCGGGTTCCGGTCCCCTTCGAGTCACGCCCGGGCTTGAGCCGTCTCGAAACGTACATATCGCTTTCCTCTGCGCGAGCAACCCAAGAATCCTTAACGGGTGCAAAAGCCTCTGCGCTGGCTCGCGCCCAAGGTCTCGGTCTCCCGGTCCTACCGGGGTTTGCCATAACCACATCTGCCGGCGCTCGCATCCTCGTCGAACCGGAGGCACTTGGAGGCCCGATCGGCGAGTCCTTACGCCTGCCGTGGGACGCTCTGACTCAAAACGGAAAGCTGGCTCTCGTCGTCCGATCGTCATCTACCGCCGAAGACGGACGCGCGTCCTCGATGGCCGGGATGTTCACCTCGGTAACGAACGTAAACGGATGGGAGGAGTTTCTCGACGCAGTAGTCGAGGTCGTCACCTCCTCGCGACGCGTCGGCGCGGCCACTCCCGCTCCCATAGCCGTCCTGGTCCA
>JALZEI010000149.1 GCA_030862115.1 Actinomycetota bacterium
ACCGCTCGTGCGAGTTACGGCTCCCTTGATCGAGGCGCAGATCGTGGAAACGTTCCTGCTCAACTGCATCACCTACCAGACCATGGTCGCGTCCAAGAGCGCGCGGGTATCTCTGGCGTGTGCCGACCGGACCTTTATCGATTTCTCACCGCGACGGGATCACGGTGCGGACGCGGCGCTCAAGGCCGCCCGCGCGGCATTCGTCGGTGGAGCAGTCGGAACCTCCAACGTGCTTGCGGGAAAGTCTTACGGGATACCCGTCAGCGGAACGATGGCCCACTCCTACATCATGGCGTTCGAGGATGAAGTCGCCGCCTTCAGGGCCTTCACCCGCGATTTCCCCAGTCGAGCCGTACTTCTCATAGACACCTTCGATACCGAAGAGGGAGCGCGACGGGCCGCGCAGGTCATCAAGGAGCTCGAGCCGGAAGGCATCGCGGTGCGGGGCGTGCGTCTCGACTCCGGCGAGCTCGGCCCCCTCACCCGGGCCGTTCGCAAGATCCTCGACGAATCGGGGCTGACCGACACACAGATCATCCTTTCGGGCGACCTCGATGAGTACCGCATAAAGGAGCTTCTGGACGAGGACACACCCGCGGATTCCTTTGGAGTCGGGACCAGGCTCGGGACGAGCGCGGACGCGCCGTCTCTGGGAAGCGTCTACAAGCTGGTCGCCGACCAAAACGGCGTCAAGATCAAGCTCTCCACGGGCAAGGCCACGCTTCCGGGATGCAAGCAGGTGTTTCGTTTCGAAAGAGACGGCGTAATCGAGCACGATCTGATCGCGCTGGAGTCCGAGAAACAAGCGGGACGTCCGCTCCTCCGCAGGGTCATGGGCGAGGGAAAGAGGCTGGATGCCCCGGAACCCCTGACCGCGCTACAGGATCGCTGTCGCGCCGCTCTCGCAGCGTTGCCTCACGACCTTCGCTCGCTCGAAAAGGGGACCGCCGGATACACCGTGTCCAACTCCGAGCAGCTCGAGGAGCTGCTGGCTCGCATGCGGGCGCAACAAAGATGATCTTCAAACAATTCGTCCTCGAGAGCCTTGGCCATGCCTCTTATCTGGTCGGTGACGAAAAAACGGGCCGGGCTCTTGTGCTCGATCCCCGTCGCGATGTTGATGTTTACTTCGAGGCCGCCCGCGCGAAGGGTCTACGGATCACCCATGCCGTCGACACGCACGGTCATAACGATTATCTCTCGGGCCTTCAGGAGTTGAAGCTTCGACAGGACATCGAGATCCTGGGGTACGACGACGCGCCCATCCGAT
Source organism: Actinomycetota bacterium (assembly GCA_030862115.1). Lineage (GTDB taxonomy): Bacteria > Actinomycetota > CADDZG01 > CADDZG01 > WHSQ01 > JALZEK01. The sequence continues at coordinate 1,271 of JALZEI010000149.1, forward strand.
ACGACCATCGGCCCGTCAAGGACGGCGAGACGATCGAGATGGGTGACGTGATCTTTGAAATTGCCCACACGCCGGGCCATACCCCCGAACACATCAGCCTTTTGGTTTTCGACGAGACGGCGGGTGACGAACCCGCGCTCATGTTGTCCGGGGGAGCGTTGCTCGTTGGGGATCTCGCCCGTCCGGACCTTCTCGGCGGCCCGGAGAGCGCCCGCCGGGCGGCTACCGAGTTCTGCCACACGATCCAGGAGCGGATCCTGTGGCGGCTCGCGGACCATATCGAAGTGTTCCCGACACACGTGGCCGGCTCCCTTTGCGGGGGCAACATCGGTAGTCGTCTCTCTACGACGGTCGGCTACGAGCGGAAGACAAACGCGATCCTGGCCCGCGTGTCATCGTCGGAGGAATTCGTCGAGGAGTGCATCCGGCTCGACAACCTCCCGGCAGTCCCCCCTTACTGGCGCCGCATGCGACGTCAGAACCTCGACGGACCGCCCGCTCTCGGTCTCTTGCAGGAGCCCCCTCCATTGCAGGCCGAAGAGGTCGAGCGCGAGCTTCAAAACGGTGCGGTCGTGCTCGACACACGAAGCCCGGAGGCTTTCGCGGGAGGGCACATACCGGGGTCGTTGAACGTAGGCCTGGGAACGGCCTTTCCGACCTGGGCGGGGACGGTGCTACAACCGACGGACAGGGTGGTGCTCGTTCTTGATGGCCCGACGGAGCTGTGGGACGTCGTTTGGCACCTACTTCGCATCGGCTACGACCCGCCTCTCGGGTGGCTGGCCGGAGGAATGGGATCGTGGCGCGGGGCCGCGAAGCCTCTCGAGAGCCTCGGCATCGTCACCGTCGACGAGCTCCGCGCGCGTGTCGAGGCGCGCGACATGGACGTGCTCGACGTTCGCCAGCCTGCCGAATGGGCTGCGGGTCATATCGACGGAGCGCGCTTCGTAACGGGGGCCGAGATCCCCGACCGAGCCGACGAGCTGATGTCGGGCCGTCCGCTCGCCGTCGTTTGCGGAAGCGGCTTCCGCTCCTCGGTTGCGGCGAGCTATTTACGCTCGCGCGGACGTCGCGACGTGGTCAGCGTGGCCGGGGGAATGAGCGCGTGGACCAGCGCGGGCTATCCGAAAGTCGTCGAGGAGGGGGAGTCGACTGGCTAGTCCTCGATTACCTCGCCGCGGTCGTCGATTAAGTCTTCGACCGTCCCGATCGGATCGATGGGAGCTCCCTCCCCGGGCGGCGCGGGGGCCGGTACGGGGGCCGGGGCCGGGGCGGGATTGGGCACGCTTGGAACCCCCGGAGCGTCGGGCGCCCCGGGGACGGCGTCCGAGGGGTCGATTCCGGTGTCGGGTGGGTTCACGGGAAGGCCGTTTCCCGAGGGGGGTGTCTTTTTCTTCGGGTGGTTTCCGGCGATCGGCTCCTCCAGGTCGGTCTCTTTCGAGCCGTCCTTCCGGTCGTCGACGACCACCGCCCCGTTGTGGGCCGTCTTCTTGGCGGCGCTCGCCAAGACTCCGGCGCGCGAACGAGAGCCCGATGAATGCAGCCCTTCGTCCGACCTCATCACCACCCCCGCGTGATCACGCTGGGTGATCTCGAGTTGCGGCGCGGGTCCCGCGTGGGCGGGCCGCATCAGAGAGGCGTCCGGCACACCGACCATCAGCCCGATGGCGACACAGCCGACGCAGGAGAGGCTCTGCAACAACGTGTCTCGGCCTCCAAAAAACACTCCGTTTACCGAGTCGGCCAATCTGCGCAGTCGGAAGATCAAAAGGCCGGAGACCTTTTGCATTGCGGCCTGCAGTTTCTTGCGGGCTCGCATCCGCATCATTTTTTCCGCGTTTTGACTTAGTCCCGAGACGCCGGCGTCGCCGATCTCTTGAAGAAGCACCGAACGATGCCTTGGGCTCAGTGAGGCCATGGCGGTCCGTACGCGAGCAAGCTCCACCCGTGCCAATCCCGCAGCCTCGACGTCACACGGTTCGGCCACTTCGGGAACCTGGGCGACTATGTCCGAAGACTTTTTCCTGCGAATCTCGTCACGCAGAAGGTTCAGGGCAATCGTCGTAGCCAAGGCCTCTATTCGACGGGGATCGACCTTGTGCCACATCCCGATGAGACGAACGGCGGTCTCCTGGAGAAGATCGTCTCGTTTCTCGAAGGGAATGCCCTTGCGAGCAAGCAGTCGCTCTACGCGCGCCGCAAGCGCGGGCCACTGTGCTTCGAACTCACGACGCATGGTCGGAGTCATTCCGCCCCCCTATCAGTGCCACGGGACCAAGTGGCCCAATCGTACACAAAGCAAGGCAAGTGGGGCAAAAACCTCTTAAGGGACACAGGGCCCGGCTCCGACGGCTCGGGAGGGCCGGGCCCTGCCTGTCCCTAGGGGGTCGACCGTAGAGGCGGCCTACCTCCCTTTCTTCGGATGGTTGGAAACCGAGTCGTCGTAGTACACGGGGCGCATCACTCGCTGGGTCTTGAGGCCACCGATCCACCACTGCACGTCCTTGGTGAATCGCGACGCGAAGATCCCATAGTCGACGTCGGAGACGCTGTTGTTGTAGATGTGGATCTTGCCGGTGTCCATGTCGTTGAGACGGATGCCGGCGACGTCATAGAAGTCCTGTTCCAGAAGGTCGTTGTTCTCTTTCCAGGACACCGA
>JALZEI010000179.1 GCA_030862115.1 Actinomycetota bacterium
GCAGCTCCGCGAGCGCGGTTTCAACTAGAGCGCGCTCGGGATCGGGCAGCTCGTCGCCGGCGAATTCCCAGATGACGGTTCTCAGTTTGTGCTCGACGTTGAACGAAAGACCGTGGTCGACCGCCCACAGACGTCCGGCGGCGTCCTCCAGCGCATGGCCCGCCTTCCGGTCCGCGTTATTAATCACGACGTCGAACGCCGCGAAGGCCACGAAGTCATGGAGACGTTCCTCTCGAAGGGTGAAGAAATGGCGCTCGGGGTCGTGTTCGATGAACAACTGTAGGGAGCCCGGTCCCAGAGGCGCGTCTTCTCGAAGGACGGTCGGCGGAACGAACCCCCACCCGGCCGCCTCGCTCAGCAGATACGCGGCGACTTCGCGACCGGCGAGCGTTCCCGTCGGGAAATCCCATAGGGGCTGCTCACCCTTCGTGGGCTTGTAGATGGCGAGCGCGTGATCGGGCTCGGAGCCCACTCGCGTCAAGAACACGTAGTTCGAGGAGTACGGCAAAAGCCCCAATACCTCGATGGGTCCGGATGCCAGCACGCCTAGGGCTTGAGTAGGCCTTAGGGAGCCGGCGTCGATGCGAACACCATCAGGCATGGATCACGCCATCGTGCGGTGGCCGTTGGACGCCGGGCAGTTGTGCCCGTCGGGATCCATTGGAAGACCACACAACTGACAGGTCGGGCGCCCCTCGGCAACGATCGCCGACGCGTGAAGGATGAAGGCGCGCACCTGATCTCGCCTCAGGAGAAAGCGCAGTGCGGGCTCATCGCTTTCAACGATCTCGCCACCGGGACCTTCATCGAGGTCCGCGGGTTCCGCCAGCAGCACGACGCGGTCCTCGTCCTCTTCGTACGCGAGGCCCATCGTTCCAATGCGCCACTCCGGTTCCACGGGCGTCTGCAGCTTCAGAGCGGGGTCTCGCGCGGGATTCGCGCCGCCAATCGTGTCCTTCGCGTCCACCATCATCAGCAGCTCGCGCAGCTTGTCGGCGAGAACCGACACCTGTTGCTTTTCAAGCGAGAAGGAGAGGACGGTTTGTCCCCACCGCGCCTGCAGGTAAAAGGCCCGTTCTCCGGGCTGTCCCACATAGTCGGTCGTGAAGACCTCCGGTTTCACATCCATCGCATCACCCCCGTCAGGCCGTCATCTTCTTGGACCGAACCCGGGGGCGCGAACCGCCGCGCTTGCTCGGATCCTTGAGCTGCTCGGGCAAGGGTCCCTGGGCTCGGAAGCCGTCGCCCGTCGAGTTCACGGTCAAGACTCGAGGCCCGGAGTCCCCGACCGCAACAACGCTGACCGAGGCCGGTCCGACGTCCATCCTCTGGAACAGGTCCATGTGCACCCCGAGGTAGTAGGACACGACCAACTTGATGACGTCGGCGTGGGAGACGCAGCAGATGACGTCTTTAGGATGAGCCGCCCGCAAACGATCCACCTCCGTTATTGCGCGCTCTTGGACCTCCAGAAAGGATTCGCCCTCCGGAAATCGCGCTCCCGATGGGAATCTTTGAACGTGGCCCCACAGCTTCGTCCGGCGCAGGACCTTAAAAGACTTGTCGGTCCATTTTCCGAACTCGACTTCGGTGAAACCATCCGCCCTCTGCACCTTGAGCCCCTGTCTACGCGCAATGGTGCGCGCCGTTTCCATCGTGCGGTCGATGGGACTCGAGTAAACGGCCTTGAAGGGGACCCCGGATAGTTTCTCGGCCACCGCTTCGGCCTGGTGACGTCCCTCTTCAGTCAAGGGGATCCCCTCGACCCGACCCGAAAGCTTGTGGCCCGTATGCGACGTGACGGCGTGACGCACAAAAAAGAAAGTCGTCAACGCCTCGCCGACCGCCTCTGCACACCGTTCACGAGAGGGCCTTGTCGATGGCCTCTAGCGCGCCCGGATTCTCAAGAGACGAAAGATCTCCGGGCTCTTCTCCCACCACCCGAGCGCGAATCGCGCGCCGCAGGATCTTGGCGGAGCGTGTCTTGGGTAGCTCCTCCACGAACTTGATAACGGAAGGCGCGAACGCCTTACCCAGCTCGTCGGAGATGACGCTCTTAACTTCCTTGGCGAGCTCATCCGTCCCGTTTGCCTCGGGTCGAAGTATGCAGAAACACCACACGGCCGTTCCCTTGACTTCGTCGGGCACACCCACGGCCGCGCACTCGATAACCGCCGGATGATTGACCGCCGCCGACTCGTACTCCGCCGGGCCGATGCGCTTTCCCGCGATATTCAACGTGTCGTCCGAACGGCCGTGCAAGAACCAGTAGCCGTCCGAGTCGATCGACGCCCAGTCACCGTGGACCCAAATGTTGGGCCAGCGAGACCAGTACGTCTCGATGTAACGCTCGGGACTGTTCCAGAACCCCCGGGTCTGGGCCGGCCACGGCTTGGTGCAGACGAGCTCGCCGACCTCCCCTCGAACGGGCTTGCCCTCGGAGTCAAAGACGTCCATCGCCATCCCCAGCGAAGGCATCCCCAGCGAGGAGTTCTTGGTGGGCACCACGGGAGCCTGGCCCAAGAAGCACGCCCCCACCTCGGTCCCCCCGGACAGATTCATGATCGGACGGCGCCCCTCCCCGACAACATCGGAAAACCACTTGTAGGGCTCCGGATTCCAGGGCTCGCCAGTCGATCCCAGGATGCGCAAGCTTGAGAGGTCGCGCGCGCGAACGACGTCCTCGCCGGCCGGCATCAAAGCGCGCACCAGCGTGGGAGAGATCCCGAGGATGGTCACGCGGTGGCGCTCGATCATCTCCCACAACCTGTCGGGTTTCGGATAGTTCGGAGCCCCCTCGTACATGAACACGGTGGCCCCGTTGGCGTGACCTCCGACCATCTCGAGTGGACCCATGATCCATCCCATGTCGGTTACCCAGTAGAGGAGATCGTCGGGCTTCGCATCGAGCTGGTAGGCGACCTCCTGGGCGATCTTCACTAGGAAACCGCCGTGAACGTGAACGCTTCCCTTCGGCTTGCCGGTAGTACCCGAGGTGTAAGCGATCATGAACGGTGTCTCGGGATCCAAGACGAGAGCTTCGAGCTCGGATGACTGGTCGCCGAAGGCCTCGGTCCACGACCTATCGCGCGGTTTCGAAGACGAAAGCTCCTCTCCGAAACGAGAGAACACGACCACGTGCTCCACGGAGGGCGATTCGTCCACCGCTTCGTCGGCGGTCTCTTTCATCGAGACCCTCTGGCCGCGACGCAGGAAGCCGTCGGCGGTAATGAGGATCTTCGCGGTCGCATCGTTCAAACGTGTTGCGACGGCAGGGGCGCCGAAGCCGGAGAAGATAGGCATATAGATGGCGCCGATCTTTGCGATCGCGTACGCGGCCATAACCGCCTCGGGGACCATGGGCATGTAGACGCCGATCGCGTCGCCTTGCCGCACGCCGAGCTCGCTCAGACCGTTCGCGATCCGGTTGACCTCTGCCGACATCTCCGTGTAGGTGACCTCGCGAACCGCCCCGTCCTCCCCCTCCCATACAAGGGCCCAGCGCCTCCCGTCACGACCGGACGCGTGGCGGTCGACGCAGTTATAGGTGAGGTTTATCCGGCCCCCGACGAACCATCGAGGCCACGCCGGACCTTTCGAGTCATCCAGGATCGAGTCGTAGGGTCGGAAGAATTCGATACCCAGGTCTTTCACGGCGGCGTCCCAGAACCATTCGATGTCTTCCTGAGAGCGACGAACGAGATCGCCATAGTCATCGATTCCATGAGCGCGCATGAGGCGCGTGACGTTCGCTCCCTCGACGTACTCGGACGTCGGCTCCCACACGAAATCGCTCACGGGTTGCAGGCTATCGCGGCGACGGGGGGGCTCTTAATCAAGAAGTGGTCCCGGCCAGAAGCTCGAGTACAAGTCCGTCCAGGATGTCTTTTTCCGAGACGAGCACCTCCCCGAAGTCGAACACCTCCATTACCGTCAGCAGGATCTCGGCGCCCGGCACGATGACGTCGGCCCGCCCCGACTCGAGTCCCTTGACGCGCGTGCGCTTTTCGTAGGGAAGCGTCGCGAGCCTCCGGGCCAGCAGTCGTACATCCCCGTGCGTCAGCACCATGTGGTGCGTGACCTCGGGATCGTAGGTTGCAAGGCCGGCCTTAAGTGCCGCTAGTTGAGTGACGGTTCCCGCCACTCCGATCAGTTTTGTCGTGCGTTCGATACCCACCCCGTCTCGAAAGGGCGAAACGGCCGCGACGACCTCCGCTCTCAAGTCCTCGAGCTCACGGCTGCTTGGGGGATCCGAGTGAATGTGTTTCTCGAGCAGCCGGACACAACCGATGTCGAGTGACGCCAGATTCGTAGGCTCCTGGGTCCCATACACCAGCTCGGTCGACCCACCACCGATGTCCAGCACAAGACGCGGTCCCGTCTCGGGCAGGTCGGCCAGGGCACCCCTGAAGGTCGCTCTCGCCTCGTCTTCTCCCGTAAGGAGCCGCGGCTCTTCTCCGGTTAGCGCCTTTACGCCGATGAAGAACTCGTTGCGGTTCATCGCGTCGCGGACGGCCGACGTCCCGGTTACGCATAGGCCTTCTACCCCGTACTCCCCGCACGTCGCGGCGTAGTCCGCCACGGTCGCGAGAGTCCGTTTCAATGCCTCGGGGGCCAACGCGCGTCTCTTGTCGACACCCTCGCCGAGCCGCGTCACGACCATGCGTCGCTCGAGAGGGCGAAAACCTCCGGTCCTCTCTTCGGCCACGAGAAGTCGAGTCGAGTTGGTCCCCACGTCGATGGCGGCCACCCTCATCCCTCGACCTCCACACAGGGAGTTCGGCAGTCGGGCCACCCCGTTTCGCTTAGAACCGCGCTTCCAATCGGGTTGGGGGGGTCGGCAAGCTCGTGGGCCAGATGCGCGTGCAAACACTTGACGCGATCGGGGCCTCCGCCGGGCGGTCCGCCGGCTTCTTCGATCTGCGCGTGACCGTCTCGCCGCGCGCGATAACGCTCGATGGCGGCGGCCAGACGACCTCGAAGGGGCAAATCGGCATCCACCCGGGCCGTGAGGACCTTCATGTAGCCGCCTGCCTCCAGCCGGCTGGCCCCCTTGTTGAGCAGTGGGCAGGTCAACCAGAAAAGGGTGGGAAAAGGCGAGCCGTCCTCGAGCCGGGGCGAGCTTTCAATCGCCATCGGGACGCCGAGGTGACAGCGAGCGGCAACACTCCACTCGCCGCGCGGTCGACGACCCAACTGAGCCTCGACGACCGCGGCCTCCTCGACCGAATGCTCAAGCTCCATCGCCACGAGACTATTTGTTTGCCGCAAGGACTCCGCCCTTGCGAGCGCTCTCCGGTGGCCTTCCGCTTGGCTCACCCTTCATAAATATCGATGATTTCCTGGGAGAAAAACAGACGGCGGTTCTTGCGCCAAGGAATGTCCTCTAGCAGTCCAGCGGAGACGAGAGTTTGAATGATGTTAGAGGCTGATTGGTACTTGACCCCGTACAGGTCTCGCACTTCAGTCGTCGTCAGAACTGGTCTCCCAATCAGGTCTTCAGCAACCTTGATTGCCATGCCCCGCACATTTCGGGAGCGTAACTTTTCAACCATTACGTCTCGCAGTTGGAGGAGCCTGTGAGTTTTCTCCAACCCAGCAAGCGACTGTGCACGGATTCCCTCGCAAAAGAACGCCACCCAAGTATCGAAATCCCCCGTGGCGCTGACCCGCCGCAAGAGGTCTTGGTACTCCTCACGACGTGCTTGCAGATACGGCGAAATGTTCAGGATCGGCACTGAAAGAGCGCCCTCATCTAGCAAAAGCAGGATCGCGATGAGTCTGCCGATCCTGCCGTTTCCATCGACGAATGGATGCAGCGTCTCAAACTGATAGTGGCCAACTGCAACTCGAACCAGTAGCGGGATTTCGCCTTGACGATGCATCCAAGTCTCCAGGTGGTTCAAGCCTCTTTCTAAGATCGGGCCGGCCGGCGGAGGCACAAAGTGCGAGTTCGCTATCTCGGCGTTGGTCGGCCCGATAAAGTTCTGCCGCGTCCGAATTTCACCCTTCTCATTCGGGGGACAGTGGGGATCGCGCTGCATCAGAGCCTTGTGAAGTCTCTTGATCATGTTGAGGGAAACCGGCTTTCCATCCTCAACAAGGGCGAAGCCAAGTTCGGCCGCGCGCACGTAATCCAGCACTTCACGATCCTCTGATGACGTTTCTTCTCCCATAAGCTCTGATTGCATGACTCGGGGGAGGGTTGTGTACGTCCCCTCTAGCGCCGAGGTGCTGACGGCCTCAGCGCGAATTGCCGGTCGAGCAAGATGGGAGGGGGTGGGAAGGCGATGGCCTTCTCCATCCAATCGCCCAAGGGCAATCCCGGCGTCAACAACGGTATTCAGGGTTCGCCCACTTAACTGAATTTCGTCTGGTAGGGGATGCGGGACGAAGGCATAATGATCGTACGAGCGGCGTAGTGCATCGACTCCGCTAATCGGCTCCAGGGTGCCTATGGGCGAGTTCTCGAACTGGGCTACGTCCACTTCAGGGAAACCCGCGTGTGCGCTGAATTACTTGCATGTTCTTTCAACTTGTCCTGTACATTACCAGCAAAGTACAGAGAATTCAACAGTTTTTCTCAATATTGTCTTGATAATACAGAGAAGCCGGAGTTTACTCTGTGCATCATTTCAGACGCCACCCGGCTTGAGGCAGTTCGATGCAGGGCACAAGCCTTAGTGGGTAGCCAAGCCTGAAGGGCCCTTCGTCGAGCCCGTGAGGGTTAAGGGCACCTCCGCCGCAAGCTTCGCTATAGCCACACCCCCTTCTGTTCTTAAACAGCCGCTTATTCGGAGCTGAGGCCGCAGACCTGGAATCCGTAGTCCCTCGCAAGGTTCGTGGAACGAGCGGAGACTTGGTTCACGCCCGCCATCGCCTCGTCAAAGGCGTCCTGGCTACCGGCCGCGGCCCCCTCCGCCGCCGCGCGCAGCGTCTCCTCCAGATCCCGCTGGGAATCCAGCCACTCGGCGAGGACCCCGGCGTCCTCCTCGGGGGCGTCGAGCTCGGAGATCTCATTCGTTTGCTCTCTGAGCTCGGTTGCGGCCCGGGACAGGAGATCGCCGGTCGCGGCCAGGTCCGTCGAACCCAGCGCGGTGCCCTCGAGTTGGTGGCTCCGACAGATTTCGTCCGCGGCCACGATGAACTCCTGTTTGGAGACCCCTCCGAAGAACAACAGGACGATCAATAAGAAGCCTCCCGCCGCGGTGAGAACGGCTGAAACCGCGACGACGATGCGACGCCTCTTTATCTGGTCGGGGGTGACAAGAGGCAAGACTGTCTATACCTAATTCAGGCCCAAGAACGACTTCATGGAGTCGAAGAAGCCGGCGTCGGGTTCTACGACGGGAGCCGGTCGCCGGTCCTTCTGCTCGGTCGACTTCTCGACGGGCGGCAACACCACGACGCTTATCTCTCCAGGCTTCACGAGACCACTCTGCTCGCGCGCCTTCTGCTCCAGAAACACCGGATCGTTCAACTTCATGATGCGATTCGCCAGCTTCTCGTTGGACTTCTCGGTGCGATGGAGATCCGCGGACATCTCGGAAATACGACTGCGTTGTTCGAGCAATTGCCTAGTCGGTTCGAGCGCCATCGCGACGGCGAGCCCGAGCACGAGTACAACCACGATCAGCTGAGGGCCGAGTCCGATACGAGCGGCCCTCGTTACGTGTGTAGTCATCGCAAGTCACCTTTCGAACCCGCGCTCGCGAAGGCTGTTACGCCCGCGTACCTCGCCGAATCGCCCAACGCCTCCTCGATGCGCAGTAGTTGGTTGTACTTCGCCGTGCGCTCGCCCCGCGTTGGCGCACCGGTTTTGATCTGCCCTGCATTCGTTGCGACACATAGATCCGCGATCGTCGTGTCCTCCGTCTCGCCCGATCGATGCGAGATGACCGTCGTGTAACCGGCGCGCTGCGCGATTCGGATACAGGTCATCGTCTCGGTGAGGGTTCCGATTTGATTTGGCTTGATGAGTATCGAGTTGCCGGCCCCCAGACCGATCCCCTTCTCGAGAACCTCCGGGTTCGTCACGAAGAGATCGTCTCCAACGAGTTGCGTGCGATCCCCGATTCGCTCCGTGAGTGCGACCCACCCGTCCCAGTCGTCCTCGGCCATGCCATCCTCGATAGAGACGATCGGGTGGTCGGTAACCCAGCTCTCCCAAAACGAAACGAGTTCCTCGCTCGACAACTTGCGATTCTCGGACGCGAGGACGTATTCATCTCCTTCACGTATCTCAGACGTCGCGGGGTCGAGAGCGATCGCAACGTCTCGTCCGGGCTCGTAACCGGCTCTCGTGATCGCCTCGACAAGAAAATCGACGGCGTCTGAGTTGGCCTGGACGTTGGGGGCGAAGCCTCCCTCGTCTCCAACGCCCGTCGAGAGGTTTCGTTCCAAAAGGAAGTTCTTCAACGAGTGATAGGTGTTCGACCCCCACTCCAGGGCCTCGCGAAAGGTCGTCGCCCCGACCGGCGCCAGCATGAACTCCTGGAAGTCGAGCGCGTTGTCCGCGTGCGCTCCGCCGTTGATGACGTTGAGCAGTGGAACGGGCAGCACGTGCGCGTCGGGTCCGCCCAGGTATCTCCACAGCGGGAGTTGAAGTTCGGCGGCGGCCGCGTGGGCGGCGGCCAGCGACACCCCGAGGGTGGCGTTCGCTCCGAGCTTCGACTTGTTGTCGGTTCCGTCCACGTCTCGCAAGAGGGTGTCGAGGCCCCGCTGGTCGAGCGCGTCGAAACCGAGCAGCTCCCCGGCGATGACGTCGTTAACGTTTGCCACGGCGCCCGTCACGCCCTTGCCGCGATAACGGTCGCCGCCGTCGCGAAGCTCCAGGGCCTCCCCGGCCCCCGTCGACGCGCCGGAGGGCACGATGGCCCGCCCCGCGGCGCCGGAGTCGAGCGCTACCTCTACCTCGATTGTGGGATTGCCCCGGGAGTCCAGGACCTCCAGCGCCCGCAATCCTGTTATTTCACTCAAGATGACTCCTTTTAACAGAAGTAACAGCAGTTATAGCATCCGCAGGGGGCGGGCGGGCGTCTCTAGAGCCCGGGCGGCGCCTGGCGCTCGCGGAATCGGCGGGTCGCCGCGCGCAGTGCGCCCTCGGCGTCCACGCCGCGCGACCGCGCCAGGGCGACCGACCAAAAAAGGGCCTCCCCCAGATCTCCACTCGCCAGGGCGTCGCCGGCTCGCTCGAGCGCCTCGGCGTCCGAGGGAGCAAATCCGAGCGCCGCGGCCCGCTTCTGAGTCTTGTGGGCGGCGGCGAGGGCGGGAAGCGCCGTGGGGATGTCGTCGAAGGGCCCGCTGCGCTTTTTTTCGGTCGCTTTGATCGCCTCCCAGTTCGCCACTACTTGCCCCGCGCTCTCGACCACCGCGTCGGAAAAGACATGGGGATGGCGATGTAAGAGCTTGGCGACGATGGTGTCGGCCACGTCCGCCACGTCGAAACGTCCCGCATCGTGCGCCATTTGAGCGTGGAAAACGACCTGAAGGAGCAGGTCGCCCAACTCCTCCTCGAGCTCGGCGTCCGGCGCCTCGCGTTCGATCGCATCGATGACCTCGTAGGCCTCCTCGAGCAGATGGGGAGCAAGCGAGCGGTGGTCCTGCTCCCGGTCCCAGGGACATCCCTCCGGCGAGCGAAGACGGGCCATGACCGACGCCAGCCCCGCCATGGACCGCGCCGCGCGGCGACCGACGGCGGCTCCGCGGGCGGCCGTCAAGGCGTCCGGCGGCGACCACGAACTCGACAGTACCTCCGCCCCCCGCCGCGCGAGCTCGACCAGGCGGGGCGAGTCCGGCTCGGTAACGAAGGCCCATCCCGCGGCGTCGGCCGCGGGTTCGTCGTCGAACGGACCGGCGGCGACACCGGCGGCGGCCAAGCGGTCGATGAGGGGGTGGTCGGCCCGCTCGAACAAAACCAGAGACCGCCCCGTTAGGGCGTCCCACTCATCGAGCGTCAGGTCGCCGGCCCGCTCGGGGCTGAGGGCGACGACCAGCAGGGTCATTGTTCCGGACTAACCGACGGCCGCGGCGAGACACCGGCCGGCACGTCCTCCGCCGTCGCGTTGGAGATGGAGTGCGTGTCGAGGTTGAGCTCTCCGTATGCGGGGTTCACCTCGACCTCCGCCTCGAGATATGCCTTCGTCAGCCACTCGTTGAAGGCGTCCTCCCGATCCTGTCCGGCAATCGCATCTTCGATTTGAGATCGCACCTCTTCGAGCGGCGTCACCTGACGGGCGAGGAGCCTGATGACGTGAAAACCGAACTTCGTTTGGACGGGTTCCGAGATCTCGCCGACCTCGAGGGTGGAGATCGCGTCTCGAAACGGCTTCACGTACTCGGCCGGCGACGTTAAACCGAGGTCTCCCGCATTCTGGGCGGCGGTGGGATCTTCCGATTGCGTTTTGGCCAGTTGTGCAAAAAGGTCTTCTACCTCCTCTTCTTTCGCGTCCTCCAAACGCTTTGCGATCGACTCCGCCTGCGAGAGGTCCGAGACCAGGATGTGCTGGACTCGAACCTGCATGTACTCGTCTATGTGGTCCTCGTAGTAAGCCGCGAGCTCGGCGTCGGTCGCGCTGATACCGGCGACGACTTCCTCACGCAATTTTTCTTCGAGGATCTGAACGCGAACCTGGAACTCCAACTGCTCCAGCCCGACTCCCTCCTCTTTAAGTGCTTCTTGGAATTGCCCCTCCGAACCGATCTGTTGCTTGAGGTCGTCGATCCGCGCGTTGACCTCATCCGGGGTGACTTCGATATCGCGCTCCTCGGCCTCCTCCTCGAGCACGGCCTCCCTCACAAGAAGAGTCAAATACGTTTGCGCGTAATCTCGCTCTATCTCTCCGATCGGCGCTCGAGCGGAAAGCTGTTCGTAACGAATCGTTTCCCGGAAACGATCGAGTTCGGCCTCGACTGTGTTCGTAGTGATCTTCTTACCGTTGACGACCGCGGCGGCGGAATCAAACAGGTTCCCGCACGCGGGTAAAAGGAGGAGTCCGAGCAGGCCGAAAGCGAAGCTGCGTCTCAACGATCTCATTGGCCCGGCGAGGTTAACTGCTCGATGAGATCGATGACCCACAGGACCACGCCGGAGGGAGGAATGAGGTTCTCCGGCACCAACAGGGTCGCGTTTGAAGGCCGCCATTCAGCTTGCGGGATGAGTCGCTGCAGCCGCACCTGGCGCGATTCCTCCAGCTCGATAGGACGGATGCGGAGATTGCGGGCGACCGTGGCGACTTCAGTGATACCCCGAGTGAGCATGAGACGACGAAGGCGGGCCAGGTCGAAGAGAGCGCCCACCGGTTCGGGAACGGGCGCTCCATAGCGATCCTCCAACTCCGCGCGCACCGCCTCCAGATCCTCTGACTCCCGAACACCGGCAATGCGGCGATAAGCCTCGAGACGCAGGTTCTCGTCGGAGATGTAGGACTTCGGGATGAACGCTTTGAGAGGAAGATCGATCCGGACCTCGGCCCCCTCCTCCCACGGCAGGCCTTTTGCCTCGTCCACGGCCGACGCGACGAGCTTTACGTAGAGGTCGAATCCGACTTCCGATATGTGCCCGTGCTGCTCGGCTCCGAGTAGGTTCCCGGCGCCCCTTATCTCCAAATCCCTCATCGCGATCCGGAAACCGGATCCCAGGCCCGTGTTCTCGGCGATGGTTCGGAGGCGCTCGTAGGCGGCTTCGCTCAACGAGCGCTCCGGCGGGAAGAAGAGGTATGCGTAGGCCCTTTCGTGCGCGCGTCCCACCCTGCCCCGAAGTTGATACATCTGCGACAGCCCGAGCAAGTCGGCGCGCTCGACGACCAATGTGTTTACGGAGGGGATGTCGAGACCGGACTCGATGATCGTCGTGCAAATGAGAACGTTGGTCTTCTTGTCTCCGAAGTCGATCATCGTCTGCTCGAGCGTGCGTTCGTCCATTTGACCATGCGCTACGGCGACGCGGGCGTCCGGCACCAGCTCCGAGATCTTCAAGGCCGCCCGCGAAATGGTCTCCACTCGATGATGGACGTAAAAGACCTGTCCGCCGCGCAGTAGCTCGCGACGAACGGCGGACCTGATCACCTCGTCGTCAAGCTCGCCCACGTAGGTCATTACCGGATGCCTGTTCTCCGGCGGCGTGTCGACGATGGACATGTCGCGTATGCCGGACATGGCCATCTCGAGGGTTCGAGGAATTGGAGTGGCCGTCAGTGTCAGGAAGTCGACGCTTGCTCGCATGGCCTTCAACTTCTCTTTTTGCTCGACTCCAAAACGTTGCTCCTCGTCTACAATCACCAGCCCCAGCTCCGCAAACTTGATGTCGGACTGGATCAAGCGGTGCGTTCCGATGACCACATCCACCCTTCCTGCTGCGACATCGGCGACGACCTTCTTGGCCTCGGCGACGGAAAGAAAACGAGACAGCATCTCCACGCGCACCGGCCAGTGTCGGAACCGTTCGGTGAATGTCGCAAAATGCTGCTGTGCAAGGATCGTCGTGGGAACTAGAACCGCCGTTTGCTTGTCGCCCGCCACCGCCTTGAACGCAGCCCGAACGGCTATCTCCGTCTTCCCGTACCCGACGTCGCCGCACACGAGACGATCCATGGGGAGGGTTTTCTCCATGTCGTCTTTGACCTCATCCACGGCGCGCAACTGGTCCGGCGTTTCCTCAAAGGGAAACGAGTCCTCGAGCTCTCGTTGCCAGGGGGTGTCGGCCCCGAACGCGTAGCCCTTCTCGCGCATGCGCATCGCGTAGAGATTGACTAGCTCGTGTGCGATTTGTCGCGCTTTGCGTTTGACGCGCGACTTGGTCTTCGCCCAGTCCCCCGTTCCGAGCCGGTTCAACCGGGGCGCCTCGCCGCCGACGTAGCGCGACATGAGGTCGATCTGATCCGAGGGAACGTAAAGACGATCTCCCCGCGCGTATTCGATCAGCAGGTACTCGCGGTGCACGCCCAGCAAGTCGCGCTCGACCATTCCCCGGTAGCGACCGATCCCATGGATCTCGTGAACGACGAGGTCGCCGTCGGACAGGTCCAGCGGCCCCGCGGTGTCTCTCCGCTTGGCCTGCATCCGTCGCCGCGCGGCCCCCGACCGCCTGCCGGTGACGTCCGATTCGGCGACGAGGGCGAGCTGCGCCCAGGGAAGAACGAAACCGCGCCCGAGCTCCGCGACGACGACGGTACCCCCGGGAGGGGCATCCACCCCGGGGGCCGCGTCGGCTCGGCTAAAAGAGAGTCCGGCCGCGCGGAAATTCGCCGCCAATCGATCGGCGGTCTCCTCGAGTGACGCGGCGACCACGGCTCGATATCCCGTACCGATGAGCTCGCGCAGCCGCTCGATGAGCTGCTCGGGATGGCCGGCGGTCGCCGTCCACGTATCGGCGGGGACCAGGCTCTCATCCCCCGGCGATGGGTCGTCGTCTGCGTCGTCGTCGGTCGCGCCGGGGCGGAACCCGGACATGAGAAGAACGTTCTCAAAGGGGGCCAGCGTTTGATCGAGCGGCGCGTAGTGCTCGCCGGCATCGACCCCCGAGGTGCCCGACCACTCCGATAGCTGTTCCATGACGTCGTCCGCCCGGTCTCGCACGAGCTTGGGATCGAACAAAACCGCCGGTGAATCGGAGGGAAAGAGCGACGCGAGTGAGGTGAGCCCTCCCGATAGCAAGGGCAGCAGCCTCTCGACTCCCGGGTTGAGAATCCCTTCGGCCAGCTGCGCAAGCATGGGATCGTCGTGAGAGGCGGCGAGCTCTGCGGCTCGCTCGGTGGTCCACGCGTCGGCCACCAGCTCCCGGGCCGGCGACACGAGCACCGAGTCGATCTCCTCCAACGATCTCTGCGTCGCAAGCGCAAACCGTCTGAGAGACGAGACCTCGTCGCCCCAGAACTCCGCTCGCACCGGACGATCGGCGCCCGGCGGGAAGATATCGAGAATTCCGCCCCTGATGGCGAACTCCCCGCGGCGCTCGACCATGTAGTTGCGCTCGTAACCCATATCGACGAGCCGTTCGGTGAGTTCGTCGAGGACCAGTTCCGTTTCGCGCCTGATTTCGAACGACTGCACCTCGGTCCGGGGTCGGGCAACCAGCTGGGTGATCGCCTGCGCCGTGGCCACGACGGCGAACGGTTCCTTCGACTCCAGCCGTGTCAGCACCTGGAGCCTGCGGCCCATCGTCTCGACCGAAGGCGATACCGGCTCGCCCGGCAGGACCTCCCAGCCGGGAAACGTCTCGGCCCCCTGCCGGCCCAAAAAGGGTTGCACGTCTCGGGCCAGATGTTCGGCCTCCTCCATGCGAGGCACGACCGCCAGAACCGGACGATCGAGATGGCTCACCAGAGCGGCGAGAAGAAAGGGGCGGGCGGCGTCCGCAACCGTGACGGGGACGCGCGCGTCCAGCAGAGCGGCGACGCGCTCGGCCGGAAAGAGATCAAGTAGAGGACGAAGAGAAGCCACTATCCGCCGCTCAGTCTAGGCGGGCCTTCAGGTCGAGTGCTCCGCTGGTTGCGCATTCCGCAATCAATAGAGCACTCGGCGGGGGTGGTGGGTCGAGTGCTCCGCTGGTTGCGCATTCCGCAACCAATAGAGCACTCGGCGGGGGTGCTCACGTTCGGGTGTTGAATTCGTTCATGGCACGGTCGCGCCCGACCTCAAGGACCCGTTCGACCGCGTCCGCCGCGTTCGACACCACCCCATCCAGCTCTTTTCTCTCCGACACCGAGAACGACGACAACACGTAATCGGCGGGGTCCTGCCGCCCGCGCGGTCGAGACACGCCTACGCGGACCCGTAGGAAGTCCTTCGTTCCGAGATGAGTGGCGATCGAGTTCACGCCGTTGTGCCCGGCGGTTCCGCCGCCGTCCTTGATCCGCACCTGAGGGAAAGGGATATCGAGCTCGTCGTGGACCACGATTAGCTGGGCCGGCGTCACCTTGTACCACCGCAGTAGCTGGCCGACCGGTCTCCCCGATTCGTTCATGAACGAGGTTGAGCGCGCCAGCACCAGCGACGTGTCCGATACGTTCGTCTCCGCCGTCAGACATCCACTCTTGTGCCTCTTGAACGAGACGCGATTGCGGTCGAGTAACTCCTCCACGACGCGCACGCCGACGTTGTGGCGAGTGTCCTCGTAGCGGGGGCCGGGATTGCCGAGGCCCACGACGACCCAGCGGTCGGAATCGCCGCCCGAGCTATCCCGCGCGCGACGGAATAAAGGCATTCCTAAAAAAGAGTGGCGACGACTCTAGGAGCCGGGAGCGGACTCGTCGCCCTGCGGCCGCGACTCGTCCTGGCCCGCCTCCGCATCCTCGGCTGCCTCGCCGGCCTCCGCGGGCTCCGCCTCCTCCTCCTCCGGAGCGACCCCGGCCTCCATCGCCTCGAGTTCCGCCTCGGAGATGGGGGCCGCGACCGAGGCCACGATCGAGTCGGAATCGGTCAGGATCTCGTAACTGGTGTCCGAGGGGAGGTCGGCGACCTTGATCGAATCCCCGATCCCCAGTGCGGAGACATCGGCGTCGATGGACTCGGGGACCTCGGCCGGGAGACACCTGAGTAGCACGTTAA
Organism: Actinomycetota bacterium; assembly: GCA_030862115.1. Lineage (GTDB taxonomy): Bacteria > Actinomycetota > CADDZG01 > CADDZG01 > WHSQ01 > JALZEK01. The sequence goes on from JALZEI010000179.1 coordinate 15,547, forward strand.
AGAGCGGCTGCTCGAGAACGCCACCCTCCTTGACGCCGGCCGGCTCGCCGACGACGTGCACGGGCACCTCGACCTCGACCTCTTGTTTGAGGTCGATCTTGATGAAGTCCGCATGCATGAGAGTCCCTTTAATGGGATCCCTCTGCAGATCTTTCGCGAGGGCCGTCGTCTTTTCGCCGTCCAGCTCGATGTTGAAGAGCACGTTCATTCCTGCATCGGTGTGAAAGGCATTGATGAGGTCACGCCTGTCGACCTCAACGGAAACGGGATCCATGCCCTGTCCGTAGAGGACGCCGGGAACGCGCTTTAGAGCGCGCACTTTGCGCGCGGCACCCTTTCCGGTGCTCTCGCGCTTAACGGCTTGGATCGTTACCTCGGCCATGCGGCGATCCTACCAGCGCCTCCCCCTACGGGTGTGGGGGTTAGGGCTGGTTTTCTCCGTGGAAGAGCTCGGAGACCGAGGCCTCTTCAAACACGGCCTTAACCGTCTGAGCGATGGTCGGCGCTATCGAGAGGATCGTGAGGTTGTCGATCTGTTTTTCGGAGGGGATCGGGAGCGTGTTCGATACAACTACCTGCTTGATCTGCGAGTTCTTGAGCCGGTCCGTTGCGGGATCCGACAGGACCGCGTGGGTCGCCGCCGCGTAGACCTCGGAGGCCCCCGCGTCTAGCAGCGTCTCGGCGCCGTTCACGAGCGTCCCGCCCGTGTCGATCATGTCGTCCACGACGACGCAAACCTTTCCGTCGACCTCACCGACCACGGCACGCGTCTCGCTGACGTTTCTCACGTCCTTGCGCCGCTTCTTGTACAGAAAAGCGAGGTCGGCATGCAGGTTGTGGAACTCGTTGAAGTGCTGCACCCACTTGTCGGCCAGTCGCACTCCACCGGCATCAGGCGACACGACGACGAAGTCGTCTTCGAGCTTGTCGGCGAAATACCCGGCGAGCAGCGGAAGCGCCGTGAGGTGATCGAACGGAACCGAAAAGAACCCCTGGATCTGACCGGTATGGAGGTCGACCGAGAGAACGCGATCGGCTCCGGCCGCCTCGTAGAAGTCGGCCAGGAGCTTGGCGGTGATCGGCTCGCGTCCCCGCGCTTTGCGGTCCTGCCGGGAATACGGATAGAAGGGACATACGGCCGTGATCCGTTTGGCCGAGGCTCGCTTCAGCGCGTCGATCATGATCAGGTGCTGCATGACGTGGTGATCCACCGGTTCCGAGATGCTCTGGATGACGAACGCATCGCAGCCTCGGACCGAGTCGGCGAAACGAACGTAGCTCTCGGAATTGGCAAACGTCGAGATTTCGACGTTGCTCAGCTTCATCCCGAGATGGTCCGCAACCTCCTCCGCCAGGTGGGGGTTTGCCGCCCCGGAGAAGATCATCAACCGCTTATAGGTGGGGACTTGCACGTCAGCTCCTCTCGGGGGCCGTCTGTCCGGTCGCGTCCTTGTCCGTGCAGACTCTCATTCTCGCTCCTGCGAGTCCTCGCCGCCATCTCTCGGAGACATTCTGTTTCCTTTTCCTTCGATAATCCTCGCCGGGACCCCCACCGCGAGCGACTCATCGGGTACGTCACCCCTCACGACCGAGCCCGCTGCGGTCGCCGCGCGCTTACCGATCCTGGTGGGTGCGACGAGCATGGTGTCGGAGCCGATATAGGCCTCGTCCTCGATGACGGTCTGGTGTTTTGCCCGGCCATCCCAATTGCAGGTGATCGTTCCGGCCCCCACGTTCACCCCCCGGCCGATCTCGGCATCGCCGAGATACGCAAGGTGGTTCGCCTTGCTGTCTTCGCCTACGGTCGTCTGTTTCGTCTCGACGAACGTCCCGACCCGCGCTCCGCGCTCGAGCCGGGTGCCCGGCCGCAACGAAGCAAAGGGTCCCACAGAGGCTTGAGGTCCAACGCTCGACCCTCGCACCACCGCGAACGAGACGATAGCGCCGGCCTCGACGGCGGAATCCACGACTCGCACCTGGGGGCCGATCTCCGCCCCTTCTCCGATGGTGGTGCTCCCCTCGAGGAACGAGAAGGGATGGATGGTGGCATCCCGCGCGATCGTCACCGTGGAGTCGATGTAAGTCGTCGAGGGGTCGACGATCGTGACGCCCTCCTCCATCCACATCTCACAGGCTCGCCGACGTAACGTCTCGGCGACGCGTGCCAGTTGGGCGCGCGAGTTAACGCCAACAACCTCCTGCGGATGGGTTCTGTATGCGACCGCGCGCCTCCCGCGTTTGCGTACGGCGGGGATCACATCCGTTAGGTAGTACTCCTGCTGGGCGTTATCGGTCTCTATCTCGGCGAGAGCCTCGCTCAAAAGCGCCACATCAAACGCGTAAACCCCCGCGTTGATTTCGTCGACCGTCCGCTCTGCATACGTTGCATCCCGGTCCTCGACAATGCGAGCGACGTCGCCGTCCTCGGCCTTCAGCACGCGCCCGTAACCGGTGGGATCGGAGATGCGCGCCGTAAGTATGGTCGCTCCCGCTCCGTTCTCGGAGTGAACGTGCAACAGGGCATCGAGGGTCGGCGTCTCGATGAGCGGAGAGTCACCCTGCACTACCAGAACGGTAGAAAAGCGTCCGCTTATCTGCTTGAGTCCCGTGGCAACGGCATCGGCGGTCCCCCGCGGAGGATCTTGGACGGCTAAGTCTGCGGCCATTCCCAGCGAGCTCTCGGCGAGGACCTTCTCGAAGAGTTCTCTTCGTTTGGAAACCACGACGCAGTGCGACGCTAGAGCTAGCGGCTCGAGGGCTTCGAGAACGTGTACGAGCAGGGGCCTGCCCGCGGCGGGGTGGAGGACCTTCGGAAGACCGGACTTCATACGCGTTCCCCCGCCCGCAGCCAGAACAACCGCGGCTACATCGCCTCCGATCTGGGCCACGTCACCTCCTCTGCGCATAACCCTTGCTGCCCCGTCTGGACTCGAACCAGAACTTAGGGAACCAAAATCCCTCGGGCTGCCACTTACCCCACGGGGCATCGATCGTCTTTACCTGCAGCAGGCCGTTTGTGGCCCCCGGAATTCATCGTAAAGGGAGTGGACGGCAGGAGAGGCGTTACTCGACTCGTTCTATGCAGATAGAGCTCGAGGGCACGACTATTATGTGGTCGAAATCATCTGTGACGGCGGCCGAGATCTCCTGCGCGTGAGCCTCGTCTCGGGCAATCCCAAACACCGTTGGACCCGACCCGGTTATGCACGAACCCAGGGCGCCGGCACGGACCATCATCTCCTTTTTGGCGAGCAGCTCCGGACGCAACCGAACCGCCACCGACTCGAGATCGTTGTGCAACAAGGAGGCGATCTCGGCGGGATCACCACCTCCCAAGGCGAGGGTCATCGGGGCGCTCTTGACCTCGGGCGCCGCCCCCAGAGCCTCCCACATCTCGTAGATGTCCTTGGTGAACAACGGCTCGTGCGAGATGCCGAGGACGAACCAGAGTGCATCGGGAGCAGGAAGCGGCGTCAGCTCATCGCCCCGCGCGGTCGCCAGGGCCGTTCCTCCGCTGATGCAGTACGGGACGTCCGATCCCAAAGCGCCCGCCGACTTCAAAAGCTCCTCGTTGTCGAGTCCGGTATCCCACATCTCGTTCAGCACGACCAGGGCCCCGGCGGCGTTCGAGCTACCTCCGCCCAAACCGGCTCCGATGGGAATTCTCTTGTTGATGCGAATCAAAACGCCGTCGTTGTGGGCACCCCGCTCGAGCAAGGACGACGCCACCTCCCAGATGACGTTCTCCTCGGGAGCCGGCACCTCGCCCCGAAGGTGCTCCGCCAAAGTCATCTCGATCTCGACCCCGCCGGTCGAGGTGGGGATTATCTCGACATCGTCGGCAAGCCTGATTCCGTGAAGGATCGTCTCGATCTCGTGATATCCGTCGGACCGGGAGCCGAGAACGCGCAGAAAGAGGTTCAACTTCCCGTATGTGCGCATCCTGACGGCCTGCGCAATCCGGCTGTCGGTTTCTATTGCCATTGAGAACGACCCAACGCTGGACGAACCACCCGACCCGTCCCCGCTGTCGGAGGACCTGCAAGCAAACCTAGCACCTCTAGTTACATCGCAGACCTCTCCTGTGCGGCCGTCCCGGGGGCCGAAACCGCGGCGCACCCGTTCCGAAGCCTTCAGGTTCGACCGCTCCTCGCCAATTCCTCTGCCAGGAGAGCGAAGGCGTCGGCGGTGAGGGTCTCGGCCCGCATCGACGGATCGACTCCCGCTCGATAAAAGGCCCGCTGTGACTCCTCGGACGAGTCAAACAAGCCCGCCACCGAGTTACGCAGCGTCTTCCTTCTTTGTGAGAACGCGGCCTTGACCACCTGGAAAAACTCGGCACGGTGCCTGAGCTCGGCCCCCTCTCGTCGCTCTACGCGAACGATCACAGAATCCACCCGGGGAACGGGAAAGAACGCCCGGCGCGATACCGTGCCCACAACCGAGGCCGACGCAAAATGAGCCACCAAAACGCTGGTCTGCCCATAGACCTTTGATCCCGGCCCGGCCGCCAGCCGCTCGCCGACCTCTCGTTGTGTCATAACGGTGAGCGACTGAACGGAGGGGGCTTCGTCGAGCACGCGGATGACAACAGTCGCCGCCACGTTGTAGGGAAGGTTCGCGACCACGTGCCCGGTACGAAAGCTCGCTAGGTCGACCTCGAGCGCATCTCCCTGAACTATCTCGACGTTGTCGCAATCGCCGACAACCTCGTGAAGCACGGGCAACAGACGCGCGTCCTTTTCGAGCGCCACGACATACTCACACGCACCGGCAAGCGCGAGCGTTAGGGATCCCGCTCCGGCCCCCACCTCCAGGACGCGGGTGTTAGAGGGAAGGTGCGCCGCCGACAGGACCTTGCGAATCGTATTGGGGTCGATCACGAAGTTCTGCCCGAGCGATTTGAGAGGCCGTACACCATGCCGCTCCAGAGCGCGCCTTAGCGCCGCGGCTCCGAGCAGACCGTCTTCGTTCGTCACCGGGTTCCGAAAAACGCGCGCGCGTTTGCGGTGGTGGTGAAGGCAACCGATTCGACCGGCTCCTCACGGGCGGCCGCCACGGCTCCCCCGACGTGCGTCACAAAAGCGGGTTGATTAGGCCGTCCTCGATGAGGAACCGGCGCAAGGAACGGCGAGTCCGTTTCAACGAGCAAGCGATCCCCGGGAACGATCCTTGCTGCTTCCCGAAGGGCTTGAGCGTTTTTGAAGGAAACATTTCCGGCAAAGGAGATGAACGCGCCCAACGCCACCGCGCGCTCGAGGTCTGATGTGGAACCGGACCAGCAATGAAAAACAAATCGTTCTGGTGGACCCTCACTCTCGAGGAGGTCGAGCACGGCGGAAACGGAATCTCTCGTGTGAATGACGAGGCCCTTACCGCTTCGTCGCGCCAGCTCGATGTGATCGATGAAGGCCGCCGTCTGCACCGCCGGTTCGACCGCGTCGCGGAAGAAATCCAAGCCGGTCTCACCGACGGCCACACACCGATCATCGGACAACAGATCTTCGACGAGCTCCCTCGCGCTCGGGTCCCACTCGTCCGCCGAATTGGGATGTACACCCGCGGAGAAGTACACCGAGTGCTCCCGGGCGATCGACTTCGCTCGCTCGCTGGACGGCCCATCGATACCGATGGCGATCATGCCCTCTACCCCGGCCCGTCGGGCTGCGCCGACGAGATCGTCGAGGCTCGCGTTCTCTTCGCAGAGGTGCAGGTGACAATGCGAGTCGAACCACTTGTGCGTTTCAGTCAGCGGAACGGGACTCCTCGATCCGGGGGAAGAGAGCCGGCCCCATCACAACCTTGGCTCCTTGCTCTAATCGGCCCCAGGCCAGGTCCTCGGCGTAGCTCCGTCGATCGACGCTTCCCTTCTCCCCCAAACGCGACCACAGCTCATCTGATGCCCGAGGACAGATCGGATGAAGCATGAGCGACATCAGCCGCAAGGCGTCGCATAGGTGATAGAGCACCACCTCCAGCCGTCGTCGCTGGCTCTCATCCTTGGCCAGGAACCACGGGGTGACCTCGTCGACGTAGGCGTTCGTGCGTTTCACAAAAGTCCACGCAGACTTAACCGCCTCTGTGGGAGAGATCGCGTCCACGGCGGCTTCCATTCCCGCAAAGGCACCGCGTTGGGCTTCCATCAATTGCACGTCTACGTCTTGGTGCTCCGAGTCATCCGGGGGCCGAGGAACCTCTCCGTCGAGGTAGCGGTTGATCATCGATGTAACGCGCGATGCGAGATTTCCAAAGTCGTTTGCCAGGTCGGAGTTGTAGCGTGCAACCATGGCCTCCCACGAGAAGTCACCGTCCTGCCCGAACGATATCTCTCTCATGAAATAGAAACGGTAGCCGTCGACACCGAAGGCCTCGATCAGATCGTGCGGCGAAATCCCCGTAAGCCGCGACTTCGACATCTTCTCGCCGCCGACCTGAAGATAGCCGTGCGCGAACACCGTTTCGGGCAGAGGTAGATCGAGGGCCATCAACATCGCTTGCCAGATGACGGTGTGGAACCACAGGATGTCCTTACCGATGAAATGAACGTTCGCAGGCCACGTCCTCGAGTAGGTGTCGTCATCGGACGCGTAACCCACTGCGGTGATGTAGTTCTGAAGGGCATCGATCCAGACATAGATGACGTGTTTCGTATCCCACGGGACCGGAACACCCCAGTCGAAGCTCACGCGGGAGATCGACAGATCGTCGAGACCACCCCGTAACTTGCCGAGTACCTCGTTGCGTCTCGTTTCGGGGAGGATCGAGCGAGGGTCGTTCTCGAACCGTTCGATCAACGCGTCCTGGTATTTGGATAGGCGGAAGAAATAGTTGTCCTCTTTGATCACCTGCGGCTCGGTCCCGTGGAGCGGACATTTGCCATCCACTAGCTCGTCCGGTGACTTGAAGGCCTCGCAGCCCACGCAATAGAGACCCTCGTACGTCCCGAGGTAGATGTCGCCTTTGTCGTGCAAAGCCTGAACGAAGTGCTGGACGGGGACCTCGTGACGCTTTTCGGTGGTGCGGATGAAGTCGTCGTAAGTGATGTCGAGCGCTTTCCAGACCTCGGTCCACCGGGGCACGATCTGATCGGCCCACTCGATCGGTCGGAGGCCCTGGTCCTCTGCCGACCGCAACACCTTCTCGCCGTGCTCGTCGGTGCCGGTAAGGAAATGGACGGGCCCGCCCTGCAGGCGCCGGAAGCGAGCGACGAAGTCGGCCGCCACCACCGTGTAGGCGTGGCCGAGGTGAGGCACGTCGTTGATGTAGAAGATCGGGGTCGTCAGGTAAAAAACCTGATCACTCACGGGCGCTCTTTTTGCAAACATCCCGCCCAGACCCCGGTCTGCTTGATACAGTCAGGCGGCATAAGTGGTGGGTATCCACCCAGGTGGGTGGAAATATCCCCCAGAAAATGGGTTGACTTGGGGGAGATAGGGGCATACATTTGTCAAATAATTCCATCTTTTGGGAGCTTGGAGAGTAATGAAGTCTACCGGGGTAGTTCGCAAGATCGATGAGCTGGGGCGGATCGTGTTGCCCTCAGAGCTTCGTAAGGTCTTCGGGATCCACGAGGGCGACGAACTCGAGATCAGCGTCGAGGAAGACCGCGTCATCCTGCAAAAACGTCAGGACGTATGCGTCTTCTGCTCTGCAGAGAACCCTCAGGTCGCCTACCGTGACCGCAGGGTGTGCGACAACTGCGCTCAGGAGCTGGGCCAGCTGGGGGCCGGCGAGATCCGTCTGCCGGACGACGCCTAGGCCTCATCCCCGCCGTCCTCTACCAGCGCGTCGAACACCTCTCTTTTCGGCACACCGGCTTCTCTGGCGACCTTGACCAGCGCGTCCTTACGGACAACCCCGTCCTCCATGAGGGCTCGTGCCCGAGCCGCCAGCTGGTCGCGTGGGACCGGCTCCCGATTGGTCGCTCGCAGCCCTTCGACCACCAGCACCATCTCCCCTCGAGGAGGCTCCCTCTCGAGCGATTCGATCAGCTCCGAGAGAGGCCCCCTGCGAACCTCCTCGTAGAGCTTGGTCAACTCGCGCACAAGCGCCGCCCTCCGGTCCCCCAGCCCGTCCAGCAGGGCCGCGGCATCCGACTTCACCCGGTGGGGTGAACAAAAGAACACAAGGGTGCGCTTCTCTCCTCCGAGTTCCTCCACCCGGCGGGCTCGATCGCCGGCTCTCCGCGGGAGGAAACCCTCGAAAACGAACCGGGCCGGCGGGAGTCCGGACACGGCGAGGGCGCTGACCACCGCCGTCGGCCCGGGGACGACTTCCACCGGCAGGTCGGCTTCCACGCAGGCCGTGACCAGCCGGTAGCCGGGGTCGGACAGGCCGGGCATCCCGGCGTCGGATACGAGGACCACGGTCCTTCCGGTCGCGATCTTCTTGACGAGGTGGGCCGCCCTCCTCGCCTCGTTTCCCTCGTTGTAGACCACCAGCTCGCCGGCGGAAATACCGAAATGCGTTAGGAGTTTGCGCGTGCGTTTGGCGTCTTCGCAAGCGATCAAATCGGCGTCCCGCAAGGTCGTCACGGCCCGAGGCGACATGTCGTCCAGATTTCCGATGGGCGTGCCGCAGAGGACAAGCCGGCCGCCGCCCTGCCTCATCGAGGTCTCCAAGGAGCGAAGGCGTACTTGAGGACGCCTACCGCAACTCCTTTCCACGAGGACTCGTCGTTGTTGACCTTCTTTCCGGCAAAGAAATCGTTTGCCGCCTCCAGGGCGGCGCCGTTGTCGGTCACGCCCACGTGATCGGTCAGCGAGATTACGTTGATCTCGCCGGGACGACGCCAATCCCTCTCCAGCCAGACGGAATCACCAAGCGCCCACACCGACAGCCGGGGAATCTCTGATTTCCTCACGATGAGCGGGTCGAGCCTGGTCGGCGCGTTCGGCGCGTCGATCTCGAAAGGCTCGACACCGATGAGGTCGAGGCCCGAAGCAAGCAGCCGACTGAGATCACCGGCGGGACGACCCGTTCCCGTCCGATCCGGCGGCGGAATGTCTACAAAGGGCGCCCGCGGTGGAGAAGGGGCGAGCATTACCGCCCTCTCGGGCGCGGGCAGATCGGCGGCAAGGATGCGGTCGAGGACCAGGGCGGCCTGAGAGTGTCCGATTAGAGCTCGGGGACGGGGCGCCGTTTTTATCTGCTGCGAAATGATCTTGGCCGATCGCTGCAGAGAACGGCGCGTGTCCTCCACCTCGTAGGTCTTGCCTGCCCCTCTGTAGGAAAGCTGGCGTGCCCTGCTTCTCCGAAAGCCGAGGGTGCGGGGATCGAGATCCGCGAAGGCTCCGCTCTTCGACGTGGTGTCGACCCCGCCCAGCACGATGAGCAGGCCCTGGCGGGGTGCCGAGCTCACGGGTTCCGGGGCGCGTATGAAGCGGTCGTAGGCGGCCATGCTGAAAAGTGCGGCTATCAGCAGGGCGGTGATGATCGTGACTATCGTCCCCCCACCCGGGTAGCTCCCGTTGCGAACGTGTTCTCTCCAGCCGACCAAGAAAAGGGCGTGTAAAGGTCCGAGGCAAGCGACCAGGAGGGCGGCCGCCCACTTCCCGTCGTCGGCGAGCACCGACATCGCGGCGCCGAAAGCCGTGACTATGTAGGCGTAGCTGATGAAGTTCGGGACCTCGGGTACGCCGCCTCCCTGCGGCTCGCCGGCCCCCACGTCGAGCTTGGCGGCCTTCCTAGCCAAGAGCGCTGCGGGCAGCACCCCCAACAACGCGCCGGCCCAGATAAACGGTGCGTACCTCATGGCCGCCCCTGCGAAAAATAGCGTCGCCGACGGCAGGAGTACCAGCGCCGCGATCAACGCCAGACGCGATGCGCGCGCCCAGGCGGCGACAAAGGGGCCGGGGCGTCCGTCGCTCAGCCACAACGTGCCCGCCAGGACCGCCCCCCGGATCAGTACACCCACTCCCACGGTCGCGATCACATAGCTCCAATTGCGTCCGAACGAAATGGATTGCTTTACGTCAAAGAAAACGTCGAGTGGGAAAACCGCCGTAGACGGAACCGCGGCCGACGACGCGGGGATGCCCCCGGCCAGGATCAGGACGGCGCCGGCTATGCCCTCAACGGCTAGGGGAAGGACCGCTAAAGGAGCTCGGCGCAAGGATCTGATCCCCGCCAGGATCGTTCGCATGGTGCAGAGACTAACTATGCTGCCCCCCCGTGGCCCGGAACAGAGGGGAAACGACCCGGCAAACGAAGGCTCTCGATCACTCTGACGGGGTGGTCGAGTCCTCGAATCCCACCCCCGAGGAGTCGGGGAACGGCGGGAACGGTTCGGGTGAGCGGCAGGGAATGCGAGGGGCCCTGCGGCAAACCTGGTCGGCCGGCGACACCCTTGCGCTTTTTCTGATCACCCTCGGGGCGGGCGTGCTGCGCCTGTTTCGGGTTGCAGACCCGAAGGGCTTCATTTTCGACGAGGTCTACTACGCAAAGGACGCTTGCAAATATGCCCTCGGAGCCGTTGGGAGTTGTCGGTTCGACGGGGTCCAGAACGAGGTGCACCCCCCGCTCGGAAAGTGGCTCGTCTCTCTCGGCATAAAGGTGTTCGGGTTCGATGAAACGGGTTTCCGGATCATGGTCGTCGTGGGCGGGACGCTGACCGTGGCCCTTCTCTATCTTCTGGGGCGAGCGCTACTGGACTCCACCTTGGGTGCGTCTCTGGCCGCCGCTCTGCTTGCGATCGACCCTCTTCACTTCGTTCAGTCACGAACCTCGATGCTGGATGTCTTTGTGCCCATGTTTGGGGTAGCTGCCTTTCTCTTCCTCGCTTACGACCGCAACAGCCTCATTTGGTCTGCAGACGGGTCGCGGGGGGGCCTATTCAGGCGACCGTGGCGGCTCGCCGCGGGAATTGCAGCGGGAGGTGCCGTCGCGACCAAATGGAGCGGGGTGTCTATGGTCGCAGCGGTCATCGTCCTGTCGTTTGTCTGGGAATGGAGCGCCCGCACTCGAGTGAAACAGAAGAGGGGTGGGGCCGTGCTGGGGACAATTCGGCAAGAGGTCCCAAGCATCGTTCTCTATTGCGTCGTCGTTCCGATCGCGGTCTACGTCGTTTCCTACACGGGCGTCCACGACATAACGGGGTTGAACGAGAAGCCCAAACGCATCGAGGGAAACGTCTTGGCCTTGCCATGGAGCG